>PLUB01000090.1 GCA_003164755.1 Methanosarcina sp. | reverse complement strand
GCAAGAAGGATAATGAATCTGGGTATGGAGGAGGTGGGGGTGCAGGAGTGAAGATCGAACCTGTGGCCTTCATCATGATTTCTGAAGAAGAAGCGAGGATCTTCCGTATCTCTGAGAAAAATGACGCCGGATCAATCCTTAGTGCCCTCCCAGATATGTTGCCTGATCTTATAGACAGGCTCAAAGGGAAAGGTAAGCATAAAAAAGAAGAGACTCTGGAAGAAAGGGAGAACAGAGAACGAAAAGTTAGAGAGGAGGAAACAGCAGAATATACTGAAGCTCAAGTTAAGAAAGAGAGCTGCTCGCAGTAAATTTCTTTGAAAATTAAGCTCTTTCAAGGAATTTCCAGAAATGAAAATAAAGAACTAGGTTTCTCAAGACATTTAGAACTATTCTTTTCCTCGTAATTTGTTTAGTATGCTGTTCATTATCTATCTCTTCATTTTGGTTATTCTGTTGATTTTATTTATACTTTTTACAGCAATAGGCCTGACTATCAATTTCAAAATCACAAGTTTGAAGGAAACTAAAGAATTAAGAAGCATATTTGCTCTAAAATGGTTGTTTTTTTCCCATTCTTTTTTAATTGAAAAGCGTCTAACTAAAAAAAAACCTATTGGTGAACCTAAAGAGTCGAAAGCGGAAAACGTAGTAAAGACTTGGAAGGATGAAACAAGGTTTGAACAAAGTGAAAACATAGCAGAATACATTCCAAAAACGGAATGTAAAGTGCAAGCAGAAAAAAAGAGAGATAACAAAAAGAGGAAATTCAAAGAGAAAACAGTAACTAGTGAGGATGAAAAAAAAATCGGAATTAAAAATAAAACTGAGGATGGAGAAAAAACAGGGTCAATTGATAGAGTAAGTGGAACAGAAAGAGTTAAAACGGAATATCGGGCAGAGCCTAAAAAGGAAATGACCATCAGAGAAATATTTCAATGGAGCTTTAAAGCATTTAATTCTCTAAGAAAACCTTTATTTTGTCTGTGTTTTGATTTGTTAAATGGAATAAAAATTAAAAACTTGGAATCTTACATCACTTTTTGTCTCCCAGATCCTTCAGATACTGGTATTCTCTGTGGATTTCTACATGCTATCGCAGGATTTGTCTACAGCCGTTGTAGGCATTGCAATTTTTCCATAAAACCTGAATTCATGGATCCAATCTTGGATTTTCAGGGAAATTTAGAAATACGTATAAAAATACATTCTTTGATTCTTCCATTCATTAAATTTATATTTAAATGGAATACTTTATCTTTCACTTACTCGGTTGTGAAGGATATACTTCAGCGGAAATGGAAGTCTACGTGGAAGCCTAAATGGAAGTTTGCCTTAAAGTCTAACTCCGAATCTTTATGAACAGGTAATGAGGATACTAGTGAATATGATTAAAGTAGTGTCTCCCTCCAGACTGCATCTTACCTTAATAGATCTCAATGCAGAGCTCGGCAGAGTTGATGGGGGGGTAGGAATTACCCTGGAATACCCATCCATGGAACTTTTAGCAGATAAGGCTGATAATATCAAAATTTTTGGAGATTCTATTCTATCAGGGAAAATGAGAAAAGCAGCAGGTGCTCTGCTGCCCGCTGGGAAAGGTATTAAGCTCCATATTAATGACAGTATTCCCGACCACGTAGGTCTTGGTTCTGGGACTCAGGCTGCACTTTCGGCAGCAGCAGCTTTAAATAGAATTTATGGACTTGGAAAAAGTATTCGGGAACTTGCCGTTGCTGTGGATAGAGGTGGAACTTCTGGGATAGGGGTTGCTGCTTTTGAATACGGTGGTCTCATCCTGGATGGAGGCCATAAATTTAATGATAAGCGTGAATTTTCTCCTTCTGCTGCCTCACATGTACCTCCTGGCCCTGTGCTCTTCAGGAGAAATTTTCCTGATTGGCCGATTGTCCTTGCAATTCCCAATACTAAAGGAGTCCATGGCGCAGAAGAAGTGGATATTTTCAAAAAGTATTGTCCTATTCCGCTTGCGGAAGTTCAGGAGATTTCCCATGTAATCCTTACTCAGATGCTACCAGCAATAATGGAAGAAGACCTGGAAAGTTTCGGCAGGGCAATCAACCACTTCCAGATTGCAGGTTTTAAGAAGCGGGAAGTCGAACTTCAGCAACGGCCTGTTCTGGACATCATGGAGTATATGCGAGATAATGGAGCAAATGGTTCAGGAATCAGTTCTTTTGGGCCAGTAGTTTACGGGATTGTTGGTAGCATCGGAGAAGGCAAAAAACTTCAGAAAGAATCTCAGCGAATACTTACTGAGTCTCTTGGCGGGAAAGTATTGCTCACAAAGGCTAAAAACCGTGGTGCTGATATATTTGGGGGTTCTGATTGAAGATTAATACCTGGTTTGGAGTTCTTGATATAAGCAGAACAGGAGAAATTATGGAATATGAGCTTTTTTCAAAGGATAGCCAGGAGCTTGCATGTCATTCCCTTGCCCTAAGAGAAAACATACCAAATCTTCTGCCAGCGAAATTTGATCTGAAAGCTGCAGCTCTCGAGTGCAGGTTTGTAGCTTCTCCTTCAGAATACTATTCCCTTTTACACGAAGTAACCATAAAAACTGCAGAACTTCAAGTATCAGGAGCTCTCACACCTGATCAGCGAGTTATCCAGGCTGTGGAAGCCCTTGATGACATTAATGAAAATATAAACTCCCTATCGGAAAGACTTTCCGAATGGTATGGGATTTATTTCCCGGAAAGTGGTCTTGGGGGAGAAGCACTTGCCATTTTTGTTGCATATTATGGTTCACCTAAAAATATAGGGCCTGAAAATCCTCTTTATCCAAAGACCATAAATTCCATGGGTGCAAAACTAGAAACTGCAGATGAACTGCTTCTTAAAGGCTTTGCAGAAAGCGTCTACAGTCTGTATGAAAGGAAGAAACAGATAGAATATTATATTGAAGACAGAATGAGATATATTTCACCGAACCTGAAACTCATTGCAGGCTCAATTCTTGGGGCAAGATTAATAAGCATTGCAGGGAGCCTCGAGAAACTTGCTGCTTTTCCTTCAAGTACCATTCAAGTTTTAGGGGCTAGCAAGGCTCTCTTCAAGCACCTTCGAGGTAGAGCTCCGTCTCCTAAACATGGAATCATCTATAGTCATCATCTACTTAATACTGCTCCCTGGTGGGTGAGGGGAAAAATCGCACGAGCGCTTGCCGGAAAGTTATCCATTGCTGCGAGACTCGACTATTATTCCGGCGAAATAGATCCCTCCCTTGTAGAGAAACTTGAAACAAAGGTCCGACAGATCAAGGCTTCGAATCCCCAACCTCCTCAACGAATGCACGTAAATGAGACAAAAAACAAAAAAAAAGGTGGAAGTAAATGCCTAAAGTAAATAAACTATACGAGGGAATTTATGAGGTTGTGAAAGACAAAAAGCAGCTTGCTACACGGAACATTGACTATGGTAAAGTAGTATACGGAGAAAAACTAATTACTTTCGAAGGGATTGAGTACCGTATATGGGATCCACGCAGGAGCAAGCTTGGAGCCATGATCCTAAAGAAGTTCAACATACCTATTAAAGAAGATTTTAAAATTCTTTATCTTGGAGCAGCATCAGGCACAACTGTTAGTCATGTATCTGATATCGTTTCAGATGGTGCAGTCTATGCCGTTGAGTTCGCCCCGCGAAGTATGAGAGATCTCATAGGACTTGCATCTAGGCGGAAAAATATTTACCCAATCCTAGCTGATGCAAGGAAACCTGATAGTTATGCCCATTTGGTTGAGTCTGTGGATCTCATATTCCAGGACGTTGCACAACCCAACCAGGTCGAAATAGCTACAAGAAATGCTGCTCGCTTTTTGAAAAGAACTGGGTATCTCCTGCTTTCCATCAAGGCACGAAGTATCGATACTGTAGTAAACCCTATAAAAATATTTACAAACGAGCTTCGAAAACTAGAGCAAACACTTGAACCAAAATTCGAGATTCTTTGCGTAAAGGACCTGATGCCCTATCATGAAGACCACCTCGGAGTTCTGGCAAAGTTAAAAAGTTAAATCATTATCAAAGCTTATTGTTTCAAATTTTTAAATAAGTTAAGCGAAGTTATTTTTCATTATCATAATCAACTATTTCATTATCTGAAATCATTTCTTTGATGTTTATCTCATTTATAAAAATAGTTTCGTAAATGAAGATATTCGGAAATACTGTTTATTACAGAGGATTTCTTTAAACATCTAAATTTTATCATATATACATAAATGGTACATTAATTGACTCGTGAAAATCAGAGATTCATCGGAATCCTCCATGACTTGATCTTTACCACCTCTGTTTAATCCATGAAAATTATTGAGGAAGTGGGCCAAAAGTAGGATTAAGAACTTTTCTTCCAAACCTACTCTAAAACTTTCAAGTATTTTTTCCGAAATTCTGGGTTCCTCATAAGGCAGTACCTTGCATTATAAACAGGATCCTCACGGATTTTCTTCCAAATATCTTTAATTTTGTCTCTATAGACATTTCCATATATAATAGGGATACAAGCACAGGGCAGGATGTTCCCTTCGGGAGTGATGTGCAACCATTTCCTACCTGCAATACAGCCGGTTACCTTCATGACCTGCGGGATAGCAAAAACTCTTGGCCCTTCTTTTTCCCTGACGATCGATACAAAATTGTCAAATTTTCTCATATTTTTTGGGTTCATGATTTCAGAAGCATGATTCATCCACCTTCCAGTAGGGACTATTTCGTACAAGGAAAGTTCGTGGACTCCAAGCTCTGAAGCAAGTGTATATATTTGTTCAAGCTCGTCTACGTTGTCCTTGGAAAGTACCACATACATATTCACAAGCAGATCTGCCTTAAGTCCATTTTTGACTGCCTCAACTGCACTGTTGAAAACCCCTTTTCTACCCCTGACGTAATCGTGCCTATCTTCAAACGCGCTGTCAAAACTGATAGTAAGGGAATAAAGGCCTGCTTCTTTCAAACTTCTTGCTCTCTCTTCAGTCAGCCCAACTCCAGAGGTAAACATTCCACTGACGGCTTTTTCAGGATCTACATGATTAATCAGGTCTTCTAACCCAGGATATGTAAGAGGTTCGCCTCCGTCAAAGATCACGACGGTCGTGCCCATCTCGAGAACCTGATCAATTGTAGATTTCACTGCTTCAGGTGTAAGTTTCGCCCGATTTTTCGTGTCAGGAAGAGCACAGTGGATGCAGTTGTTGGGACATTCTTCAGTTATGGAGATAGTTACTTGATCAGGAATCATTTTTCCAAGAATGGACAACAGCTGACTTTTAACCAGGCGATCAAAACCTAGGCTCGGTATGGGGGGTAGCCAGGTTGAACAAATAACCCTCTCAAATTCGATTTTTGCAGGTTTTTCTCCTTCAAAAATTGAGAGGATTTTTCCAAGATTTTTTCGCATAATTATGGACGCTGGCCTGCTGGTTATTACTCTCATGTGCCCGCCATCTATTTTGAGAGATATTCTTAGAAAGGGGCTTTTATAAAAATCATACTTCATATTTTATCCTGCATATGATATTTGATGCTGATATGTGTGCAAATTTTATTCTTTATTTAAATTGATCTTTTAAAATCCTAAGTTCATTTGTTTCTGAGAAGTGCTCTGCACTTCAATATTGAAGAGGGTTTTTTCTTCAACATGAATGCAAGGATCTGTATCGCCTGCTCAACTGAAGTTCCATGAATGAATGAGAGATTTTCCTTCTCAAAAACAGTTATCATCTCATCAATTTCGCTATCTGTCATTTTTCGGAGAGTTTCAAGCCCTATGCGGCCAATGTAGTGTTCTACCTTGAATTCCTTTTCCCAAATCTTCCGGTACTCTGATAGGGAATTTCTGGAAATGTCCCCCTTTCTTATAGCATCTGCAGCCACATCTCCGCAGATCTGGCCTGCTCTCATTGCATAGCCTATCCCGGATTGACCAGCTGCCCCGCCAACAACCATGATTCCATCGGTAATAAACTCATTCGGAAGTGTTACTATAGGGTCTCCGCCGGAAAATTTTCTTACAACTTCAAAATCTATCAGTCCTTTCATTTTTTTGAATTTTTCAATCCAAGAGTTCAGGTAAGGCGTTGCATCCTTTCCGCATCTGCGCACATATGCCCCGATTGAAGCATTGTCTCCCCCCCGTGGGGAATAAGTAGTCTTCCATCCAGGTGCATGATTCCCTACGTAATATTCAAACATTTTTGATTTACCAATGTCAGAAGCCCGAATTTCAAGTTCAATTCCCCAAGCAATATCTCCCGGGTGTTTCATCGTTTTCAGCCCGATAAAGGATGTAATTTTCGAATTAACACCGTCAGAGATAATCACGAGTTTTGACTTAAAAATCCCGGCCGAGGTTTTGACAGAAAATGTTTTCCCATCCCTGAGAATATTTTGTGCTTCGACCCCTTTTTGAAGATCTACACCTATTTTTATTATTTTTTTCATATAACATATGTCGAACTTTGTTTTATCAATAGCATATCCAGGGGTCTCAACCTCTACTATCCTTCCCGCTGGAGAAATAATTTGCATGCCCTTGAGATAATGCACTACATAAGAGGGATCTACTGTCTCTCCACATTTATCGAACATACCCTTAAAAAAAGAATTTGCAGGATGTGGAGGGTTTCCAATATTTTCTTTTTTTTCCAGCAAAAGAACTGTAGAGCCTTTTTCACACGCGTTCCTTGCAGCCATCAGTCCTGCAGGAGATGCTCCAATCACAATAATGTCCGCATCCATTTTCCCCTACCTTTTTTTACCAGAGAATAGAAATATAAGATCCCGCATAAATGCACAGCATCACATCAAGGATCATTGATCCGAACATGATTGCTCTGTAATTTGAGCCTTTAAGGAAGAGTGCCCCTCCCCTCTCCGGGGTAGGGTGCCTGATAAAGTCAAAACACTGAACAAGCATCCAGAGCCCTGAGGCAAAAGCACCTCCAAAATATACAGGCCCTAGATGGGCAGACCAGCCGATAAGCACTGATGCAATAACTCCGATAATCCACCAGATAGTAACAAATTTGGCGGTAAAAGGAATTCCAAAGATCACTGGCATTGTAGGGGCACCCTTAATCCTGTCCCCTTCCAAGTCTCTGGAAACACCTCCAAGAGTAAAAGCCCAGTCTGTAACACACATCATGAGCCCAAAAAAAATAGCTGTCAAGGGCAGAGTTACTACGTCGCCGCCTTTCAGCAGACCTATGGGGTCAAAGGCAACCCAAACACCTATAGGCACAAGCCCGTAGGAGATTCCCACGGGCAAAAAGCTGAGAAAGGTGTGCCTCTTTGCAAAGATCGAATAAATGGTGATAGTTCCGACCGCAATAAAAAGGATAAGGAGAGATTCAGGGTTCAGATAAGTGGCTGATGCGCTTGCTATTACTAACAGCAAGAAGGCATAAATCAGAGCCGAATTTTTTGAGATTCTAGAAGATGGTAGAGGGCGGCCTGGCAGATTAATCATATCTATATCAATATCGCAGCAATCGTTAAAAACGTATGAACTGGTAATCGCTGCAAAGCCACCTATTACGGCAATCAAGAAGGGAATAAGTTTAGGTAGCCCTCCAGTTGCTATATAAGAGGCCAGAATTGCACTCGAAGATGGAAGGGTAAGATCCATGTAGTAGAGTTCGGGTCTCAAAAGCCTAAGGTAAGGACTGAGCTCCCCAATTTTTGCTGTAAGAGACAATTATTTCACCTCTTTTTTTCGAATAGATACTGGAGTCTTTTTACCAGAATAATTTATACCTCTGGCTTTTTTTAATTTATAAAGTTGCTTACAATAAATCCTATAAAGGTTCACATCTCAAAAAGTTTTTCTTTTTATTTTTTTTCAGATACAACGTTTTATTTCTGATAACCAGTGACGGTGTTATTATAAAATCAAAAGGACATATTAGGAAGTCTAAAGAATTGTTGAATGCTCAATGTCGTTAAAAAGCTCCCAAAGAGTGCATTTCTTATTTGTTTTCCAAAGCCTCCCGGTAGACCAAATTTGCATTTTTGCTTATTTCTTCAAATAGCGGGTGCTGGGACTCCTTTTCGCAGACAAAGGTAAACTCTGCTTTCGGGTTCAAGACCATTAGTTTAAGAGTATTTAGAAGAGCCGTACTTAGGGCTTCGTAGTCCGGAAATTTTGGGACCTCGGCATTGAAAGGATATACTTCTTCCATTTCAACAGGGAATGCCCCGAATGGTGCTTTGAAATTAAGGATTTGATCATAGTTGCCCTCTCCTTTCACAGGGTCTGTGCGAATAAGTACCGAGCCTTCAAAGCTAAATCTTTCCAGCCGTTTTCCAAAACGTAGGATTTCTGGCCTAGAGGAGGATTCTGGCCCACAGTAGAAATATGTTCCTTTTGTGGCCGGGTCCAACTGTTCAAGCCAGTGTGAGTGTGTATAGAGTTTTTTCAGTCCTTCAAGAAGCCTAGGATGAGAACGGCATCGTTTCTCTACAAGTTCGAGCAATTTTCCGTCCTTTATACATTGTTTAATAAGCCGGATTTCAGCAAAAGTTGCGTAAAGGTTGTGCTTTCCCAAAAGTTCTTCCCTATTATCTGCTTTTTTAAGTTCTTGTGCGGTATATTTTGAACAAATCGGACAGAAACAGGGCAAATAATTTAGTTTTTCTACATGATAAGTTCCATTTACAGTAATATAGCGTCCGTCCTTGGCATAAAGGGCATAAGCTGCCGAATCAAACAGATCGCATCCAAGTGCCACTGCAAGAGAGAACATCATGGGATGTCCTGCCCCGAAAAGGTGTACCGGTGAGACTGGAGAAAGCCCTTTTTTGGATGCAGCAACTAAGTCAACGAGTTCTGCATAACGGTATGTTTCCATGAGCGGGACGACTGCTCCCAGAGGATATACCTCAAATTTGAGGTTTCTCAGTTGGAAAGCAGCCTTTTCTCTAAGATCAAGGTAGGTTGAGCCCTGCACTGGTCCTGCAAGGAGCTGTTCACCCTGAATAAACTTACGGGCAACTTCCAGGCGTTCGTATGTGATCCCAAGCTCCTCTTCAGCTCTTTTATAGTGAACATCCGGTGGTGTTGGAATATCAAGAGGAACAATAATATCGCTTCCTATCTTTTGCTGGAACCCAAGAATCTCCTCATTTGTTACTTCAACAGAACCATATACTGAAAGCTGAAAAGAACCTGAGTCAGTCATAATGGGCCCATCAAAATCCATGAGCTTGTGCAGCCCTTTCTCAAGAGCAATTTTGCGCAGCTCTTCCTTGCGGTAGATAATATAAGAATTGGTAATCAGGATTTCTGCCCCGAAGTCTTTCATTGTTCTCGGAGAGATGAGCTGGATATTCGGATTGATTACAGGCATTACTGTAGGTGTCTCTACAGTTCCATGTGGAGTCCTGAGCTTTCCTATCCTGCCGCCCGCGTCCTTGTCAAGAATTTCGAATATTACTGACATGCCGGCATTATAGATGCTCACTAGATATATTTATCTTTGGGGATTGGAGATAAACCAGGGCAAAGTGGAAGGAAGCCTCTGTATACACTTTCCAAAGCTTTAAAAAAGTGGGAAAAAATATTTTTAACTTTGAATTCAGGTGTCTAACTAATTTTTCCTGGGTTTTTTTACCTGGATTTTTTCCTACTTCAATCTTTTCTTGCTCAAGACATGGAAATGATTTTTCCGAAATTGTGAGGAGAAGAAATCAATACTTTGAGATGGGCCGATTACAAGGACCACATATATTCCCTATCGAATGTCTCAGATAGCTATAATTACCGTGTCATCGGAAGCAAGAATATATCCTTTTTTAGCTCCATAATTGCAATATCAATAGCTACTTCGAAGCTTATTCCGAAGAGATACCTGAATATAAGGAATTATTTCCACTATGGAATAATCTACTAACCTCTTTGTGACAGAGCATTCAATTTCGTAAAATATATGAGCCTGAGTGGTAATCACTATCCTGGGTTCTTCAGGTTTCTTATTGTATTATCCTTCTACTTCCCACTAGCCTTTTTCTTTCTGACAATAATGGTAGCTTATTCAGATAAATTTTATTCCGCTACTCTTTAACCCCTCAGTCACTCTTATAGCGATTTTTCTGCTCGTGCTAGCTGCTACAATATGGAATATTTCCTACTATGCTGAGCTTCTTGATCTTACCTCAACAATTGCTTTCGCATTGACTCTCCTACACTGTATCGATAGAGAATATATTTTCTCGATTATATTTCTTATGTTCATTCGTATTTTGTATCCTGTTGTATCTCTTTTTTGCGGTTCCTTTTCTAACCTATGCTCATTCTCATAACCATTTCACAAACTAAGCCTCCTATGAGTGGTTCCAATTGATGAGATATATTGTATTAAATTTTAAATATATTTGGTTATATATACCTCTCCCCAGGAGAAAAAATATATATTGAAACGAGTCTATTTTAATAAAAAAAAGAGTTATGAAATTCGGAAATCCGGGTTCATTGCATAATTTTTTTCTTGTTGACGTCAATGCAGAAAGCAAAGCAGAACAGGCTGCTGAAAAAATTGTTTATCAGTGATTAGGTCAGATATAGTCATAGGGGTCGCATTTTATAGAGGTGATTTTTTTGTCAGCTACGGATTATGACAATAATGATGTGAAGATTATTACCAAACCTTTAAAGTCAAAAAACCCGATTTTAATTGAAGGTTTTCCAGGAATCGGACTTGTGGGGAATATAGCAAGCCAGCATATGATCGAAGAATTGAATATGGAATACATTGGTTCCATTGACTCTCGATATTTCCCCTCTATTGCAGTGCTATATGAGGGCCTTATAAACATGCCTGTAAGGATCTACGAAAATGAGGAGAGGAACCTGATCATCGTAATCTCCGACATTCCCATCAGCCACTCAGTCTCTTACGATGTTAGTAATGCTCTGGTAGACTGGGCCCAGTCTATTAATGTAAAAGAAATAGTTTCCATTGCGGGAATTGCTATTATGGACGGAGGGCACAAAGTCTTCGGGGCAGCCACTATGCCAGAAATGCTGGAAAAAATTAGGAATAAAGTAGAGATTTTCCAGATGGGAACTATCTCCGGGATTTCAGGCAGCGTAATGACTGAATGCCTGATGCGTGGGATTCCTGCACTTAGCTTACTGGGAGCTACCAGAACTCAGAACCCGGACCCAAGGGCTGCATCTGCTGTTATTGAAGTTTTAAATGAGCTTTATGAACTTTCGATAGATACCCAGAGGCTTGTGGAACAGGCTGAACGCATAGAAATAGAACTTCAGAGGCTTGCTGAAGATGTTCAGACAACTGACCAGAAAGGGGAAATAAAAAAGGAATTTCCAATGTACGGGTGATCCCATGGAGTACATAGCATTAACAGGAATTGCTGATTATGTGATCGATATCCTGAAAAAACATACTCTCAGAACTCTTGAGATCCGAAATCCTCTAAATTTTTTAGGAATAATCGAGCTTAATGTGGGAGATGATGTTCTTCTGACTTCTACCAGCCTTCAGGACATTAAAGAGGGGACCCCAGGTATGATAGCAAGGGTTATGCAGAAGCAAATCTCCGTCCATTCTATTCTCAGCTCAAACGATATTTATATTGAAGAACGAGAAGCTATGTCTGTTCGTATTCAACTTGAATACAGGTCTATAGCAAGGGTGAAAAGCATCGTTTCAAATAAACTGGGAAAACCCATACGGATAGATGTGAGAGAGATTTCATGCTACGAAGCCAGATAACAATTTTATTAACTGATTTAATCTCTAAAAATGGCTCTATGGACTAAATTTTCTTTAGTTTTTCGTCACCTCAGCTTCAGGAGATAACTATCTATTTCCAAGGACAAAAAGATAGCTTTTTATCCGAATTTGTCCTTGGGAAAAACTTTTCGAAAATTGAACAAAAAGATGTTTCATCAATAGAGAATTTTGATAAACTTCCGATTTCAACAAATTGCTTACACTCGCTTTTTTACTACCAGTCTTTTAGCTTAAATCATGTTCAGCCATAGATTAGAGATTTCCCAACGCTTCACAGTTTACTATTTATTGAAATACAATTGAATTGTCGTTGATATAGTTTACAATTGATTACTATCGATAAAAAGCCAAATACTTCAGAATTTCGTGGTAAAATAAAAAGGTTATTGTATGATTGATCTTGGAGAAATTAACCTTTTTGGGCTAATCTTAAAAGAATCAACCTTAAAAGATCTAACCTTGAAAGAA
>PLUB01000111.1 GCA_003164755.1 Methanosarcina sp. | reverse complement strand
AGCATATTACTATCTTTGGTTTTCTTTTTATTCTATTGTATCATTAGAAAGGATTTTTTGCAACGGAACCCCTAAAACAAACTCATTTCACAAGTCCCTCAAAAAAACTTTAAAATAGCCTCATTCAGGAACTCTTTAGTTTATTAAAATAATCCAGACGTGTCTGTTTTTTTCTGCAGTTTTCTCCTGGAATTTCCACCGGGTACTCACCTGTGAGACAGCCTACACACATGTCGTTTTTATTGCATTCTAAAGCTCGCATGAGTCCATCAATACTTAGGTATCCAAGAGAATCAGCATTAATAAGGTTTTCAACCTCTTTTATGGTCTTATAAGAAGCTATGAGTTCCTGCCTAGTAGCCATATCTATACCCAGATAGCAAGGAGCAACAATTGCAGGACTTCCGACCCTTGCATGAATTTCTGAAGCGCCTGCATTCCGTACCATATCTATAATTCGCCTTGACGTGGTACCCCGAACAATGCTATCGTCAACCAAAACTACACGTTTGCCTTTGACATTATCCTTAATGGCATTCATCTTAAGTCTGACTGCAGTGTCACGCAGCTCCTGGCCAGGTAGAATAAAAGTCCGCCCTATGTAACGGTTCTTCATCAGGCCTTCGATATATTTGGTGCCTGATTCCCGGGCATAGCCGATTGCTGAGGTAATCCCTGAGTCAGGGACAGGAGAAACAATGTCAGCCTCAACCGGATGCTCACTTGCGAGTTCCCTTCCAATATTTTCTCGTACCTTATAGACAAGTTTCCCGTCAATTACTGAATCGGGTCTTGCAAAGTAGATAAATTCAAAAACACAATTTGCAGGATGAGGTTCAGTCACTATCTGGTGACTCTCGAAGCCATTGCCCTTGAAGACGATTACCTCCCCTGGTCGGACATCCCTAACAAGAGTGCTGTTTAGAGTATCAAGAGCTACACTTTCAGAAACAATTGCATATCCACCATCTACCTCCCCGAAACATAGAGGTTTGAAGCCAAACGGATCCCTGACACCATACAAATAGCGGTTGGTATATATAACCAGGGAATAAGAGCCAACAAGCTTGCACATCACATTCCTTATTGATTCCACAGGCTCATGTCTTAACAACTCTTTTACAAGAAGGTGACCAATGACCTCAGTATCAGAATCACTGACAAAAATACGACCTTCGCACTCCAACTCATCCTTGAGTGCTTTGGCATTAACCAAGTTTCCATTATGAGCAATTGCAATTGTTCCACCCTTGAAATTCAAAACAAAGGGTTGACAGTTTTCTAACTTGGATCCACCAGTAGTCGAGTAGCGGACATGCCCCACCCCTAAATTCCCGATCAAGCGTCCAAGAGAATCTTTAGTGTATACATCAGGCACAAGGCCCATGCCTTTTATGGACTTAGGAGATATGCCATCATGGACAACTATGCCAGTAGATTCCTGGCCTCTATGCTGGAGGGCATAAAGAGCGTAATAAAGCTTGAATGCTACATTATTGGATTGTGGCCTATCATTTGGGAGAATTATGCCTGCAACACCACATTCTTCTTTCAATTTAGACCTCCGGTGCAGGTAATAATATAAAAAGTGAAACAGACAGATTTAATACTTGCACTTAGCCTGCCATTTATAAGTTCTCATGTGGGATGTTTTTCCAAAGCCACATGAAGTACACTGTTTTGTATGCACATTTAAAGAAACACTACCGCATCGCCTACATTTGACATGCGTGCGCTTCTGCCTTTTTCCCATTGATGCCGTACCTTTACTCATTCCTAAATCTCCTTAAAGAACTCAATTACATTAGAACAATATTCGAGAATCCTAAGCAATTTGTTTTTCCGGAATTTATTTCTATGTGTCGGTCACAATAAATCCTGTTGCTTACCTAGTTTATAGATAATCGATGGAGTTCTAGGTATAGATTATGGAGATACGTATACCACATTATCACCACGGATAACGACACTGCTGAACTTGCTTACAACTTCTCCTTCTCTTAATTCTTCAGCATTGTCAAGCACGAGATTCATATGAATATCATATCCTTTTAGCTCGCCTCTAAACTCGCGTGCGCCTTTCAATCTAACGATAACAGGTGTGTCCAGTGCATTGTTCAAAATATCCAGAGGTCGGTTTGCCATCCTTACAGTCCCCTTAAAAAATTACAAATCAAGTCATAATTTATATGGTATAAATAGTTAATCTAGATTTAAACTGATCGCCGTGTTTAAATTTGGGATTATTCAAACCAAAGTCGCAAATACAGTATATAAAGTTATCGAAGCAATCTCTCATTTTTATAATCCATGATGTGAAAGAATGAATAAGAGATGAATATATGACAAAAAAGCAATCACCAACGAACAACACGATTGTTCTAACTATTGCAGGTTCTGATTCAGGGGGTGGTGCAGGAATTGCTGCTGATTTGAAAACTTTTGCTGCTTTGGGAGTGCATGGGACCTGCGCCATTACATCAGTTACTGCTCAAAATACCACAGGTGTCTTAGATACTTTCGATCTACCTCCTGCAGCTGTTACCAGTCAGATAGAAGCTGTGTGTATGGATATGGACATCAAATGGGTAAAGACAGGAATGCTGGCCTCACCTGCAATAATACGAGAAGTTGCAAAAGAGGTAAAGAAACATAAACTTTCCCTTGTACTAGACCCTGTAATGGCTGCAGAAGCCGGGGGGAATCTGTTGAGAGAAGAGTCTCTTCCTGTCCTCATCGAGGAGCTGCTGCCCTTCTGCAAAGTGATAACTCCCAATGCTTTGGAAGCAGGTGCACTTGCAGGTATTTCTGTCAAAAGCCCTGAGGATGCGAAAATTGCAGCCAAGAAAATAGCAGATCTCTGTGTCGAAGCTGTTATTGTTACAGGAGGACACCTAGATGCCACTGACCTGCTGTATGAAACATGCTCTGATACATTTACCAGTATACAGGGAACTTTTGTAAGCGGGGGAACCCATGGATCTGGCTGTACTTATTCTGCAGCAATGGCTGCCTTTTTAGCATTTGGGAAAAGCCTAGAAGAAGCTGCAAAAGAATCAAAGAAATTCGTAATGCAGGCAATCATGAAGAGCAGGCCTACAGGTAGAGGAGTGAACCCAGTAGACCCATTGGGAACAACCCTAGAGGAAAAAGAGCGCTATCTGGTTTTAAAAAATTTAAAAGAAGCAGTTTTAATTCTTGAGAAAAGCCCTGATTTCCAAAAATATATTCCAGAAGATGGCTGTAACATAGGAATGGCAATTCCTGGCGCACACAACTTGGAGGAAGTTGCGGCAGTGGAGGACAGGATAGTGAGATGCGGGGAACGTGCGGTTCATGTAGGCTGTGTGAAATTTGGAGCTAGCAGGCACATAGCAAGGATTATCCTTTCTGCCCTTCGTTATAATCCTAAAATAAGGGCTGCAATTAATGTAAGATATTCGGAAAGCAACATTTCCCTTTGTAGAAAAGCTGGACTCAGTTTATATTCCTTTAACCGCGTTGAAGAACCGGAAAATTGCACCACCATGGATTGGGAGATACCCGAAGCAGTCAAATCACAAAAAAGCATACCGAAAGTAGTCTATGATACTGGAGATTTAGGAAAAGAGCCCATGATACACCTGCTTGGTACAAATGCTGTTGAAATAGCAAAGCTCGTTGTGGAACTCGCAGAAAAATCATAGTAAAAAATAGATAGGATCTTACTTAAAGTCTTTAACTGTTTATTTTCATAGTTGAGGTTTCTGTTCTGATAACATGTCCATTTGTTATACATAACATTTACCATATTTAGTAATCGTATCTCACAAGGAGTATACTTTCCAAAAATAATCGTTTATTCGAAAGGTGTGTAAATAGGATATGAATACAGGAAATGTAAAATAAATAACACTTAAATACATCGAAGTCTGATTTTTTGTAGAAGCGATATGATGGAGAATATCCATGGAACAGACCAAGATTATCCTTGACGAAAATGAAATTCCTAAACAGTGGTATAACGTCCTTTCCGACTTGCCTTTCCCCATTGATCCACCTCTTGATCCCCAGACCTGGGAACCTATAAATCCCGAAGCACTTGAGCCGATTTTTCCAAAAGCCATTATTAAGCAGGAGATGAGTGATGAGAGGTATATCGATATCCCTGAAGAGATTCTCGACATATATAAGCTCTGGAGACCCACCCCTCTCTATAGGGCATACAGGCTGGAAAAGTATCTCAAAACACCTGCAAAGATATATTACAAATACGAAGGTGTAAGTCCGGCAGGTAGCCATAAGAGCAATACTTCCGTTGCACAGGCCTACTATAATATGAAAGAAGGAACTGAGAGGATCACAACAGAAACCGGAGCAGGTCAATGGGGAAGTGCACTTTCTCTTGGCTGTAACTACTTCGATCTAGAATGTAAAATATATATGGTCCGCTCCAGCTATTACCAGAAACCCTACAGAAAATCTCTAATGACTGTATGGGGAGCAAATGTTGTTCCCTCTCCTAGTAAGGATACGAAATTCGGGAGAAAAATCCTTGAAGAGCAGCCAAACACACCGGGGAGTTTGGGAATAGCAATCAGTGAAGCTGTCGAGGATGCAGTAGACCATGATAATACTAAGTACTCTCTAGGAAGTGTGCTTAACCATGTCTTGCTCCACCAGACAGTAATTGGAACTGAAAGCAAAAAACAGCTTGAAAAGGTTGAAACCTACCCTGATATAGTTATAGGCTGTTGCGGGGGAGGAAGCAATCTTGGAGGTATATCCTTTGAATTCATTAAGGACAGAATTAAGGGAAAAGGGAACACTAGAGTAATCGCAGTCGAACCCTCGGCATGCCCGACCCTAACAGAAGGAGAATACAGGTACGACTTTGGAGATACTGCCGAAATGACCCCGCTTCTAAAAATGTATACCTTAGGCCATAAGCATGTACCCCCTGCAATCCATGCAGGCGGACTTCGCTATCACGGAGATAATCCGATTATCAGTAAACTCTGTGCTGAAGGGCTTATTGAAGCTGTTTCATATAACCAATATCCTATATTTGATGCCGCTGTCCAGTTTGCTCGAACTGAAGGCATAGTTCCTGCTCCAGAATCTGCCCATGCTATCCGTTGTGCAATCGATGAATCACTCAAATGTAATCAGAAAGGAGAAGAAAAAACAATTTTATTTAACCTTAGTGGTCATGGTTATTTTGACATGAGTTCTTATGATATGTATTTCAACAAGGAACTTGTCTGAAACAACCTAAAAAAGTAAGATTAGAAAGATAATTATAGAACTAAATATGAGGTGCCTTAAGGCACCCACTACTTAATATTTTCAAGAGTTTCTCAGTACTTCTCCAGAGAAAGGATTGAATTTTTATTTGCGCATTTAACTCAACAGAATATTTACCTCTATTTTTGTTAAACAAATTCAACCGTCTGTTTACTAATAATTCCTTCTGTTCCGAATAAGAGATAATTTTCGGGTTAAGCCCTGCAAATTTGCTACTTTTTTGGCAAGTGTTCCATTTTGAATGCCTTCCATCTTTAAATTACTTATTTATGCCATATAGAAGGAGGGATACTAAAGTAATCTTTGATATATTTCCTACGTCCCCATACATTCCCTTCGAGAAGTATATTTTTTGCATTTCCAGAAACACTTCTATTATTTTTAGAAACAGTATTTATGCGATTAAGAATTTGAATTATTCCAGTCGAAAAACCAGAAGCAAGCTATGAGGTATTCGATTGGAATAAAATGAAGCTTTAAATTGAGATCTGAGTTAAATAAGAGATTTATTTTTGAACAATTATATTTATTTGCAATTTGGGCATCATATTACATTTGTCCTTTTATGCTAAATTCAATATTAAAAGAGGATTAATAAGCTTTATAAAGGAAAATTACAAATAATTATCCAGTTGAATGCAAAATAAATTCTTTCTCATCGATATCTATATTTGGAGAACAATTTATAATATCTAAATGGAAAAATAAGTCTAATTAGCCCTTAAAAAATGAACCAATTTTTTTAAGACCCTAAAGAAATATATCTGCTTATGGATATAGATCGGAATCGAAGCACTAGAATTTTATTCTACCTTGCACTTCAGACTCTCCACTTCAAATTTTCGACCGTAAACTTCATATTTTACGAGATGTTGAAACCTTTTCTCCCGAGCTATTTATATGAACCCAGCCAAGATACTCCTCTTCTCCTTCAATTTCCCATAATTCAATAGCAGGCATTTTGTAGGTATGTAGAGATTTTACAAGCTTTATAATATCCTCCAAGCACGGATAATCAGTTTTTACAAACATACCAATTTCATTATCTTCCTCTATCTTCTCATTCCACCTGTATATTGAGGATATGGGAAAAAGATTTACGCAAGCTGCAAATTTCTTTGAAACCAATTCTCTTGCGATCTCGGATGCATTATCCATATTTCCAGTAGTGATATATATTAAACGTGTACATTTCCTTAGTTGTGATGTATCCAACTGCGATCAACTCCATTATTTAATTGAAGAGGATTTTGATAAACCCCTAAATTTTACCTTATGCCTGTAAATAATATATAAGTGACTCAGGGAAATCAGAAGTTTAGCGAAATCCTCTAATATTCATTCAATACTATATCGTCGATCATCAGGTAACTTCATTTAGAATTAAGAATTTCCTTACTTCAGCTCATAAAAGTTCTATACGTGATACTTGCTTTTGAAGGAGAAGATTAAAACAATCATTTGAAGGAGCAGCTGTTATAGAAGGATAAAAACCGGTAACTTCTGTAAAGCTAAAAACGGTAGATTTAGCAACAATAAAAACAAACCTGAGATTCTTTGAATAATAGACACAAATAAAATAGAAATACGTTTCATCTAATCTTTTTGACCATTGTACTCATTACCTTAAGAAGGAAGGCTGTCCTAAATTTGGTTTCTAAAAAAACCTTTTGAAACATGATCAGTGAATTGTCATCGAAGACTCGAATATGACTTGGATCGCTGATGACAAATTGCCTTCGAGCAGTCCAACTGCCAATATAAATTTTGTGGCCTAAATTATCATAAATAGTAAAAAAATTCTTATGCTTTAGATATCCATAAACATTTTTCCACTGCTACCATCATCAGTATATTCGGGGAAAAACAACAACTTCTTGATAGAGATGATGAATGTATTTCAGTCCTTAAAAATAGGATTTATATCAGAAAAATGTGATGTTGTTGCATGTGAATCAACAAGTGACCTTTGAGCCCCTAGTTATGATTAATTTATAAAGCATTTACCTGTCATAACCCAAATCGGAGAGGAAATACTAATTAAGAAAATTGATTATCACAAAAAAAAATGGATTATATCAAAAGTATGCATTTAGAAAAAAGAAAAATGCCAAAATCAATGAACATAAAATATAACTTTGAATAACATGAAGAAAAAATAAGCATAAAGTATATTTTATAATAAAATTGAACATTCTGTTAAATTCTAGCTATAATCCAAGTTTGACAGTACCCACTAATTCCTAATGAAAAATAATCCCATTTTTAGCTCAAGTTGATTTGACAAAATTTATAAAGTAGAATATTTTGTAACAATTCAATCTACCAAAAATCAGCTTTAAGGTAGCTATTTCGATCCAATATATACTTCTGAGTACTAACTTATAAAAAATAAACATTTTAGTGGCGCTAACATACCCAGTTACTTTAGCTGCGTATGCTCAAATCACCACAATTTTCGTTTGTGCGTTTATTCGAAGAATTTCAGATTCCTTTTATTGAAATGCGTTTTTTGAGAATGGTAAGAGAAAAAGAAGCTAAGATCAATTCCACTCCACTTGAAGCTTCAAGATACGATGCGTATGCTGATTACAATCCCCATTATGAATGTAAAAGAGATAAAGCACACTCACAATGATTTAACAGATCATTTTAATTAGTCATACTAATGTCTTGCTTCTTGTTCTCTCGAACTTATTAAACATAAATAAGTTTCCCAAAAAAAGAATGCTGCTCTGGAAGCATAGTCTGCAGACAGGCATCAGGATTCGTTTCTTAATCGCAGATATATAAGGTTCCATCTTAAAGCAAGAATAGCTAACTCTTATGCATCAAATGCAGTAATCAATTAGGAAGGAGAGATTGAAAGAAAGATAACTGAGCCAATAAATGTAGGAAAAGGAGGAGATCTCAAAGCAAAAATGAAAAATAAAATTAGTTTCCTATGTCTGAATGGAGAAATAGTACAAGTTATAGTATATATATTATATGTATCAATACATATAAAAACTAAAATATTAGAGCTGATTCATTCAAAGAACTATACAAAAAAACAAGCGAAAGTCAAAAAGATACATGGCCATATTAAGGATAAGCAAAATTTGAAATCAGAAGAGTAATGAAGACCAAACTATTGAATTTTAAAAAAATAAACTCAGATCAAGAAAGAAAAAATTCACTGATAAAGCGAGCTAAATATTCTTATCCGTTTTTATCTAGTTAAAAGGAACAAACAATTAGTTTTTGTAAGGATCTCAACTTTTCTCCAATATTTTCAGCAAGATGTATGTTATACAGATCACAAAAAAGCTTGAAAATAAAAGAGCCTGAGGAAAACTGACTTTGAACTGGAAGCTCTCTGGCAGAATAAAATATAGGAAGAATGAGACTACAAGCAGTAAGAAGCCCCCAAATACTATATTCAAACGAATCCTCTCATCATTTCTCATATTTTTTTGGGCTCTTTTCCCAGTGGAAGCTGAAAAGCTACCTCTAAGACCTTCAAGAAAGGAAGATGACAGCAAACTAAGCCCTTCACTCCATGATCTTTGGAAAGAAGCCTTCTTTATAGGTGCAAATGATAGCTTTTGAGAATTCAGCTCCTCCGGATCTAAACTTTTATGGCTTGTGTCCCCCAAGTATTCCTGCGGCTTTGCCTCAACTTTTCCCAACAGTACTGAGAAACCTTTTTTTCGTGAGCCATAACCTGCTGTGATAAAGATCTGCCCTTTTGTAAGTACTCTACCTTCCTGTGGGATTCTAGCAACTGCTGAGACATATTCTTTTTGAAGCACGTATGGGTTGTTCCGCAAAAAAGTGATCATTCCTTTTAACTCTTCACTGACTGAAAGATGTATATGGGTTGGAGATCCTTGATTTGTAATAAGGATTTCAAAAGTCTTTTCCCCTCCCGGATAAAGAGGAATCTCAAGGCTTTCATTCTCAAATTCAATCGAATTTATTTCTTGTCGGTTGATAATAACATTCTGGAATATCTGCTGCAAATTTAACCCTCACATCGGTCCCTTAGGTTAGGAGGAAGCAAATTTGGAATTCCCTCATCTATAGGATATTGCTCTTTGCATAGCGGACAGTAGAGGGTTCCGGAAATGACCTCTTCTTCTTTTTCTTCAACAACTTCCAAAATCAGGTCACCCTTACAGACAGGGCAAGCTAGAATATCCATAAGATTTTTTTTCACCAAAATTCACCTTCAAAGATGATTTTGCAATAGAAGGAAACATAACTCTTCTCTTTTATCAGGGTAAATCGAATAGTTTTCGATTATAGCTTTCTCATTTTCCTGTAGATTTGATCTTGACTAACTACTTACTGTATTCAATTCATTTTACTATTTCAATGTAATCTATGCATTATGGAAAATTGTTATTTGAATTTTTACTATTTTATCGATGATAATGATCTTATTAATTAGTTTTTTTAGTAGTTTAGATTTGCCATAGTTCCAAATGAGTACTATTATTCGTTTCCAATCTTCCTCCATGATTCACAAGAATAAAACTTCATCTGTATATTTTAATCCCATTTTTTTGTAATTTAATTCCATTTAATATGCTGTCGAAGATACCAATTTACCTCTAATTTTTTTCTTCGCGGGAATCCTGGCCAAATATTTCTCACTAATCTCTGTATTTGACCTATTTTTTTGGGGTCATTATTCTTTGATTTTAAATATAGCTTCAGCTATCCTTAAAAATACTTCTTTTATTTTCAATGTCCTAAATTGATAGAGATTATAACAAAAAGCTGTACACAACATCTCAGATTCACTCTTTGAACAGTAGTGACAAGGACTTTTCCTTCTTTATACATCTGTTTAGTTGCTGCATAAACTCTTTCACTTGGAGCTCTTCTTGAGCTGATCCTCTTGTCTCTAAATATATCCTTTACCCAGAGGCTTTTCCTTTACTTCTCTTTCAATTGTTGAATCGTAACCTTTTGATTTTGCCTCAAAGTACCTTCTGTCTCGGTAAACCACTTCATTTATTTCTGATAAATATATATGAGAATCATGAAATTATGCAGTCTTTGTTTTGAACCTTCTGATCAGCTCATAATCCCTGTTTCTTATGCTATGTAGTTCGTACTCAAAGTGGACTTATCTCTTTTGTTATCCAAATTCAATCTTTGGTATATCTTTGTTTTTGCTTCTTTTTTAAGATTTATCCGCTTTAGATGCAGATCTGAATGGATAAAATTTGCGCACTGGATCGTTTCCTGTTTTATTTTCAAGCAAAGGCAATGAATTTGACTTTGCAACTGTTTCTATATTTCTTTTTCTTTGCAGTTATCAATATTTTTTTGAATTACTAAACCTTGATACTGTCTGGTATGTACTCAGGAAAACCAAGAAATTT
>PLUB01000070.1 GCA_003164755.1 Methanosarcina sp. | reverse complement strand
TTAGATTTTTTGCAACGGAACCCTAATTATCCTTGTAAAGACCATACAAATCTTAGTAGCAGCTATTGGAATATTATCACAGAAATATTCTTTGATTATCTACATGATTATTTTAGGAATCTTCGAGGCTAATGGAATTTTCATAGAAGCAGGAATCTTAAAATTTCGAATAAACTTTTGTGAACTCTGCACCAATTGTAATCATAATTGAGGAATAAAAAATTAAAAGGAATAATCCGATTGTGGATCCTATTGCTCCGTAGACGCTTAGAGGATTACTATATGCTAAGAAAAGTATAACAGCATATTTGCCTATTGTTATAAGAATTACTGTTACAAGTGATCCTACAAAGATAAACTTGAAATCGAGACTTGAATTTGGGAGTATTTTATATGTAAGAATGAAAAACAGCAACAGAATAAGAAAACCAGCTATAGAACTTGCATAATCAGCAATTACAGGTGAGAAAGGTAAAAATCTTTGGAGTAAATTTGAACCCATATAAACAAAACCCTCGATAATGATGCTCATCACTAGCAGCCCTCCAAAAACTATAACTATGAAACAGGATACTATTGTATCTCTTATGAATTCTTTAATATTATTGGATTCAGCAGGTTTAATATCCCAAGCTCTCTCAAGGAATTTTTTTAAGTGCCAGAAAATATTACTTGCACTCCAGAGGAGGAGGAGAAAACCAATTAATATGCTTATTGAGATGGAATTTATCTTTGGAATATGGTCGAAAAGTTCAATTATCATATTGATGATATTATTATCAACGACTCCTTGCAGATAATTTAATACAGCATCCTGAATATTTTTTGATCTTAAAAAAATACTTCCTAAGGATACTGAAAATAACAGGAGGGCAGGAAGACTTAATACAAAATAAAATGCTAGCGCAGCACTATAGGTTAGTGAATCATCTTCCAGCCATTCTTTTATTGTTCTGGTAACTAAATTTGCTATGTACCCCCGATTCATATATACCCTCAGAATTCAAGCGACAATTTAAACTCCTAATTTTGTCCGTTATTTATTGATCAATTCTGGAATAAATGAGTAGATCTATGTATTTGATAGCAACACTGTCCTAATAAGACTTTACTCTTATGTTCATGAAAATTCATCTCAGGTTGTTGATAATAGTTCAAGGACATGATCTTTATTTCCAGAATACTCCTAACATCCGATCCAAGTATTTGAGATTCTAAAAATATAATTGAGAATCATTGAAAAGAGTGCTTTATGGTATATGAATTATGGAGAATTTTGATAAACTCCTATGCATTTGAGTATTGAAGAGTTTAAATTTTTCAACATTAATCTTTACTCATAAAACTTTCCATATTTGTCCTTAAAGAAAAATACAAACGTCTTCAAAGTATTCCTATTTATTCTTTATTTTTTCATCTCGGGAATCCTGTTTAAATCGTTCCAGCTAATTTATGTATTTGACTTTATTTTTTCGTCTCTTGTAACTATTCAGCCTATCCAAAGTAAATTGGATTATGTCTATTTTAGCGTAATGAATACTTCTGATTACTATCTGATGAAAAATAAAAAATATGACATGTAGTCAGTAATTGAGGAATTTCAGCCCACCGAAATTTGCTCATTGAATCTCAGTAAAATGGCTATATATATTATTTGTCCAGGCTTGAATAGTTACCATCTTTGTTGCAGAATTAGGCATTATATCGACGAGACTCACTTATTGAAAATGTCACCCTCACAAAAAATCCAATCGTAAGCAGAATGGTCAGAAAATGATGCTTTGCAAAAGAATTATAGAGGGATATTAGTGCAAATACAATCAAACTAATTGCAATTGTAGAGTAATCCTTTTGCTTTGTAACAGCGAAATATAATTCCACATTATTATTTCTAGTTTATTATCATCTCTATATCCAATTGAACTACTCTTTTTTATTAGCTTTTCGTGGTGAGATAATGATAACACATTAAGAATTGAAATCAAAAAAGCCAAGAAGAAAATATCGGATTTAATCTGCTTTTTTATCAGGACAGGCAGTTCTCGGTCACCTTCTCATTGACCTGGTCGCTATTTTATTCTCCTTATTCTCTGTTTTTTTATTTTCCTCTATATCTTCAGTTGGACCCATCAATCTAGCCAGCCATTTTGTTTCATCAAAACTCTCAAATAAGATCTTTAAAATTACTGTAAGCGGTATGGAAAGCAGTACACCTGCAGTTCCAAGCACATAATTCCAATAGATCAGAGACAGAAATAAGATGCCTGTAGATAATTTCAGACCCTTTCCTGCGAGTGCAGGGAATACAACGTTTTCTGCAAGCATATCAACAATCGCGATAACGACAATAACGGCAAGAGCACCTACAGGCCCATACTTGAACAGTGCAAGCATTATGGGCGGAATTGAAGCTAAAACGAGACCAATGTAGGGGATATAACTGAGCAGAAATATAAGAACGCCCCAGAGAATCGCAAAGTCAATACCTCCTATTAGGAGAACGATAGTAATTCCAACAGCGATGATAAAGTTTGTTTCTGCTTTAATGACAAGAAACCCTACCAGATTCTTGTCAAATTTACTCATACTCATTTGGAGTTTGGATTGCGTTTCAAATTTTGAATTCATTTTTTCAGGAGCATTGGAGGCGTCTATCAACAAGAACGCGGTCGTAAGGATTATAATCCCAGCTGTTGTCCCGGCATTCAAAAATCCCTGAATGATACTCGACATAAGAGAGATCACAGTTGACGCAATACCACGTAAAATCGAATTCGCAGAAAGCTCTCCTTGTGAGGGAATATAACGTGTGAGAATATCTATAAACTCCATTAACCGAGTTTGATAGATTGGGATCTGGTTCTCAAACTGGATTGCGGCTCCGGCAACCACTACCCCTAGGACTGCAACAATAAAAGCGAATAAAAGAATCACTAGAAAGACACTCAATCCACCAGGAATCCCCTTTCTTTTGAACCAGCGGATATGAGGGGTAAAAATCAGTGCAGCAAAAACAGAAAAAAGAATGGTTGTAAGTATGGGAGCAATCTCTCTCATCCCAACTGTCAGGATAACAACAAAAGTGCTATACACTAAGATTCTGGCCGGTAAAGAACTGCGATTAATGCTCATGATTTGTGACTCCACTCTATATGTTGACAATAACCTGAGCTTTTTCTTTCATAACAAGTTGAAGTATGTTTGATTGATTCATATCTTCAGTGGTTTTTATATATACCTACCGTATAAGTTATTCATTTGTACTCGGTTAAGTAATCTGTTAAACGTCAAAATGACTACGATAATAATCGATTAATTCTGAATCGCTGGCTCTGGCTAGCAGTCAAAAAGACAAAATCAGGAGCTATCGAAAAGATCTTCAACCTTTTAGAAATCTTCCTACCGAGTTTCATCATTTTGCTAGGTATGCAATCTGCACTAAGGATGTTCAGTGAGTCTTGGAGTATCTATGCAGGACTCATAAATAATTTCTCTTTTCTTATTTATTTGAGTATAGGGGCATATATTATTCTTAGTTTGATATCCATTACTTCAGATTGGTATATATCGAGGGTGCACCAGCACAATCTGGAAGAGACATATCTGGGAAACATCGACCAACGAACAGTTCGCTCCATACAATATATGTTTCAGCTGATTATCGGGTTTTTTTGTCATAATAGTGCTTCTTGAGCATTTTGGAATCACAACGACTAAACTTCATCAATCCATTACTGCTCTTGGTATAGTGGCATTGTAATTGGACTTGCAGCACAGAATACACTTGATAACATAATTGCTGGGATTGTAATTTCCATTTATAACCCCTTAAGAATCAGAGACCGTATACGTATAGAAAAGCTCGATACTGGAGTGATGTTATAGATATCAACTGGCTGTCAACTCGAATTTTAACCAGGTATAACCGTCAGGTAGCAATACCTAATTCTGTAATCAGCACGGGACTTATCACGAATTATTTCCTGCCTGACTGGATGTTTCGTGTTGAGACCTCTGTCATTGTATACTATGGCCAGGATGTTGAACACGTGCGAAATCTGATTTTTGAGTATCTTGAGAGTGCAGTTCAAAGTCAGATGCTGGATAGAAAATTATGTGGGCACCAGAATTTCAGAAAATCGGCTCAACACGGCAATTTACAAAGCCCTGATAAGTGCAGGTATTTCAATGGCAATAGGGACTTCATATGTTACCATTCATTTTGTTGACTCGGAAAATGAATCGATAATTTTCAGACAGGGGAAAGACTTGAAGAAAAGATAATAGCACTTCAACGGACTCTCATCATTCTAGATAAGCAAAGTCGATAAAATTGGAAAAAATATAATATAAAATATAATATCTACTTATACATGACTTATGTAGTTAAATTAGGAAATCAAAGATATTTAATCTTCAATTTTCTAAAGAATAATTTTCACTTCCAAAGTCAACGGGCTTGATTTTATTAAAAACTGTGCAATATCAATACCAATAAATTGCTATCTTTATCACCTTATGGACAAAAAATCTATAAACTTAACTAAAAAACATGAGAAATAGCAGTTTTTCCGAAAAGGTTGCTGTCATTCCTGATTCATAGAACACAGCACCTCTATTTTTTCAAAAAGGGGGGTATTTCTCTTTTAGCGATAATTTAATTTAAAAACACTAAATGGTTCCAAAGAACTCAAGCAACGGTTGATAGAATAACTAATCACCCCTGAAATTTAAAAGAATTTTTAACTTTCATAGTTCCTTTTCAACAACTTTGTACACTACCAAAAAAACGATATCTGAAATACTTAATTGTTTACAGTTGAATTGTCAGTATTGAACCTGACTCAAAGAGTAAACAATTAACGATTAAACAGATATTAAAATTATGAGCCGAAACCAAATTAATCTGATTTTAGTTTTTTGTTATCTGATTTCACTTCCCTTTAAAATATTCACAAATCGCCTTCGCAGCTTTTTTACCTGCACCCATTGCACTGATTACGGTTGCTGCACCTGTGACCACATCTCCCCCTGCAAAGACTCCAAATTTAGAGGTTGCTCCGGTTTCCTCATCTGCAACTACGGTACCCTTTTGGTTTTGCTCAAGACCTTCTGAGCCTTTAAAGATAATAGGGTTTGGAGATGTGCCTATGGCAATGACTACAACGTCTGCAGGGATTGTGAATTCCGAGCCTTCCACAGGTACAGAGCTTCTTCTACCTGATATATCAGGTTCTCTAAGTTCCATTTTGATGCATTCGACGGCTTTGACATTGAACTTCTCATCGCCAAGGATGCGGACAGGGTTTGTAAGAAGCCTGAATATAATGCCTTCTTCTTTAGCGTGCGCGATTTCTTCCCTACGCGCCGGCATCTCGTCTTCTCCGCGGCGATATACTATGCTTACCTCGTCGGCACCCAGTCGAAGAGCAGAACGAGCAGCATCCATTGCTACATTTCCACCTCCAACGACTACCACATGCTTTCCGCGCCGTATCATTGTATCATATGCAGGATCATAGGCTTTCATGAGGTTTACCCGGGTCAGAAATTCATTTGCTGAATATACCCCGCTAAAGTTTTCACCCGGAATCCCCATAAAGTTAGGGAGGCCTGCACCAGTTCCTAAGAAAACAGCATCAAATTCATCATAGAGTTCATCTAAGGTCTTGATCCGGCCTATTATATAATTTGTCTTGAATTCAACCCCCAGCTGCCTTATATACTCAATTTCCTGCTGCACGATTTTTTTTGGCAGCCTGAACTCCGGTATGCCGTAACTCAGGACTCCCCCAGCTTTGTGAAGGGACTCAAAAATTGTAACCCGGTACCCCATTTTTGCAAGATCTGCTGCGGTAGTAAGGCCTGCAGGCCCTGATCCGACAACAGCTACTCTTTTTTCGGTGGATTTCGTGACCTCAGGCCTCTTCCCGCCTTTCTTGTTATCAAAATCGGCGCAGAAACGTTCGAGCCTTCCGATTGCCACAGGCTGTCCTTTCTTTCCGAGCACGCAGAATGCTTCGCACTGGGTTTCCTGGGGGCATATGCGACCGCAGATCGCAGGAAGGGCGTTTGTGTCTTTAATTTTTTCAATTGCCCCTGCAAAATCTTCCTTGCAGATCAGTTTGATAAATCCTGGGATATCTACATTTACGGGACAACCTTCTACACAATTGGGCTCTTTGCAGGCGAGGCATCGTGAAGCTTCGACAAGGGCATCTTCTTTTGTGTATCCGAGAGTTACTTCATTGAAGTTCTTTCTGCGCTCGTCTGCAGGCTGTTCGGACATAGGAGTTAGTTCTTTTTTTGCATTTTCTGTTTTTTCTTCATTTATTTCTTGCATTTTTTATCTCCTTCTTTCAGTGCAATCCACACCTACACTCCTCTTCATACTTTTCTGCAGCTTTTGTCTCTTCACCGCGATACGTTGCAAGCCTGTCGATGAGCTCTACAAAGTCAACCTTCCGGGCGTTGAATTCAGGTCCGTCAACGCAGGTAAATTTAGTTTTCCCGTCGATTGTGACCCTGCAGCCTCCGCACATTCCTGTTCCGTCTACCATAATGGAGTTAAGGCTAACCAGGATTTCAACGTCGTATGGAGAAGCTACCCCAGCTCCTACTTTCATCATGATTGGCGGTCCGATGATTACAATCCTTGCAACCTTTTCGCCACTGTCAAGGATCTTTTTCATAATGTCGGTTACAAATCCGTGATGGCCTTTTGATCCATCATCAGTTGCAATAAATAATTTGGAGCTTACTTTCCTCATTTGATCTTCAAGGATGAGAAGATCCTTGCTCCGAGCTCCTATAATTGAAATTACTCGGTTTCCTGCCTTTGTATAAGCTTTTGCCAGGGGATAAATAGGGGCAACGCCTACTCCTCCCCCTACAAGAATAACATTACCTAGATTCCTTATATCAGCAGGAGTCCCTAGGGGTCCAACAAAATCTTCCAGTGACTCGCCTGCTGAAAGCTTAGTGAGCTGCTTTGTGGTCTTGCCCATTTCCTGGAAAATTACGGATATTGTTCCTTTTTCTTTCTCAAAATCGAAAATAGTGAGAGGAATTCTTTCCCCAAATTCATTAAGTCTGAGAATTATAAATTGTCCGGCTTTTGCAGCCTTTGCCACGTCAGGTGCTTCTATAACCATTTTGTGTATCGACGGGGCAATTTCTTCCTTTTTTAGTATTTTATAAGCCATGATATCACATTTTCCTGACCAAATATATATTTTTGAACAAATTATTAGGGAAACTTAATTGTGGTGGAGCCTTTATATGATTTCTTCTTTCCACACTTTCTTCTTGGACGTGCTCCTCATATCTGTTATTGGATAGATATTCTTCCAAATAATTTTAATTATTTAGTCTTTTTTGTATTGTCAAACTAAGGTTCCTGTTACCAAACGAGAACCTAAAGGCTTAGATGAGGAAAATTCCAGGTTTGAATATTCGTACTTGTCATTAGTAAGGCTGAAGACGAGAGTTATGGGATTAGTGTAATGAGGAGTTTCTGAGGTAATAGCAGAGAAGAAATTTCAAAGAATTACGGAGATTGTTAAAACTATAGCTGGAAAATATTCTGAAGATATACTTATGTACGCACTTTGTGAAAGTTACCTTTTTTGCAATGATACTCTATAAGATACCAATAACGCAAGCTATTTTAATATTTAGCATAACCAGACAGGAGGATCGATGGAAATTTAATAATTATGCTGGGACTATATAAATATTCTTAATAGTCTTAAGTGAATACTAATTTCAAACTATTGTTAATATCTCTTTATGAAGTATAAGTTGAAGCAAAAATAAGGGTTTTGATATAAAAATGATTTAACTCAATACAAATGATGCTTTGAATTAATAGTTCAAACTTTAGATAGGTGCGATGTGGTGCAAATACGTTAGAGGACAGAAAAGTCTAGCTCCAAAATATGTGCACTATCAAATGCAACCCTGATTTCATCCAGTAAATGCAAAAAAAGTGTTAAAAAGCATAGTAAAATCCAATAATTTCCTTAGCTATCGATTTTAATTAAATTAATTCGTGTAAATTACTTTCTTAAAATCAAATTTTAAAGATTAAAAAAGAGAATCTCATATCATAAGAACATAATTAGATTCCATATACAAAATACGACTTTTAAGTCACAGCAAATTTTCAACACTACTAAAGTAGCAGTGTACTGAACATTATGTCAAAATGACTGTTATCCACCTTTTTCTTTAATTACAAAACAGAATTTCTCGTTTTCACTGATGCATAAATTTTATAACAAAACTATATCTCTTTTAGTAGTTGATTCTTGTTTATTTTCTATTACTAAAATGAAAATTGTTATTCTATTGGTAGGTATTCTTTTACTTATTAATAGCAGCTATAGCAGTAAGTTCAAACCATAGTGATGGTAAAAGTCGCGCCAGTAACAGTGGTATGCGAGGTGGTAACGTCAGTTCTGGCGGGAGGTTCTACAGTTTACCACAATGTTTCACATCCTTTTTTCAATTTCAGATACATCAACCCAATTTAATATGAAACATTTTCAAGTCCCTACAATACTTTTGATAGTATTAATACTATCGAATTTAAAGTAATAAAGTATTATGAAATAACAAAGTGACTATAGAAAAGCATAGTAAAGTACTATTACAATACTTTCAAACAATATAGATAATATCAAACTTATAAGGATAAATTAACTATGGAAACGGATAGTAACCAAATTTGCTTATGCCCATTTGAGGGAATTATTCCTACAATATCAAAAAAGTGGGCTATCTTCATTATCAGTATTATTGGTCACTATGGTATATTGAGGTTCAAGGATCTTATGTTCAGTCTGGCGAGTATAAATCCCAAATCACTTACAGATCTATTGAAAAAACTTCAAAAATAGGGGTTGATCTAACGGGAAGCATTTTCCGAGATACCATAAAGGGTTGAATATTTTTTGACAGACGATGGAAAGCAGCTTTGTGAAGCAATTATTCCTTTGATACATTGAGCAGAGAAGCGGAATAATCTACAACATAAAATGTGCAATTCCACCTTCCAGAGTACAAGTTGTCCTTCAAAGCGAACAAAAATTTTCCTTCAATGCGAACTAGGAGATGGATGAACCGACAATTGGTACATGGCTCCACTCACTCATTTTTGAGAAATATTTACATAATTTCTCTAAAGTTCATCTGTGCTTCAGAAAAAAGAACGTATACCTTTAGTCCAATTTTGTATAGCAAAAACAAGAAGACTTAAGATATTTTTCTGTTTAAACTTTGGTAATATATTTCTATATTTGATTCTGCATTTGCGAACTGGATCATTTCACAGCCTTTAAGAGTATACACATTTTAAATGCATACATACCAGTGAATGCAAAAGAAATATTTAAGCGCATAGGCAAATTCTACTATAATCCTTATGGTATAGATTCTTTATTTTGGCAGTGTACCTAAAGTTCTGTAAATTTTGATACATTTTATACTCTTTTCTTTGCTTTTCACAAAACAAATAGGATTTATCGCTTTATTAATGCACAGTTTTTATAGTGAAAAACTATGCGTAATCAAGGGATTCGAATTCAAACATTGATCCAGGAGAACAGAAGGCTAAACATTAAACTGCTTCCTGAAAATCTAAAAATAAAAAAGCCCTAGTTGAAGTTCTGGTAATTAATATCAAACTCTTCCATATTTTTTATGCGCTTGTTCAGAGGTCAGAATATCGAAAATGTATACATTCTTCTCTTCATCATCAATTTGATAGAAAACGCGATAGTCTTCAACTCTCAGACTGTATGTCACATATTAGAATTCCTTTGAGTTTACATTAATATAACTATTAATAGTATTGTACATTAAAAGAAAAAATTGAATTGGTGTATACAAATGGGTCAAAAAGAATCAGTAAAAATAACATTAAGTGGAATGATCCGTTGAATACTTGGATTATTCTTTATAGTAATCGCTTTGGGAATGATTATAGGACATGAATATTTTTCAGCAGTATTCATGTTTACGGTAGCTTTTGTATCGTTCTGCCGATTTCAAATTTGATCGAATCAGAGTTGAATATTTAAGTATCGTGACCAGTGAGATTTTTGATGGTGATAACCCTTTCCGCAGGATCGTTTGCTGTAAACTACTATAAATATCTATACTATTTACAGCTATTATTTGTTATTATTTGAAAATTAAATAATATTTCTTCAGTAAAATAATAACCATATATTTATTCTATGACTTTGCAAGACAGCATGTAGAATATACCCATCAATATCTCTCTGATTTATGAATTTCTGTTTGACCGTATGTAACTGGTTACGGTTTGGTTACGGTTTCTGATAACAAAACCATAGGTTTGATTTCACTTTTATCTCCAGGTGAGGAATATATCTCTAGCTATTTTCTCAGGCACGTAAATTCAGATGTAGGTATCAATACCTTATAATCGTAAATATAACCAAAGGATAGGGCACTGATAGGCTCAAGGTATGGTTCTCATTTGATGATAATTGGCAATTTTCTTATTTTCAAGCTTTTTTTATTCTATAAGGGGTTCAAATTATTCTGCTCGTTTTTTATATCTTTTTTCCACAGCATTTTTGAGTTCTTAGATTTATCTATTTCCGAATAATATCCAGCTATAAGTTCTGGATAAGATTCCGGAAATATGTAAACAAAGAGACTAAATTACGTATTTACCTTGCAACAAACAAATAAAATATTGTCTATTTATATAAAAGATAATTTTTGTATATTCAAAGAAAAATTTAGTTGGAGTATAGAAATGGAGCAAAAAGAACCAATCAAAATAGATCTAGAGGAACTGATTTTTGGTAGACTGAATGTTTACAATATTTTGAAAATAACATTAGTTAAATAATATTGAATAACATTAAATATATAAAAATTCTGTTTTCATGCTGAATTTTTCGACTTTTCATTTTTTTATGGATTTTTGGTTAATTGCAGTCAATTGTCAGTGGAATTAATGTTAAATTTTGGTATTTCAAAAAAATGTTAAAAGGCCCCAAAATGTTAAGGTAACTGAATCATTAATTTGCTTCACGGTATTATATCAGTTTTTTTCAATGTTAGGTTACCTGCGAAATTTGTTACTGTTGAGCTAGCAGTATATCTCCCAGCTTTGGTGAAGATACAATTCACAATGACTGCATCTTTAGCTGATACTATCACTGAAGTCTCGATATCAGAATACTGTTTTAAGGTTGTACTCTTCCAGTAACGTATATATAGATACTATCAGAATCTGACCACACTACTACACTGTCTGAAACAACTGGTGTTTGTGCAGTGTTACCAAATGACAATTGTTTGCTTTTTCCAGTAGCTATATCGCAGATATATACATCACCTAGTTCCATATTAGAAAGGTCATTGTGTTTTAAATACACAATCTTTTTGCCATTTATGCTAGTTGCACCACCAGTATCATACCCTGTCATATAATCACCAGCTGTGACTTCTATCTGTTGTTCCGTAGCAATATCATACATGCGTACATTGCCTAGCCTGGTGTAAAAATCTGACCATATGACTTTATTTCCAAAAATATGTGAAGCTACATTATCACCATATTGGCTAACATCTATTGCTTTTTTAGTGGTAATATCATATACATAAATCTGCGGTGTATATCCAGCAGAGTCAGAATCATATGATACCTTATTACCATAAATATCAGGATTGCTTCCAGCTGCTATTTTAGTCTGTGTGCATGCAGATATATCACGTATGTAGACATTGGAATTTGCACTCCATACTATTTTATTGCCGTAAATAGAAGGAATACTGTTAGAGTCTACATCTTTTGTAATATAAGACCTAACCTTAGTCTTGAGATCATATACAGTAAATTTCGGCGTTACAGTACTTCCATCATGCCATACCAATTTGTTTCCATAGATAGCTGGATGAGAAGCTGCAAAAGAGCTAATTATAGTTCCTTTTTTAGTTGACAGATCATAAACGTGGATAACGCCACTATTTGTCCACACTACTTTATTTACATCGACAGCAGGGTCAGATCCACTACCAATTTTAGTATATCGCACGGCTGAAACCACTGTAGATGCCAAAATCAGAAATATAAGAACTGAATATATCGGAAGCAATCTACTTTTCATTTTATACCTCACAAAATACCATTTATAAAATCCAAATATTTTTTGACCTATTATAGAAGCTTTCTGTAAACCTCTGCTTTTCATGAGTTATTCAGATAGAAATTATAATCATATGACTAAATTGGGGGTTTATAGAATTTTTCTATAATAATAAAACCTCAGATTAATTTAAATTTACTGGAAATAATTCAGTCAAGTTTTTATTTTTTTTTGCTTGTTGTCCTGTTAATATAAGTATTGCCCAATATATAATTAGATAAGTAACTTCTCTTCTAATTTTAGATACTTATCTATACAGATCCTGAAAACTTAATAAGTTTGTATCAATCTATTCCATTTTCGGTACCTTTTAAGAGTGACAAAATTGGTCCTTTGTTTCCTGTGCCTTTGGTTGCCTTTGCCTTCTTTTTCCAGGCTTTAGAATAGGATTTATTTGAAATATATATTTGATAAAACTCGCTTCCATTCTTTGTAACAATAGTTAATTATTTTTGATTCTAAAGTATAGGTAAAATATATTAAAAACTGAATAGATCTCATTGTTTTATCCCAGTTCCCTTCAAGCTTTGGCTAGTGTTACAACAAATTAATTAGTAGTTGTTTTACTAAACTCGAAATCTCCCTAAATCCAATATTTTGAGATGCAAATAAGTATAGAATTTACTTGCCTATTTACCCACGATTATTCATTGAAAGTCAGATTGATTCTTAATTTACTTTCATATTACGAAAATAGAGGGCATTCGTGTATGCATCTGTAGGAAGTGAGATGGTGAAGTTTTTTCTCTGGAACTATTGAGGAAAAATTGGAACATAATAGTATTAAACCTATTAAGAAATAAGTAAAGTGTAATAACTTTATTCGGAGATAGCTTTATATAATGTAATGTCTTTTTATATATTGCCAGACTCTTCTGTCTGCGACTGTTGTCTTTTAAAAACGATCCTCCATGACTATACAAAATCGAAAAATGGACACAAATCTAAATATCGGTGGCGCATCCCTTTGCTTGCAACGGATTATGTTTGCGCCATCGTTCTGTCTATAAATAATTATTCAAAATCAAATATTTTTGTTTACTTGTATGCTTTTTTTCATCATGGTTTTCCTGATTTTGAACATACTTTCTAAATAATAGGGAGTTGCCCCAACTCCCACAGTTTCAATGTAACCTCCATCACCCAATAGTTCACCACCTCACGACTATTTTTTTAATCTTATAGTATTCTTTAGAGATTTTCCATGCTATGACACTTTTGACAATTCGAATCACTCTTGACGGGAAATAGTTTGCTTAAGAACAAACGAAAAGAGGTATCTGATGACCATAAACACAGAAAATGACGACAAGATACTAACATTCCCTGTTCTATAGGTGGTAACAACGTCATAGAATTTATTAGGGCTCTAATTCAAAAATGACCGATTGTGGTGCGATTTTATCCATTTTCTTGAGTGGTATGCTCTCCCCTTGGGGTAATTAAAAAACTAATGTACAGGCCTTTATTGACTGATAAACAAAGGCACAAATCTGTTATAATTCATTATATCAGGACCATGTAATGTTAATACTAATTAGTTTAAGTTAGTACTATATATTCAAAAAGTATATAATAAATTAAATTTAATTATAATTTATATTTCCCCGTACCTTAAAGTAAACATTCGATCGAGCTGTAGGCATTTCCCCCCGCAGCTCACAAGATCAACTTTTTGACATTTTAGATCAGCTGGATCATCTAAGCTAATAAAAAGAAAAAAATTAGAGGCAAATCGGAATCCTCTACAGTTTCAAGTTTCTTTGCTGATTATTTCGATCTTGCTCATGTAAGGTCTAAGGACCTCTGGTATTTCTACACTGCCGTCCTCACGTTGGTAGTTCTCCAGTATCGCAACGACGGTCCTGCCAACAGCGAGGCCTGATCCGTTAAGCGTATGGACGAACTGTGGGCCTTCTGGAGTTCGGAAGCGAATGTTCGCCCTTCTACCCTGAAAGCTCTCAAAATTCGAGCAAGAGGATATCTCTCGATATTTTTTCTGCGCAGGTACCCATACCTCGATATCATAAGTCTTTGCCGCTGAGAATCCCAGGTCTCCTGTGCAAAGGCTTACGACACGATATGGTATCTTCAAGAGTTTGAGAATTTCTTCTGCATCAACAGTGAGCATCTCCAGTTCTTCATAGGAAGTTTCTGGTTTTACAAACTTTACGAGCTCAACTTTGTTGAACTGGTGCTGACGGACGATGCCTCTTGTATCCTGACCATGTTTTCCTGCCTCACGTCTGAAGCAGGCGGTATAGGCTGTAAGAAATACTGGCAACTTTTCTATGTACTCATCCATAAAAAGATTAGTTACCGGAACTTCTGCGGTCGGTGCAAGATAATAGCCGTCAGAGCATGCGTACATGTCTTCTTTGAACTTTGGTAATTGTCCTGTGCCTGTCATGGCTTTTTCGTTTATGAGCACAGGTGGGAGAACTTCTAAATAACCATTCTTTGTGTGTACATCAAGCATGAAATTTATGAGCGCTCTTTCAAGTTTTGCACCCATGCCTTTATAAACTGTAAATCCTTGGCCTGCTATCTTTGCTCCTCTCTCAAAGTCAAGTATATCCAGCGCTTCTCCTATCTCCCAATGAGGCTTTGGAGTGAACAGAAATATTCTAGGCTCTCCAATAACCCTTATAACTGGATTATCGTTCTCATCCTTACCTAGTGGAGTCGTCGATGATGGAATATTTGGAATGCTAAGCATTATTTCATTTATTTTTGACTTACAGTCTCGTATCTTTTCATCTATCACTTTTATGAGATCATTGATACCCTGCATTTCATTTATTTTTGATAAGGTATCTTTATTTTCTTTCTTAAGAGTTGCTATCTTATGGGTGATCACATTACGCTTATGCTTTAGCTTATCACCTTCTGCAAGGCATTCTCTCCATTCCACATCATACTTAAGGAGGCTATCTATAAGCTCTGTGCCCATGTTTCTATCAATAAGAGCCCTCGAAACTATATCGGGGTTGTTACGTACAAATTTAAGTTCCAACATTTTAAGCCCGAGATATCCTGCATGCTTAACAATATATATTTTGCTATTTTCAGACTATAAGCCTGTTATGGAAAAAGTACTATGCTGATTTTTCTGCAAAATCATAAATCTAAAGAAATTATTGGATAGAGTCTTCTAACTGAAGGAACCTTACAGGATAGCAACGTTAAGAATAAAAGACAGTCATCGAGAAAGAAAAGAATATACTAATATGAGTATTGTTTAAGTATATACATGTATAATAAATTGTATTATTAAATACAAGAAAATTAACTTGTATTATCCATTACAAAGAAATAATTATATTATTAATTATAAATAAAAAAGAAAATGATGGCGTTGTATCTTATGGGAAAGAAACTGTTTGTTGTACAAGGTGATATTATAGATTCCAGAAAAATAAAAGATAGAGATGAATTTCAATATAAACTGGAATCTGCTTGTAAGCACATAAATAAAAACTTTGAAGAAGATATCTACGGGAATTTAAAAATAATAAAGGGTATAGATGAAATTGAAGGAGTCTTGAAGAAGATATCAAGCATTTACAAAATAATCACTATGATCCAGAAATCAATTTCTCCGCATAAGATTAGCTTTACTGTAGTATATGGGTATATTGATACTGCAGTAGGTTCAAAGAATGTAGAAAAAATGGATGGCCCAGCAATGCATAAAGCAGCAGATAAAATTATGAAGTTGAAAAAATCTAGTTTTTTATTTGACATTGATACAGGAAACGCTATTATTGACCCCCTTTTGAAAGGGCAGATAAATCTTATAATGTTTTATAAGGCTAGGTGGACACCGAGAAGAAAACAAATAACAGAAAATTACACTGTGCATAAAAAACAGGCTCTTGTCGCAGATGAATTGTCAATAACTCAGCAAGCTGTGTCGGATTCTCTTAGAAAAATTAACTGGGAAGAAATCAATTTAATGGAAGAAGAATTAAATCATGTACTGGAACTCTACAATGATTCCATCTTGAACGAAGGAGATTTAGATGGGTTTTGAAAATATTTTAGACTATATACATACTTATTGGCAATCTGTTTTGCTGATCTCAATATGTTATTTATTCCTGATTTTAACAAGTGGGTCTGTTCTTAAGTTCATTTTGTCGTATGTTTCAACAAAAAGAAAAAACGAAGTTCAAGAAGATGTTATCCCTGCTGATTCAAAGATTAGAGACACGGGAGTTATAGTTGGTAAATGTGAAAATTTACTTATACCCACCTCAATAATCTTGGATGCTTACACAGCTTTAGCAATTATATTCACCGCAAAAACGATCGTTAGAGCTGAAGACATGAAAAGTGAAAACACACTATATTTTTTAGCTGGTACAATGATCAATTTTACCTATTCCGTCTGTATTGGAATTATTATGAAAATGATCATATATATCTACTTTGGATATGGTTGATTACAAATATCGAATTGAGAATAAATGATATTCTTATTTAATCAGGACTTACGCGATTGAACCGAGAATCAATAGTATAAGCATTCAACTGATTTTATTACGTAAATGAAGTACGAAATCAAGTATAATGTACTTTACGGTTGAAATAATTATTCAGTTGAAAAGTAACTGTACAAATAAATGAACATCTATATTGAATGTGATTTATCTAAATAACTGTTTCCAAATATCATATATTTTGTCGCATTTAGCAAGTGATCTTAAATTGCACTCGAAATAGCGAAGAGATATATATTTCTTAATTCGATACTCCAAATCACTTTCTCTGACATGACTAGGTTAGGTGATTTATAGATGATTAGTTCCCTCTTTTTGCTTATTCCAACCTAAAGATATTCCTAAAATAATTTTTTAACCTTTCGCAATGCAAACAGTGTATGAAAATGCTATACAGTCCTTTTTAATTCGCTCATTGTAGAACATACCGTATCTATACTCAGTCACTAACGCTGCATGATAGATGCCCTAACCATACCTATGGATAAAGATGTTTTGTTCAAATGCTTATCACATCCCTGTGGATGAGGAGACCATCTCTGAGCATGTGTCAAAAACAGACTCATTTTATGGATAAGCTATGATTTGGAGCATCACCCGAAAAAAAGGCGTGAATCCATTAATTCTCAAAAATAACTGGATGTTCGTGATCAATCAGACTCTCAGAGTAACAAAAGGTATATTAACTTGAGAATGTCGCATTGTTAACAGAGGAACAAGGAATAGATCTGGTTTTATTTTATTGAATAAGAAATGCTTGATAAAATGCAGTCTAATAACATTTTGAAGAAAATAAAAGTAGTAATTATAATAGTAATGGGGATAATATCTCAGTCAATAAACCTTATTTTTCATTTTTTCCCCATAAATCCTCTGCTTCTTCCTCCATTTCTTCAAGCCTGCCATAGTAATCCGAAACCTCATTCAAATGAGCCAAAGCAATTTTTCCTGTCATTATAGGATCATCATTAGTAACGTTTGTCCCGGGATCTCTGGTTCCGTGTTCCAACTCTACATCCATGCCCCTGCAGAACTGGTCGACATCGAACTTATCCCATTTAATTCCCAGTTCATCCCCAACTGCCTTTGCTTCTTGTGCCGTAAATTGCTTCTTTGTCAAGCTGATTCCTTCGACCAGAAATTCAATTTTTGATTAATTATTTAATTTTTGATTAATTATTTAATTTTAGTCAATATTTAATATGCATTTGTACTTAAAGATTATCCTGCAAAAATCTTTTGTATTGTGAGCTACCGTCGAGCTATAAATATGGAACTGTGGCATGCTAAATGACCTTCTGAGATCTCGATAAATTTGGTTACTTTTATAAAAATATATGAACATTTAAAATATAGGATATTTGATTCATATTTTCTTATGCTTGTTACAACACTTCCCTGTGATCACCATGGAATCGTTGAGAACAAGTAAAAAGCAGCTCTCTTGCGATCATTCAAAAATTGGAACCAGAGACAACAATTAGGCTATTGAAGACTCAGTGATTTTACACTTTGTTCTATAAATTCAGGAAAAATTTCACGTAAAATTCAATGAAAGGATCCTTCCCTTTTTCTCGACTTCAATTTCCACTTATTTCAAGCATCCTATCTAGCGCTTTTTTCGCTTTCGTCCTTATATGGACAGGGACATAGAGCTCATATTCCATATTCTGAAGGCTGTTAATAATGGATTCGAGTGTGATTTTTTTCATGTTGTAACAAAGAGCCTTCTCAGATGCAGGATAAAACTTTTTATCCGAATATTTTCTTTTCAGGTTCTGAACAATTTCCTTTTCAGTTCCGATTATAAACTCCTTTGAACTTGATTTTCCAACTTCTTTTATAATCCCTGAGGTACTGAGAATATTATCTGCAAGGCTCAGGACTTCAGGCCTACACTCAGGATGTGCAAGAAATTCAGCATCAGGATGCATTTTTTTTAATTCTTTTAGATGTCCATCACTAATGCTGTCATGAACGTGACAAAATCCGGGCCAAATATGTATTTTTTTTTTGGTATGAAGGGATACAAAACTTCCCAGATTTTTGTCAGGGATAAAAATAATTTCCTGATTTTCAATCGAATTTACCACATTTATTGCATTTGCAGATGTGCAGCATATATCAGATTCTGCTTTTACTGCAGCTGAACTATTTACATAGCATACAACTGCTGCATCAGGGTTTTTTTCTTTAAAAAATCGTAGAGACTCCGCAGTTACCATATCCGCCATTGGGCATATGGCATCGGGAACTGGTAAAAGGACTAGCTTTTCAGGGGAAATTATTGATGCCGACTCTGCCATGAAATGGACACCTGCAAAAACTATCACTTCAGCTTTTGAGTTCAATGCTGCCTTACAGAGTGAAAGAGAATCTGCAACAAAATCTGAAACATCCTGAACTTCTCTCCGTGTGTAAAAATGTGAAATTATTATTGCATTTTTCTCTTCTTTAATTTTGTTTATTTTCTCTGCAATTTCCTGGTTTTCCATAATAATCTTGTTCCTCAAAATGCAGGAGTAAGCCTGCAGAAAATCTGGTTTTCAATCTTTTACTCTCTTTTTCCAATTTCACTTACTATACCATCTCGGCCTTATCAATATTTAATTCGCTAAAAGAGCAATAAAGACTACCCATAACAAGAGACTGTTTTCCAGAAATTTTCCCTGCTTGGATAGTTATTCAATCGCTTATTTGCCTGAATTGTACTTATGACCTTGGTATTGCCTAATATTATAAATATTTCTTTTTTGAAGTAATTCGGAAAATACAGCAAAAAAATGAGGTTTTTCCTGAGATGATTGTTGTTAACTGGCCTCGATGCCATTAGAATGCTCCGTGAATCAGGAGTTTCTTTTGCTTCATAGCAAGTTTTTCAAAACGTCCTTACATCCAAATTATCCAGCGCATCTATTTTCAGGTCACAAGTAGTAACTATTTAACTTGCATTCTCATCAATTATTTTTCCTTTGATTGTTTTTAATTTTATTTGCCGAATTTGGAGAGAGAAATTTTTCCTATGTGGATTTCATATTATATATCCCGATATGCAGTTCATGGTGGAATTGCCTGTTAATTACTAGGATCCACTAATCAAAACATGCAATCATTATTTCCAATAACACCTGTAACCATAAGGGAGGTTGAGATCGGAGAACTTAACTATCCTATCTCCTCAACAAAGACATTTGCTTTCCTTATTTTTTCCTGATCCTCCCACAAAAAGCATTATTTTTCGAAGATATTTTCAGCTATATTTTCTTCCCTTTATAGCTTCTCCATAATTTTGATTCGTGACATTTTCAAATAACAGGACTTACGCAATATAAGTCCAAAATTAGGCACAATGAAAATTGTTATTTTAGCTTATATATTAGACAAATTAATACTTGCTGCTACTGATTTATCGGTTAAACCGCATAAGTCTAAATGAATCAGTCTATATAAGTCTCAAGAGAATTTCGATGAACCTTAAATTTCGTCATATGCGTATAAATTGTATATAAATTATTCGTGAAGATTAGAGGTTTATCGAAAACCTCAACGTTTTTCTATTTGTAGCCGATTTTTTCTTGTATTCTTTGTCCATATAATAAATATTATAATTAAACCACAAAATCATCCTTTTCCCTCCTTAAAAAAATATTTTTTAGGGTACTTTTCTCCTTGAAAGATCATAAAAATATTTAAATAAAATATACGATCCAAAATTCGAATGCTTAAATATATAAATTTATACAGCTATCATCTTGATGGTGAATACTATGGCAAAATTAACTGAAGAAATGAAAAATGCTTTCTCAATGGTGAAGATCTTTCCTGTGGCTACTGCCTCAAAAGATGGAATTCCAAATGTAGTGCCGATAGGGTTCTGCCGGCTCGTAGATGATGAGACAGTCTGGATTACAGATAATTTCATGATTAAATCGCTGGCAAACCTGGAAGAAAATCCTGTTGTTGCATTCTATATATGGGGTCCAGATACAGGTGGCTGCTTCCAGATAAAAGGTAAAGCGGAAATTATTAATGCTGGAGAGAAATTTGAAAAAATGAAGGAAATTGTGCATGCAACAAAACCCGGACTTCCTGCAAAGAATCTAATAGAAATCAAGATTAATGATGTCTTCCAGTGTTCTCCCGGCCCGGGCGCAGGTAAAAAATTGATATGATCTGAACTGAATATATGGCTAGACAGAGGTTATTGTAACTAAATAAGCATCCAAATGAATCTAGATCGAAAAATGATAATACAGTTGTAAGTTTTTGAATAGCTGAAGTTAAAGAAAATCCCTACTTTAGAAAATCCCCTTCTTTGTTTTGAAAAAATTCGCATATTTTACGAGGATGCAAAGAAAGGGGATGAAATTTGCAAGGCCTTCTAAATTAACCCCACATAACACAGCGAGTCGGTGATAATGCTGCGTTGGGACTTCCATACACTTTTGCAGCAGTATCCACAGCAAACTTTTGCAGGCATATAATCATGAATGTTTTTTGTATCCAGGCAAAAAAACTGGACATCTACAATTCCAATTTTGTAATAATATCTCTCTCACCTTATTAGAATGAAAGTGCAGTCCGTTTTCTGATTCATATTTAGGGATTATGGACTGTTTTGCTTGAAGGCAATCTCTCGGACGAGTTTATTAGATATGCCGATGAGGAAAAAATGGATATTGTTATGATGGGCACTCTCGGAAAGACAGGAGTGGACAGGCTGCTTCTGGTGTTGCAGGAAATCTGATCCGGCACTCGAGAGTTCCTGTTATGGCTGTAAGAAAAAAGTGTGAGCTACAAGACTGCTCTAAAATAAGTTCGAGATAATTTCGATAAACGCAACTTCGTTGGAGGATCTATATTTTAAAAAATTATGCATCTTAACATACATTTAGAAAATAACTCGAAATTACCCACTCAAAACAGCGCAGGGCCAAAAAGTTCTGTTTTGGTGTTCGTTGAATTACCTATTTTTCGAAAACCTATCCTAAAGTGATCTGCATTTGAAATAATTTGGCTTTGATTCTCAGACTGTATATATTTCTTCAATTAGGTTATAATATGTCCTAGACTTCTGGCGACAAAACAGTTTGTAACCCAATTGCTTCTCGCCAACGCACCCATAGAACAACCAAACCGACAATATCAACCACGCCCTCGGCTAGGAGCACATATAAGCCCGAGCCAAAATTGGAAGTAATTAACTGAGGCAGCTAGTCCCACATTGCATGCAGAAAAGAAACGAGTAGATAAGCACCAATGACTTGAAGTTTGAAGCACTCAATTTCAGAGTTTATACACAGGAAGAAACAGAACTGAAGCAAAGTCATAGCATAAAAACATTCATACAATAGAATTATAACTCTATAAAACAAGGAACTATGAAAAAATAAATAATGTATTCTATATTCAATTTTCATTTCTATATTTTTTCATTCGAAAAATAAGTTCGAAACCTAATTAATCAGAAAGTAATTGAAGCACGAAAACTAGCAATTTATCACTTGATAAACTTTTTAAAATGGAAACACTTTATGATGCAAATTCAGGAGAATAATCCTTTATGCAAATTAAGGGAATAGCTAGTGATACCCTCAATTTTATACTCGAAACCAGCAAGTCCATGGCCCCGGAGGAGTTTATCGGACTTCTGCAGGAAAATGACGGCATCATCACTGAAGTGATTGTACTGCCGGGTACCTAATCCAGTGAACAAAACGCAGTTATAAAGCTTTTTATGATGCCGAACGTCAAAGCTGTAGGCTCTATTCACAGCCACCCAGGTCCAAACTGCAAACCTCCAAAAGCTGATTTGCGATTTTTTTCAAAAACAGGAAATTGCCACATAATAGTTTTCTATCCTTATGATAAACAGAGCTGGAAATGTTACGATAATGAAGGAAATATTAGGGAACTCCAAGTGCTTGATGTGAAATTTGAGGATTTCGAAGAAGCTAACCTTGACGGGGCTAACTTTGAAGGAGCTAACCTTGAAGGAATTGATTTTAAAAAAGCTAATCTTGAAGAAGCTGACCTTGAAAGAACTGACCTTGTAGGAACTAACCTTGAGGGAACTGACCTTGTAGGAGCTAACCTTGAAGGAGCTAATCTTAAAGGCGCTAACCTTAAACGAGCTAACCTTAAAGGAGTCAACGAATTAACAATTGACCAACTTTCAAAAGTTAAAACACTTTATAATGCAAAATTAGATGACAAGCTTCTCATACCACTAAAAGACAAACATCCTGTTCTTTTTGAAAGACCAAAGCTATAGTTCTCAAGTATCAAGCTCTTCTATGACTTACGGTTCCATGCTAAATAAAGAGAACCTTAAATCAATGTATAATATATATTGCAGGTTCAAAGACTAATTAATCAGAAGGCTATAGAATGTACTACTTAACATAAATAGAGGAATGAATTAAAAATCAAAAAGTGTTTTTTGAGATTTAGACTCTAATTTTTTAGGAACTTCCTCTGTTTCAATATCAAAATTAGCAGATTTAAGCTCAGTAACTTTCTCGAAAAAAGTTTCTTTTTTTGCAGGGTTTTTCTGTCTTGAAGGCTCAGTAGAGATCTTGTTGTCTACAGGTTCAGACTGAGAAAAGACGTTCTTTTCTGAAGACTTAAGATCTTCAGCTATAAAGTTATCATGTATAAAGCTATCATGTTTGTTACTTTCAAAAGGCTTATTTTCTCCAGAAACCTTCGGGGAAAAATTAAAGCTGAGATTGATCATCTTTTGCTCGCCTTCAGAAGCTCGGGATTCGAAAATGTCGGATTTTCCAGAAGATTTTTCTTCTTTTTTCTCTTGACTTTTAACTGTGCAACCAGTTGAAATCTGCTTATTATTTTTTGAAGGTACAGGAGTTTTGAAAAATTCCGGTTTTTTTGTTTCTTCGTTTCCTTCACAGAGTAATTCCTGTGCCTCATCATATATTTTCTGCATCTTTCTACTAACTTTTGTGCTTCCTGAGAGGTACATAAATTCCTCAAGTTCAAGCTTTAGGCATCCGATAATTTCAGCAGAAGATGTTTCATCTTTTACCATGTGAGAGTAAAGGTTTAGCAGGTTTTTTCGGGAATAACGCATGGATTCAAAGCTGTGTTCTCCAATTTTGGAAGCTATATTGTCTCGCAGATCTCTTTTTGAGTGGGTCTGTCCAAGTCTTCTCCAGAGAGAGGGCTGCTGGAACTTAATGAATCCTGGGTAGGATCTTGTTTTTGATATTACAGCTCCGCATACCATAAGCGTGCTGGCATATCTCCACATCCGATAGTTCTGACGTTTCTTCACGCGCCCAAGATAGAGGTCAGCCCTTGAGAGATAACCAAAGCCAGTTCTTATATCTTCAATTTTACCGTCTTTGCATGAATACTGAATAGGCAGATTCTCATCGATCCAGTGTACAAGATCTTCAGGACTTTCATCGAGACCGCGGGTAACCTCAAGAGCCTTTTTGTAGTCAGTGCTCTTAAATATTGTCTGCATCGCCTTGAAAATATTTTTCCTGATGTCCCTGTATGAAGTGCTGATATCTTTTGCTTCCAGTACTTTCTTCCCGATAGCTGCAGCCTGAAGGTCATTCATTGCACTACGGAAATCTCCTCCCGCATTTTCCGCAATCTTTTGGACTACTTCCGGGTTGCATGCGATTCCTTCACTCTCACACACTTTATTTAAAGCAGATACCATTGAACGGCTCTGTACGGATCCGAACTTTATTTCAAGGCAGAAGTTCCTGATAGTAGGGTTTAACCCGTAAACATCGTTTGCAATCAGCACGATTGGCTGGAGCGTAGATTTTATAATCCCTGCAATAGCTCGCATCCCACCTCTATCTCCACTCCCATGAATATTGTCTGCCTCATCTAGGATAATCAAGCGTTTTTTCCCAAATAAAGTACTCATAAGCGCTGCCGACCCTGCAATCCTCTCAATTACACCTGCAGTCCTCTGGTCACTTGCATTGAGTTCGATTACTTCCCAGGTCAAATCCTGGGCAAGAGCATGAGCACTAGAAGTCTTACCGATTCCTGGAGGTCCATGAAGGATCACTGCCCTTTTTTCAGGGATCCCCAAAAGCCACTCATCAGCCCATGTCCTCAAATATTGCACTGCCCGCTTGTTCCCCACGATCTCTTTGAGGCTCTGGGGACGGTATTCTTCAGCCCATTCAATCGCAAATGTCATCTTAAACCCTAACAATAAAAACTGAACTTATTATTAACTGTATATGTTTCAATTTTTGTGATATACAGTAACTATTTAGCTGGGATGAAACAATATCAATAGGCATATTCATAAGGGTTCAATGAACAAATTTAAGTAGGCTGACTTTACCCCAGTCAAGTATCTAACATCTTGCTGCTGGGATGGAAATTTCCCCGGAAACCGTTATTAACCAACTTTGTTATATTTTAATTTAGCTTTACACTATAAAATAGAACTAAGCCATCCAAAGACACGTGTGTTCATAAAATAAAATATCAAATTATTTTTTTGTGTTGAGTGTCCTGAAAAATTTCTTCGTAGACAAAGATATCATCAACTATTTAAACTATGTATGCTTCAAAATTGGTAAAATGTACTGTTTTGAGTTTACTGCAACCGATAATGATAGTGATCAGGTACATCTTTTAGTTGGTGCTGAAACAAAATATTTTAGTTCAAGAGTGAAAGATTATAAAGGGTATCATCGCAATAAAAATTAAACAATAATCTGCGATTAAAAAACAGTTATTTGATGGTGAACTTTGGTGAAGGTTATATTGGAACTGGGGATGATGGAACAACTTTCTATGTACTTAGAAACTATGTTTAAAATCAGGGAAACCATGATGAAAAAAAGCATACAAGTAAACAAAAATATTTGATTTTGGCAACTATTCAGGGTATAGTTAGTTTTGCTCCCTTGAACACCGCCAGAATACCTTCTATAATTGGGAAATTGCTTCTTTTGATTGCAGAAATGTAGGCTTTAATTCTGTCGGAAGCTCCAACTCTTTTTGTGTTCTAAAGTTCAAGATATCTTTTACTTTAATTTCATCATTCTGATATCCCTTTCCGCCTGGTTATTTTCAAATGGAACTCTTAGATCAGTAATGATCCTGATTGGCTAATGGAACAATCTTTGAGCTATTCTGAAGAATGCGGATACTCTATTGAGATTTAAGGTTAGAGCTCATGAGAAAAGATAAAGTTTTGATATTCTACCGAAAAATCTTATTTTTACAGAAAATAGAAGCCTATATAGCTCTTTACTTGCTGTGGAATCTCAAATAAAACTTATTTCCCTAAATCAGTGAGATCTCCAGATGATCCTAATATTCTAGCTTCAGTAATCTACTGTAAAAACTATTAGTTTATCGTTCATGGAGGATTTCTGAGTTTTTTAATGAGATTGTGAGGATAAAAATATGTTCTGCTCTCATAATTAGGGTAGAAAGAGGATTTTTCCGGAATTTAAATAAAGTTGGGAATATGATTATGGAGAGGTTAAAAATGTTTCATGTTATCTTTTGTGATGAAATAGGGATTAAATCGAAAAATAAGGACTTTGGATTAATGCAGTTTCCAATGAGAAATACACGTGTTGCTTTTTTCATCCAAAAAGAAGATCTAAATCAATGGAAGACATGGTAATTCTTCCGAAATTTTAAGGAACAGCAGTTCATTGGGTGGAAATTCTGCAACAGAAACCAGAATGAACACAATCTTCCTGGCCAATATATTGGGTTGAGTCAGTAGACAAAAAAGAATCGGGGAGAAAGTACTTTTATTCATTTGAGCCTGTAATTTGAAGAATTTGATTTTTATTTAGGACTATATTCATACTTAATATAATAGTGAGAACCCATGGAGTTGTTTTCACAAATAAAAGGATACTTTTAGGCTTCGTTTATTGGGGAGTGAAAATCAGTGAAGTACTTAACTCAGAAAACTACTAATAATTTAAAGAAGCTGAAAAAAAGGAGCTTTAAAGATGCCTTTTCATGTAATGATTGTACCTACCCTTGGTTGCCCTGCTAATTGCAGTTACTGCTGGAGTTCCGAGGAAAAATCTCCTATAATGAGCATTGAAACGATAAAAGAAGTTGTTAAATGGCTTAAAAGTTTAAGGGGAGATCCTGTTACTTTTACTTTCCATGGTGGTGAGCCGCTCCTGGCAGGCGCAGATTTTTATATGGAAGCACTACCTATACTTTTTAAAGGTTTAAACCCACGGAAAATAGCTTTTGCGATACAGACCAACCTCTGGAAGCTTACCCCCGAAATAGCTAAAATTTTTGCTGAATACAATATCCCCATCGGCTCTAGTTTGGATGGTCCAAAGGAGCTCAATGACTTTCAAAGGGGAAAAGGCTACTACACAAAAACAATGATAGGCTACGAAATTGCACGGACTCACGGACTTAATGTTAGATTCATTACTACTTTCACTTCTCATTCCATAAAGTTCAAGGAAGAAATTTTCAATTTTTATCTTGAGCAAGGTTTTACTCTCAAATTACACCCATGCTTGCTTTCTTTAAAAGGCGAAAATCCCAAAAAATGGACTATTGATCCGGAAGAGTATGGAGAACTTTTAATTTACCTTCTCGATAAATATCTGGAAAATATGGGTAGAATTGAAGTTATGAATATTGACCATCTGTGTAAATGTGTATTTACAGGAAGGGGGACTGTTTGTACATATGTTGATTGCATGGGAGACACATTTGCAGTGGGACCCGAAGGAAATATATATCCCTGTTATCGCTTTGTGGGCATGGACGAATGGATTCTGGGTAATGTATATGACCATCCGACTATGGAAGACCTTTCCCAATCCAATGCATGGAAATGCTTGAACAAGTTTAAAGAATATGTGGACAAGGAATGTGGCAAATGTGCTCATATTAAATACTGTAGAGGAGGATGCCCATACAATTCCATAGTTCCCACAGGCGGTGAAATAAGGGGTATTGATCCTTATTGCACTGCATACAGGATGATTTTCGACGAAATAACAAAAAGGTTCAACGAGGAAATGTTCGGTTCCTGTGGAATGAACATTTTTTTGCCACAGACAATGAACTCTTCCAGGCCAAGCATAATGTCTCTCATGCGCAAGAAAATCTGAAATGCCGGGTTATTATCAACATTTAAAACCCCTAAAGCTCATCAGTTGTATCTACGTGACTGTCAGTCCCCAAAAAATTTAGACACTCTTTTAAGCACCAAGCTCATGAAATTATAGTCCTCAAAGTAAAAGGCTCTGGTCAGGTTCTCTTGAGTAGGGATTAAAAGATGATATGCAGTTTCTTGTTCCCAAAAGGGGGTTTAACCCTGAGAACTGGTCAGAGGAATTCGGGAAAAGGTTATATGAGCTGCCAAAAGAATTCCTCTTCCATTAAGCTTTTTATTTTCACTCTTTATCAATGCATCAAAAGGATTTTGAAATAATGGAAGAACATATTACAATGGATGAGCTCAAACACTGCATCATATGGTCTTGAACTTTCCTCTATCAGTCGAGATATGGAATAAAGGGCATAAGGTGTTTCGGACCGATTTATTTATATATGGAAATGATGTGTATAGTGATCCATAAGCTAGTTAGAAACAGCTAATTTCTGAGAATTTCTGGCCGTCTTCTGGATCATAATTTTTATTACAGGAATTGACAGCTGTTGCATAAAGTGAGGGATTCAGTTTAGGAAACGCGAAGGAAGTTGGAAATATTATATAGAACATAAGGAACTTACTGAAAACACAAACTGCAACAAGTAGTGTAAAATTTGTGCCGAAGAATTAAGATCATTCATATATATTAATTAAGGAAAACTCACCTAAGCATAAAAAGAATAAGTAAGTGACTTGAAGGCATGAAGGGCTATTATGTAACATATAATAAAATAGTACCTATGGAAATCATTTGGAGGGATCACTTGGCACGGAAGAAAGTACAGAGAAAGATCGACGGATGGAAATCTAAGGAATGGTATAATATTGAAGCTCCTGTCTATTTAAACAGGAGTATTGTTGGGAATACTATGGCAGGAGATCCTTCCTTGCTTATAGGGCGCAATGTTGAAACCACTGTTGGAGAACTTACCAACGATATGACCAAGAACAATACAAAAGTCATTCTCAGGATCAACAATGTCATCGGAGAAATAGCAACCACTGACCTAATGGGCCATGAACTAACAACCGACTATGTTCGCTCGATAGTAAAGAGGCAGACTTCCAGGATAGACGCCAACATTGAAGTTAAAACCAAAGACAAGTATGTCATTCGTGTAAAACCAACCTGTTTCACCATTAAGAGGGCACGCTCAAGCCAGATGCAAGCCATCAGGGAAATGATGGTTGAAATAGTCAAAAAACGTGCAGCAGAATCAGATTTTGAGAATTTTATGCAAGAAGCAATACTTGGGAGACTTTCAGCAGCCATTTATAGGCAGGCAAAGTTCATTTATCCGCTCCGCAGAGTAGAAATCAGAAAGACTCAGGTGAAAGCTATGCCAGCAGTTGCACCTGCTTTATCATAGCTACTTTTATGGTTAAGGAGCAAGGGAGAATTCTTTCAGGTTTTTCTTATCTCCCATTTCTGATCTAATTGCTTTTTCAGCTCCATTCCTATAGTATACTAGGAAATAATGCTACAAAAATTATAGATTATAGTCTGCACAGTAAAAATTATCACTTCAAAAACTTAGAACAATAGATTCATAGACAGGATTCTATATCATTTTACTAAACTCAAAAGCAGAATTTAGCCACAAAATCATGACAACTGCCATATTTCCAACGGATCTATGGAAATATTCTTAATAGTTCTAAGCAAAGATTATTTCTCAACGTTATTTGGATCCTTTTTGCTTTGGTATTATAATTTTTTTATTAAATTTTCTTGAAACATTATTTTTTTTATATATAACCCACAACCTGTATTTGATCAGCATTCCACAGCACTCTATGGTTTTTTGATTCGTTTATTTTTGACAATACCCTAGGGTATCATTCTTGGATAAGATCCCTTGATATGCAATCCGAAGAGACTAAATCATGTGTCTACATTGCAACAATCAAAATAAACTACAATACATTTATATAAAAGTTATATTTTTAGTTATTCAAAGTAAAAAAATGTAATTAGAAGGATTTAAAAAATGGATAATGTTTTTTATCCCATGCTTTTAATGAGAAAGAAAGCAAATATATCCACTCACTAAATGACGAACTAAAATCACATGGCATACAAATATATGAAACCAACCATTTGGAAATAAAAGACGATATTATAAGTGCTATTCATGATCCTATAAACGCATGTGATCTTCTTATCGCTTTCATGATAGATAATAATCTCAATGTAGCTTATGAAGTTGGATATGCAATGGCTAAAGGTAAAAAAGTTTTGATTATTAGTGCTGATTATAGTGAAATACCTTCTTACTTAAAAACGGTATCTGCTATCCTTTTGCGTGATTGTTTTTATACATCCTGCGCCATATTGAATTTCGTTGATACTTGTTGAAGGCAACAAGGCATCTGAAAATATCACGCCTAAAAATAAGCAGTGCCCTGTTAATCAATGCTCTAAAAGATGAAGATAAGCAGTTTGTGGTGGTAAACCATTAACTTTTCATTAATTTCAATGAAGGACAGAATGATAAGTACCACAGGAGACTCAAAAAAGAAATAGGGCAATAAATATTACCTTAAGAAATGTCATTATTGCTCTGGAAATTAGATGACCAACCCATTTAAATTATACATGGAGACTACATTATCAACATGAAATTAGCAACGATAAAATATTGTTTGTGTAGTTAGTGAGATGATTAACTCGATGCTTTAAATCTTATTTTCCCTAACTGTTTAACTCGTTCTACTAACATACTGAGCAATTTCTGTTTACGATGGTTGTTTAGGTTAATTAATTCCAAATGTTCCATGAGTTCCATATGCTCTATAAGTCCCATAAGCTCCATGAGTAATAGATCAGCAATGTTTTCTTATTCTGGATGGATCTTGGAAATTCAGAGATTTTATCACAAAAAAAACTGTGCATGAAAAAGTTACACTTCTGCATAGCGAGCATTATTTTTCAAAGCTTTTAGATATTAATTGCATTGGACCTATGACTTTTTTAATTTTGCAGAAAACTATACACATTGCATAATTTTTTAAACATTTTATATTTAAGCCACACCAAAATAATACAAAAAAATACAAAATGTAGATAGTGACTAAAACCAAAAAAGGAAGTATGAATGGGAAAATTTTTCGCAAAAGTGATTAATGATTAAAAAAATCACTTCATCACTATTTTACTCATTGAGCATTTACTGTCCAAGTAGCCGTGTTTATTGAATTTATTGTTACTTGGTTGAATGAGCCTGTTGCAAATGCCTGATTAGTCACATAACCAGTTTTAAGATCAGACTGTGCTATTGTGTAGGTAGATGTTCCTGAAATGCAGTTCCCTGGGCTAAGAGTACCATTGATTTGTATAGTAATTGGGCTTGTGGCAATTTTGTTGTCTATAACATTGATAGGTGCTGTGATATTCACATTTCCAAAGTTTGTCACAGTGTAGGTGTATGTGATAGTCTGTCCGACTGCATTATAAGTTGTTGGATCTGTTGGGTTGTTTGTTGTTGCTAATTGTCGTATTGCCAGTGCTGGACGTTGAACGGCATTTACTGTTATAGTAGTTGTGTTTGATACTGAGTGGTGATTATAAATATACATGATGATGTTGCTGTATTAACCACAGAACCATTATCAACATCTGACTGTGTTGTTGAGTATGTAGCATTTACTATAGCGCTTTGCCCTGGGGCAAGATTACTGCTAGACATAGTGATTGAGCTAGTTATATGGTCATCTATAATCCAAATATTGGATAGATACACAGTTCCTGTGTTCTGGCACCATGTAGGTTAATAAATTGCCCTGGTGCACTATAAGTTCCTGGTGCATCTACATTTATTGGACTTACACTTGCAGTCTTTGTTATTAGCAGAGTTGGACTCTGAACGGCGTTTACTGTTGCAGTAGTCGTGTTTGATACTTGGTGATGATTAAATATACATGATGATGTTGCTGTATTAACCACAGAATCATTCTCAACGTCTGTTTGTGATGTCATGTAGGTGTATATGTTCCCGTAGTACTTTTACCTGGGACAAGACTACTGTTAGATATAGAGATTCGTTGATTAAGTATGGTGTCTGTAACCGTAATATCTGAGAGATTCACATTTCCTGAGTTGGTCACAGTTTAGGTGTATGTGATAGACTGCCCTGCAGCATTATAAGTTATTGAAGTTGCTGATTTTGTTATTGTCAGAGCTGGACTAATTACATCATTTGCTCTACCAATCAGTATAGTCCCATTTTTGTGCGAAAGTACCCCATAGCTAATGTCAATTTTTGTCTGGTGAATAAAATTTTTAAGATTAACAATCGCTAAATCTGTATATCCATGACTCATATATTCATTTGTATCTTGTAGTTCAGATATCAATTTAATTCCAGATTGACTATTTAACTCATCTGAAGTGACTAAATCTTGTATAAAAGAAATCATTTGATGAATTTTCTGCGCAGGAGTCAGTACTACATTGATTATAATATTCGCTGATGCAATAGTATAATTTACAGCATCATCAGGTATGAAGTTAACTTGAAAAGTATGCATACCTGCAGTCAGTACAGTTCCTAAGGGTGGAGTATATATACAGGTTCCATGTAAGAAGGCTCCAGATATTGGGTCTGAAGCATTTGCACTTAGCTGAGTGAGGCTCAACGGTGTATCATAGACTATGTTAGCGGGGTTATTCCATAAAATTGTAGGAGCGGTTTATCCTATAAACTGCCCAAAAGCTACAGAATTATTTCCGACAGGCACTGTGGTTGCAACAGTATTTGTGGATGGGTTAATTACAGAAGTATTAATACCCCCATAATTTGCTGCATAAACTTGCTTCCCATTCGGAGTGACTGCAATTCCAAAAAGCATGCTGTCTACACCAAATATATTTGTAAGTACATTTGTAACCGCATTATTTGTTGTGTTAATTACAGAAATATTTCCCATGGCATCGTATTGGTTCGTCACATATACCTTTTGTCCATCCGGGGTGACTGCAACTCCGTAAGGCCAGTTTCCTACAGGCACTTGAGCTGTAACAGTATTTGATTTTGTGTTAATTACAGAAACATTGTTGCTTGCTAAGTTTGTTACATAAACATTTTTCCCATTTGGGGTGACTGCAATTCCCCAAGGACCGTGTAATCCACTAACTGTGGCTGCAACAAGTTTTGTAGCAGTGTCAATCACAGCTACTTCGTTGTCGCTATAGTTAGTAATATATGCATATGGCGCCGCACCTACTATACTCACCAGCATAAAAATCAAAGCTGTTGAAACTAAGGCTAGGAATACAACTTTTGTTTATTGATCATTTATTTCACTCAAATTTAAATAAATGTATGTGTATAAAAATAAATGAGATTCTCAATGGATAGGCTGTTTGATTGAGAAATATTATATATGATTTAATAATCAAATATTACTATATATAGACATATCCCATTACAGAAGCAAATGGTAAATTTAAAAGGGTATTTGTAGAAAAACAGTTGTAAAATGCAGATATTTGTATAATATCTCTGTATCAGTCCCTAAATTGGACTAAAAATAACCTATACTTTAGGCTGAAACTGAGAAAATGCAAATATTTTAGCACAAAAAAACTGTGCATTTGATCTCACTTTTTGTAGATATGTATAATAATACTATATATATTCTCAATGGTTCCATTTTTATTATTTTCCACTTAATATATCGTAATGGGATATGTGAGTAGTAAGCTTGATTTTATCAAGGTTAATACAGCCCAATGAAGTTACTTGTATCATTAATTATCGCCCCACTGAAGTTTGCATATTCATAAAAATTCGCATAATGGAAGTCAGCAGAATTATTAAATTGTACATTTGATAAATTAAGTTTACTTTCTAAGGTTGAGTTTTTGATTACGAGATTGTCTTTAATAATGCTTAAATTTTTAATCAGATCAGTTTCAAGCTTTTTTTTACTTACACTTACTTCTCCAACTATACGACAATTTTCAAGATATATGTCTTCACAATTCACGATATGTTTTAAGATATCTTCTGCATAACTTCAGTCTTAACTACTTTGTATTCAGTTGCCCGAACTACTATAGAAAGTAAGGAAAGTACTAAGGTTAATAACAGAATACAAGAAACTAAAACTCCAGTTTTCATTTCTACACCCTGGTAGTGTATATACGGTTATTATCATTTTTTTGATATTATCCTAAGTTTCAAGTATTAAAGTACGAAAAAGCAGTGCACAGAATGTTCTGTAAATTCTAATTGACTCTATATTTTTTTTTATCACAAAATAAATGAAATATATTGTTTTACTAATGCATAGTTTTTATAGCAAAAAACTATGCATTAGTTTGCGTTATTACATATGCAAGCTTCTAAGGCCTTCTAAAACTGACTGATAAGGGGTAACACTACCTTTTATAACGAAACGTAGCCTTTTCCTCGACTTTAGCATTATGTTGAATTTTCTCTACAATAACTTTTTGAGATCAGTGATTTCACAGAAAAACCGGCACATTGCCAACATAAATAAAATCATGTGATGCAAATAAATATAATTTGCCAAATATTAAGCTCTTATTTCATTCATTGTCCTCACACAGCGACCCTATGTTCGAATTGAATTGCTTTCGATGCATGTATCCAACTTTTTTTGAATCTGATACTTTTTTCTACAGACATTGTTCTTTGCATCCAGGTAGGACTTCCTTGCTATTTCCATACTACCTTTAATTTCAACAATACTCATATCAAAAGTTCGGGAAAAATTTAAGATATTTGCATCGAATTCTTCCCCTTTAGAGATTTCATTACTGATTTTGACAACCTTTTTATACATTTTTTTATACAAAGGATTTTTCAAGAAATTTTTATCGAAGTCGGTAGTACCGATAGATTCCTTTTTCATTTTCTCCCAACTGGAAGCCCACATCGGTGTCAAGTAGAACATACCTGTACCGTTTCCACTCTGCATAACTTCAGCATAGATATCGTTGCCTCCAAGAGCTACACTAATACAGTCATCCACAATGTCTCCATTTTCATCTTTGAGAAAATAGAGAGAACAATCAATATTTTTCAAATCAGCTTCCAAGCTCCTTAAAGAGTGCCCACAGTTCCCATAAAAAAGAAGAATGCCATCTGAAAAATTTGCCATTTCTCTGATATTTCGGCAGATTTCAGATCTTAAGATTCCGCAATCTATATGTAAGTCAAGCTTCAGAATGTTTACTACTACAGTGATTATTTCTCCATTCTTATTCTTCATATTCTCGAGTACTTTCCCAAAAAATGGAACCCTTAATAGAATATTAGGAATTTTCACGGACATAGGAGTATTTATCTCTTTCAAAAAGAAGGAGACCCTATCAAGAGGAAAAAGCCTAGGATGGCAATTTTCGGATTTAAGCTTTCGAACAAACCTAAAGCATTGCCTGTTTTCAGCTACGAATAATTTGTTTAAGTCGTTATCTTTTGACAGAATATATACAAGTTCATCTTCAAGCATTTCACAGGCAATTATGCTAAGTACAGGCATCATTAAACTCTCTATAGAATCTATTGTTTTGATAAATTGTAACCTTTTTTTAAATTGCTTTTATTTATTAAAGAGGAAGAAAACTATCAAAAATAAATGTAAGATCGTAATCATTCGACCTGGTTAAAACAATATTAATAGCTATTCTTATTATAATTCAATAGGCAAATTTCATAAAGTTTGTTTTTTTAAATATTGGCTATTGGTTCTGTTTTTCTGTTTTTGTTAGTTAGTAATCATACTCACCAATGATCTCAAAATCAATAGCAATAAACTCATAATTTTCTAAAACTCAAGTTTTAACTATGATATCTATCATACTTTATTTTGCATCATAAGTGTGTAAGTCTTAATTGACTCTAAAAAAATTTATTATAGTTCTAAGCAAATATTATTTCTCAACGTTGTTTGGATCTTTTTTGATCTTAGTTAGTATCGCAGGTGCGACGCAGGATTCAATAGCTTGGACAGCGAAAGGAATTTTATCTAAAAGAATTAAATAAATCCAATTTATAGGTTAAATAATTTCTTAATTTTCATTTATTCGTTTCCTTCACGAGATCAATATAACAACTTTTTGGCTTTTGAATATAACACATGTTTTAATAAAAATTATGTTTTATCTGCACAATTAGGTCAAAATTTGCTTTTTCTTTATGCGATGAATCAAGTTCAATAGCTTTTTTTAAATTAAGGATTGATTGATCCTTGTTATTGATGAGAGAATAAATAAATGCACGATTGTACCAAGCTTCTGAATTCTGCGGATTAATTTCAATTGCTTTGTCATATGCCTTTATTGCTTTATCGAACTCATCTGGATTGGCTGAATTGATACCTAATTGATATGGCTAGTTTCCTTTATTTTCCCAAGATTTTGAAGATTTATTTAGGTTGATATTATCTATAGGCACTAAGTTTGTATTTGCTTCGTCGGACTTTATAGAAACTGCTTTTCCTATAAACTGTCCCAAGGCAATAGGATCTGATCCGACATGCACGGTGGCTATAACCATGTTTATAGGTGTGTCAATTACAAAAACATCGTTAAATCTATGTTAGTCATATATACCTTTGTTCCATCTGGTGTGACTGCAACTACTTCAGGATAATCTCTTACAAATATTGTGGCTGTGACAGTGTTTGTGGATGTGTTAATTACAGAGACCGTCGGATTCGGGTCCATGAAGTTTGCCACATAAACATTTGTTCCATTTGGTGTGGACTGCAACTCCAGCAGGCTAGGCTCCTCCCCAGAAGGATGAGATTCTACAGACACCGTGGCAGTAACATTGTTTGTTGCTGTATCAATTAACAGAGACATTATCGCTTTTCCAGTTCGTGATATATGCAAATGGCGCTGCGCCTGTGATACTTACCAGCATAAAAATCATAGCTGCTGACACTAGGTTATCAAATACAACTTTTGTTGATTGATCACGTATTTCAATTCTTTTCCGATATTATTAGTTAGTAATATTCTAAGATTATTCCGCAAGATATGGAATATTCCTCTACTGGGTTCTAAGTGTTGTAACATATCAAAATTCTAATGTAAAGTTATAGAGGTGAGTAGTTATAATCTTAAAATTCGTTGGCTTCTTAATTTCTGACAAAGACTCCTAAAAAGATTCCTACAATTACCTAGAATAACCCTGGTAACTTGTACCCTTACAAGGGTCACCATTAGGGAATAACTATTAGTAGCACCTTCATTATTATAGAGATAATAAGAACAATTACTGAATCTAAGAACATTGAGTATGAAATAAAACAACATAATGGCCTTTGTTCAAGGCATTATGGATAAACTCTTGATAAACTGCCTTGAATTGATGGATATATTTTTATTTATTTATAAGTTTAGTTCATGTGTAATAAAAATAGAATTTACTGATAATCCAAGGCCTCAAAATAAGAAAAAAACATAACCTTCCATGTTTTTCTCCGATTTGATTATATGCTCTTTTGCTACTGTGTTTTAGTTTATATCATATCCAACCACGGCTTAGAGATTTCTCCGCTCTTCCTAGTACACCATTTATTGGAATACAATTAATTGTCGTTGATTATCTTTTACAACAAAAATCAACACTTTATCAAATTAATTAACTCCATTGGATTTCAGCATAATTTATTTCTACTCTGTTAATTTCTACTATTTTTCTATCCTGAATAATTCTATGCACAGTTTTTTGTGTCTAAATTTATGCACAGTAAAAACGATAATTCCTTTTTTGTGGTAAGAAAAAAGGTAGGTCGGCCACTAATACCTAATTGATGTTTTCATTACATGATCTAAAACATAGCTTGTGCTTGCGTTTACATGCTCATATAGCAGGTTGGCTCCAGTAGTGCCAAAATTCCAAGAAAATAGAGCTGGAAACTGTATTTCGTTCAGTAATTTTGGACTAATATCAATTGACTACTAATGGACTTCCCCCACTCATGAGTAAATTAAAATTAGCGAAGTGCTGAAAAATTGACATGACGATTGCCTATATCTATACTTGCTAGTTAATCAAAATTTTTTCTAGATATACAAGTTCAAGTTTGCTGCTCAATAAATCTCTCCTGAACTCCTTATATCCTAATTTGTGGTATAAATGAAGATTTTTGGTGCTATTTGACCCGGTAAAGAGTTCAAATCGGGATACATTTTGGTACATGATCTCAACTTTTGTCATTAAGTAAGTACCTATTTTTCGATTACGCCACGTCGGGTACACGATCAGCTTACCTATGTGGCAAGTAGTGCCCTATCGCTCGTACATATCCCACAATTGAATGCTTGATGAC
>PLUB01000100.1 GCA_003164755.1 Methanosarcina sp. | reverse complement strand
CCAGTCTCATTGAAATAGATCGATGAGTGATTGAACTGGTTATATCCGTATGGATCAGGAATAGATAAGGGGAGACGATTTTGAGTTATATTTAGCATATACATATTTGCATTACCAGAAGTATCAATAACCGTATGTCGCTGTACGTGGAATACCCTCTTCTATGTAATCACTTAATCTGATTCCTTGCGTGGGTGTACTAACATCAGAACTGTTTGAGTTTGCCCAAATCATTGGATCATATATTCCCTGGCTTTGAAATGATCCACCACCATTAGCGAACCTTGTATGCCACCAATCTTTTCCCCTAATCCCACCTACGGGTGCGCCGGAACCAAAAGAAACATCAGAGAATGTGCCTAAGTTATGTGTACCATCTGTTAGTGTTTCATTGACCGCCAATTCAATGCCATTTGTGAATGGTTTATTTAGCACAACATTCGCAGAAGATGTGTTACCAGAGCCTGACAACACCAGATGTCCATTCTGTACTTCTACTGTTGAGTTATTGCTTCCTTCTTTATAAGCTGTCCATTTTGATGCATTTAAGCTGCCTGAGCTAAAGTTATCGTATGCCCACATGACTGCTTCCCCATTTGGTGAGTAGCCAGGCTTATGGTACACCTTAAAATGTTGTGTGCTGCCACTCATATTGACTTTGAGCCACAAATTATGGTGGGGATCAAGGTAATTATAGCTGTGCGGCCGATTTTACAGTCTGAGTTGCTGCAAGTGCACTCGTTGACAACAAAATCATACTAATTAATAGAAGGATATTTTTATATTTCATTTCCATAATATTCCCATCTTTTAGGTATTATTGTGATAGTTTTATTGAATGATAGGCTAAATGCCAAAATTAACGGGTTTTTAAGAGCACGTATGCAAATAAATTTTAGAAGTTTGCATAATAATTGGTATATCTATTTATACACATTCAATAGCGTTTAAATAAAGTTAATAATGTTAAAAAAGAACCTGCCTATCTTTACAAAATAAATATGATAGGGCTTACGCAATTGGAAGAAAAACTCCAAAAATTATGGAACTATGCAATTGACTGCAAAGCAAGCAACTGCTTAAGCTCGATGTCAATGAAGTCTGTATCAGGAAAGATTTGTTGTACTGGAACAAAATCTATTAATTATCCAAATGCAACAAAATCTTATCCCATTTTTACCGTGTCTATGTAACAGTATATGTGGCTGTATCAATCACAGAAACTGTTCCATCTCCGTTCGTTACATCTACACTAGTTCCATCTGGGGTGACTGCAACATCCGAAGGTCCATTTCCTACAGGCACCGTGGTTGTAACAGTATTTGTTGCTGTATCAATTACAGATACTGTATTGTCATTGCTGTTCGAAATATATGAAAATGAAGCCGCATTTACGATATTCACCAGCATTAAAATCACAGCTACTGACACTAAGGCTAGAGAATACAACTTATGTCTACTTATCATTTATTTAACCCTCTTTTTGGCAATTATTTCTCCCATTTTTTTGAGAAGGATTTTAAGAAGCATTTGAGTAAGTTATACAAGTTTCATTATCGACTTACAAATAAATTTTTTTAACTTTCATGTCTAAATTTATTCTAAAAAATATATCTATTAGTATACTTGCATAACAATACACATATAGACTCACATGTGTACGCACGATGTTAGAACATATAAATATATATATTTAATAGAATTTTTTTCCTTAATATAGATAAATTCGGACAAATTATAATTGTATACTAATAGTTAGATATGTATATATTAATATTGATAACTATATATACATACGTAAAATAAGTCGATGATATTTTATATCTCCTTATATAATTATATTCAATGCTGGAGCTTTCGAGATATTAGCTCAGACATATACTCTAGTGTAAAATAGATCTTAGAACCTAACAAAGTTGGGGATGTATGAAAAGGAAGAGAGTAATATATGTATTCGCTTTTAGTATCACATTAATTATCGCTTTAAGCTTCTTAGCTTTTGCTTCTCCTGAAACTTCAATTGGTAATACAACCATTTCAGGATATGAGAAAGCTTTCGATCCAGGGGGTATGAACCTCTCAGTAAAACCTGGCGATGATTTCTATGAGTATGTTAATGGAGCTTGGATAAAAAGCCACCCAGTACCTGCAGATAAATCAAGATACGGAGAATTCCTGATAGTGGATGACAGGAACCTATGACCGCGTTAAAGAAATCGTGGAGAGTGCAGCCAACAACACCTCTGGTTCTAAGGAAAGCCTCGAGCAAAAGATCGGTAAATTTTACTTTATGGGAATAGATACTGCTACCCTTGAAAAGCAGCATATAGATCCTGTCAAAGACAAGCTAAAGATGATAGACGACATCGCCAACATCTCTGATGTTCAGGCTGTATCGATGCAAATGATGGATTATGGCATAGACCCTTTCTTCTCTATGTATGCCGAACCCAATAAAAAGAACAGTACAATCATGATCGGGACTCTTACTCAGGGGGGGTTAGGTCTCCCAGATAGAGATTTTTATTTCAGGCAGGACAACAAATCTATCCAGATAAGAGAGCAATACTTAACTCACGTTGCCAAGATGTTTTCCTTCTTTGGAGATAGCCCAAAGATCGCTGAGCATAATGCCCGGATCGTGATGATAATAGAGACCAAACTCGCCAATGCATCCTTTACTAACGTGGAAAATAAAGATGAGGTTATAACATATAACATGTTGAGCCTTAAGGAGCTTCAGGCTTT
>PLUB01000003.1 GCA_003164755.1 Methanosarcina sp. | reverse complement strand
ATTTTTTAATTTGGTTAAGCATCATGAATTTAAATTTTACTTTGTTACTTTAGATTTGTTGAGTTATAATCCATAGTTTAACTCAAGAAAGTTCTGAACGTATACGAAAATTCTACAGGATTATCTAATAGAATTCAAACTCAGAAAAATTATCCTTTTTGGGAGCTATATAAATGTTCCAAACTTAACCTATATTCTATCTCCAATCCCATCTAAACTACTGTTTTACAAATTACATGATTCAGATAACTCAAATGGGATATCCCTCGTTAATAGTGCCCATCATAGTTCTAGCCATTTTTGGTGTTGATTTTAAAAAAGGTTTTTTGCTGTTACAGCTATTTCTATGGACAGATCTGGTTACCACTGCTCTAAAGATATTAGTCGAGTATCCAAGGCCTTATTATGTGGGTAAAAAGGCCATTAACCTAGAAAATAATGCAACAAGTACATCGCATTGTGGGGATAAAAAGGTCATTAACCTAGAAAATAACACAGCCAGTACATCGCTTTTTAGTGAAAATGGAATAAAAGACATTTTTGCTCTTCCTGACAATCAGACTCTAAAAACATTTCATCTTAAAGAAGCGTGTAAACTTAGTTCTCTTGGTTTTCCTTCAGGACATGTGTCGCTTACGACCGTACTATGGGAAGGAATTGCCACTGTTTTCAACAGCCGGTTAATCAGAATATTGACTACTTTTGCAATAGTGTTGATGGCTTTTTTAAGAGTATATCTAGGAAAACATTTCATAGGAGATGTATTTGGTGGGCTTATTGTAGGGTTAATTTCCCTAGGCGTTTTCAAGTATTTTCTTAAAAGCCCTATGAAGCGTGATTTTTTCAAAAAAGAGAGTTTTGAATTAGTCCTCAGACGCCAGAATTTAATTTTTTACTGTTTTATGTTCGTTATTCCTATTATACTCATAACATTGTCTCTGGTTAGATTGCAACCTTTAAACCCCTGTACTGTAGCAGATTTGTTTGGCATGGTGGGACCTGTCTTTGGCATGAATATTGCATATCTCTTAATTATACGAAAAGGGATACCTTCTGACACTGGAAGTACAGAACAGCGGGCTACAAGAGCATTTATTGCATTTCTGCTATTTGAGGTGTCCAAAATCATTCTTGAAACTTGTTTTTGCACTGGTCAAATGGGGGATCATTATCTTTGCACAATGGCAGAAACAATCAATTACCAACCATTTGCATTCCTAAAATGCGCATTAATAGGATTTCTAAAAGCCTTTATTCCTGTATTTACAATCTGGGTTTCCGTAGTTATCTGTACAAAGCTTAACCTATATAGAAAAAATGAAGAAAGATTATAAGCACTCCAGATGACTTTAATTGTAAGATCCAGTAAAAAATGTAGAAAACAATGTCACAAATTTGTTGTAAACTAGGAGTTAAATTTTTGTTTACTGCTTCTAATTTCGCAACTGTTCTTTATAATCAATATTTAAATCCATATAATGAGGCTTAGCACGAAAAAAGTGTTATGTGATAAAGCAAGTAGAAAGCATACTTACATAATGGCTTTAAGCATCACTATGGTGATGTTTTTAATTCTGGTGAGTATCGCAAGTGTGGCTTCATCTGAAAATATTAAAAATTCCGATAGTAACAATGCATTTAATTTTAATAAATTTGATAAAACAATAAGTGCGTATGACAAAGCAATTGAAATTAACTCGCAGAATTCATCTACTCTGTATAATCATGCATTTTTTTGTTCTCCTATCAATAAAACAGGCAATATATCCGTTCATATCCTGGCTATTAATGATTTCCACGGCCAGCTTGAGCCGCCCAGTAGCGATGCTGGAGGTGCCAAATACCTAGCCACCTACATAAAAAAATTCAAAATCAGAGAACCAAAATACAATTGTGGTTTCGGCTGGAGACAATATAGGTGCTAGCCCATTGATCTCAGCCTACTTCCATGATGAGCCAACAATAAAGGCTCTTAGCATGATGGGATTTGATTTTTCGGCAGTATGCAATCACGAGCTGGATAAAGGACTAGATGAGCTCATGCGAATTCAATATAGTGGTTGCCATCCAGATGGCTGTCTTGGGAACTCATCCTTTGAAGGAGCACACTTCCAGTATCTGGCTGCAAACATAGTCAATAACACCACTAAAAGCCTAGTATTCCCTGCTTATGCTGTCACCTACGTTCAGGGAGTACCTATAGGATTCATTGGAATAGCACTGGAGAGTACACCAATGACAATTAGTAAATTTGCAGTAAAAGAACTTAAGTTCCTAAATGAAACTGGGACCATTAACAAATATGTCAAGGAACCGAAGGATAATAAGGGAGTAAAAATCATAGTGGTGCTCATACACAATGGTGGATGTTCCCAGGATGGTGGATGCTCTCCGGATCGAGAATCATTAAACAACACGCAACTGGATCATAACGATAGCAATAGCAGGCACATTTCAGATGTTGTTAACAACACTGATTGTTCAGTAGCTGTATTCATCACCGACCATACCCATCAGACCTACAATGAACTTGTTGATGGCGCAATGTGACACAAGCTTATGCACAGGGTAAAGTACTCACAGATATCGATCTTGTGATCAGTAATGAGACTCATGCTGTGATCGAGAAAAAGGCCAGAAACATTATAGTATCAAGAGATGTTCCTAAAGATTTCGGAGTAGCTGGGTTGGTTATGAGGTACAAATCTCTAGTTGCACCCATTGCAGACAAGGTGATTGGCAGCATCAAGGGTAATTTTACGGCGAAACCTAATGAGGCAGGTGAATCCACTTTGGGAGATCTTATAGCTGATGCCCAACTCAATTATACACATAATCCAAGTTGTGGCGGTGCCGATGTAGCTTTCACGAATCCGGAAGGTATTCGCTCTAACTTAAATTTGAGTGGAAGTGAACGCCAAAGTAATGTTACGTATGGTCAGGTTTTCAGCGTCCAACCCTTTGGAAACAAGTTAGTCACAATGACCTTGAACGGAACTCAAATAAAAGATTTACTGGAGAATCAATTACACTATAGTGACGACAAGAGCAGCACACTCCAGGTCTCAAAAAGCTTCGGTTATACCTGGAACAAGAGCGCCCCAGTTGGCAAGAGGATCAATATCTCCGGCATAAAGATCAATGGAACTTCTATCGATCCGAACAATCCTTCTTACCACGTAACAATGGATAGCTTCATGGCTGAGAGAGCCATATCTATCCTGGAAGCTGACAATATGATTAATGAATCATCACTGGATGGTATGAATGTCACAGCCCTGGATGATGTGAATGTCACAGCCAATTACTTCTCTCACTCCAAGGCAATGGATACTGAACCCGGAAATCGTATTGCTGTGGTAGAATAAAAGCAGGGGGAGCTATTAACTATTTAGGCAAGGAAAATTACAAATATATTTTTTTAGCCAATTCCCCCCTTTTCTGTAGTGATTAGGTTCCGTTGCAAAAAAAAATTATGATAAGAACTCACTAAAATATACAGGAATTTAGGAGTATATGTATGCCAGGAGAAAGATATGCGAATTAAACATTAAGCTACTTCCGGAGAATAATACAAAACCTTGGTGGAAGTTCTGGTAATTTGCTGTCTGGTTTTGATTTTTCATCTTGATGTCTGAGATCATGCTTCTTCAGTTTGTGAATTGTATTTTTTGTAAAGAGATTATAATTCATTGATCATTGATTAAGCGATCAAATAAGCCATTCGTTTCTGTGTTAAATATTATTCCATACATATTCAGGCCATTCTTCCCTTAAGCCATTCTCTGTTTATATGTGTATTATTGCAAAACAGAATTTTTTGGTTTAACTGATTCACAGTTTTTGTGTCAAAATCTGTTCATTTTTGCTATTTCATCCAAGATTCGAGGAAATTCATTAACTCAATTTTGAAGAATTCATCGTTTTTAATATAAATCAAGGTATTACAAAAAGTCAAAGTGTTACTCTCAGATTGAATAAGACTCCAACTTGGATCACCGAGAAAGAGTATATCATACTAAAAAGAGTATATTGTAATGAGTAGTAATCAAAAAAAAGATTTTTGCATATCCACAAAAAGCACATGTTTCACTAAACAGTCAAATATAGTTAATTTTGTGTTTAAGGTGTATAAATCCTAATTCAATTGAAATAGAAATCACGAAATATGGCATGGAATATAGACCAAAGGCTTTCAGACAAGAGTTGAGCGTTGAATCGGTTAGATTTCTGCGGTTCATGACTTTCAATTCAAAATTAAACTATATAAGTGAAATAGAGCAAATATGTCACCTGCACAAAATTCTAAAAAATCCCTTAAATTATCCTTTTTCCAGGGAGTTTTGCCTCTTAAACCTTCACAAGTACCTTGGGAAATCACTGCAGGGATCGCATTCGCAGCCGTTGCCATCCCCCAGGTTATGGGATACACTAAGATTGCAGGTATGCCTTTGGTTACTGGAATATACACAATTCTGCTGCCTATGATAGCCTTTGCTATTTTTGGTTCATCACGTCACCTCGCCGTTGGAGCCGATTCCGCAACTTCGGCAATTATAGCAAGTGGATTAATAGCAATAGCTATCCCAGAATCGCAACAATATATTGCATATGCAAGTATGATAGCCTTGCTTGCAGCGATCTTGCTTCTCCTTGCAGGTCTACTGCAGCTCGGTTTTCTCGCTGATTTCCTCTCTCACACGATTCTAATAGGATTTCTTACTGGAGTGGGCATCCAGATCACTCTCTTTGAGCTTAGTGAGGTACTCGGAATTCCCCATGAATTATATAGAACATCCATGCAGATCACACCTCTACATATCATATCTTTATTCAAATATTTATATCTTATAAATGTTCCCACATTCATTGTTTCTTCATCTGTTATCATGATAATTACTCTTAGCAGAAAGGTCAGCAAAAAAGTTCCCGGTGCACTGTTAGCAATGATTGGTGCAATTGTTGCAAGTTGGGCATTAGATCTTTCTTCTCATGGGATTACCATACTTGGTACATTGCCAGGAAGTTTGCCACATCTATCTCTTCCTCAGGTTCCACTATCTGATATTCCAAAGGTCTTCAATCTTTCAGTGGCTTGTTTCATTGTCATCCTTGCCCAAAGTGCAGCAACTTCTCGGGCTTATGCAATGAAGTTCTCCGATACTTACAATGAGAATTTAGATCTCATTGGATTAAGCTTTGCTAATATAGCAGCAGGTGTATCAGGTACTTTCGTGGTTAATGGCAGTCCAACAGAGACTGAAATGGTTAAAAGTGCCGGAGGGGGAACCCAGCTTACTCAACTCACAGCGGTCTTTACTGTTCTGATAGTTTTGATATTTTTTACTAAACCATTAGCCTATTTGCCCACATGCGTACTGTCATCAGTGGTATTTCTCATTGGTTTACGTCTTATTGATATCAAAGGGATGACTGCTCTTCATAGACAACGGCCTGTAGAATTCTCCGTCGCCTTGATAACAGCTATGACGGTTATAGTTCTCGGAGTTCAACAGGGTATTGAGATAGCTATTGTGCTCTCGATCATCGCTCACTTGCGTCACAGTTATCGACCGCTTAACTTACTGCTTGTTCCAAAAGCTGGAAGCAGCATGAAAACGGTTTCACTCAAGGAACAGCAGCAAGCTGTTGAAGGTTTGCTCATCTATCGTTTTGGTTCAAATCTCTACTTTGCTAACGAAAACCTCTTCACAGAAGAAATAGTAGAACTTACTACAAATATTAATTCACTTGAATGGTTTTGTATTTCTGCTTCAAATATAGGAGATGTGGATTTCACCTCGTCAGAGACACTCAAAAGTGTATATGCTTACCTGAAAAAACAGGGGATCACTTTAGTACTAAGCGATGTAGTTCTGCCTGTGATGAATGAGCTGGAGAGAGATGGCATAATAAAAATGATTGGTAGAGACCATATCTTCGAGTCAGTCCAGGATGTAATAGTAGCGTACAAGAGTTGGGTTAACAGTTAAAACTAACTGTGTAAGATCGGTTTTGTTATAATGGTTTTAAGATGTGAAAATTTCTTTGCACAAATATTTTAAGAACTTACGCAGTTGATACCCTAAATCAAGTACTATCTACACGGTGGTCAAAATCACAATATTGGAAGTTGAAGATTTAATGCTGTTGATTTTGTAATTCAAGTGCATAAGTGCTAATATTCTCGAATTTCGTTTAAAAAAGAGCAACATACATATGTTTCCTACAAAATGTGCGTGCGTGATATGGTAAAGAATATAATCAAAGTCGTTGATTCTACGATTCTACTCATAGCTGTTTATACATCATTTGGGGAAGTTATTCTATCTGGACTTGTTAGTTTTCCCAATGAATAGAGTAGGATTCATCATTTTTGTATATTCCCATAGCTTAAAAATTAGATATGTTAATGGGTTATCGGTGCTGACAAAATAGATATCAAGTGAATTTATTGATTTTACCTATGTGTTTCTAATACTTTTTTTATATTTACTGGGTTTAATTAATAGTAAATTGCATATTCCAATAAACTATTGAATAATCAAGTTATCAAAAACATTGAAAAAAATCGAGATATATTCACAAATTTCAAACAGAAAAATATCTTATATTAATTCTGTCAACGGCAATTAGACTATTCTATATTATTTTATCGATTTTATTTCCAGAATATTTTGTTCTACCAATGCTCGGCCTTTTGTTCTGTATTTCATTGAAATTGAAGAAGACATATTTCAATGAATAAGAACTCAAGCATTCATCACAATGGAAACTTAATCTTGAAAACATCAATCAAAAAATAGCTAATGACCAATTCAGGATATATTGAATAGAATTTATATCAAAATGTGAAGAAATTTAAACCGCCTGACGAGCTTATTTTTGACTATTCTTGACAGTCAATATTTATACACTTTGATCAATAACTTAACGACACACTCAATTTACATGTTTTTAAAAAATATAGAGGAGTTTTTTGACTCCTCATTTTTTTACTTCTTTAGACTTTTTGTATACTTTATTCCAAATATTCTCTACTTACATGACTTGATTACTTGAAGCATTAATCATATCACTTGCTGCATCAATAGGTATCTCCCAACTCTTTGGCAAAAACATCCAAATACTGATTACAGGCTTTGGATACTCCATCAATGCTTATTTCCAAATGGAAATACCATACAATCATCCCCAACTGGGAATTTTAATAAATCAACCGATTGAGTTGTCGGATCGGTTCTCAATGTTATTTCACAGGGTTTATGGGGCCTGTGTGTCGGACATCCAGGACAACATCCTGCTGGTTGTATAAACTGCCCTAAGCTATAGGGAACAGATCCTACATACACTGCGCCTTCGGCTGTGTTGGTTGCTGTCTTAATTACAGTAACTGTATTTCCACTGCCATTGGACGTTGTTAGAGGGTTCGCTACATATACTTCCGTTCCATCAGGTGCTACTGAAATTCCATAAGGCTCTGCTGCAAGATACACAATGTTTGTAAAAGCATTAGTTACAGTGTCCATTACGAAGACACCCCACCAATACTCATCTGCTACATATACTGTTTTCCCATCTGGGCTGATCGCAATTCCAATAGGTTCAAAACCTGTCTGGTAGTTCACTGTGGCTGTAACCGTGTTGGTCGCTGTGTTAATTACAGAGATAGTGCCGTCACCATTGCTGACGCCAGTGGTGTTGTAGGTACCAGAGTTCGCAACATATGCCGTTGTTCCATCTGGACTTACTACAACTCCTTGAGGGTCACTTCCTACCGTAATAGGGTTACCAACAACAGTATTATTTGTTGTGTTGATTACGGATACAGTATTGTCGCCAGAATTTGTCACATATACATTTGATCCATCAGGAGTAACTGCAACTCCAAAAGGATAGACTCCTACAGTTATAGTGGCTATAACAGTGTTAGTTGCAGTGTCAATTGCAGAAACTGTTCCATCGTTATTATTTGCTACATATACCTGTGTTCCATCTGGGGTGACTGCGATTCCCATTGGATAACCTCCTACAGGCACTATGGCTATAGGAACGTTGGTTGCTGTGTCAATTACAGAGACAGTCCAATCAGCATAGTTTGTCACGTATGCATCTGTGCAACTGACTGCAGCTCCGAAAGGACCGTGGCCTACAGGTACTGTGGTTGCAACTGTTTTGGTTGCTGTATCAAATATAGTGGTGGTGTTATCCCCAAAGTTTGGGACATATGCAAATGGTGCTGCACCTACGATATTTACCAGCATTAAAATCATAGCTGCTGAAACCATGGTTATTTTATAAAACTCTCGTTTATTTAGCATGTATTTTCTCCCCTTTCTATATGTTTTGTCTATAGCTCCCCATAAAATGTTTAAATATTTTTTCGTTATAATTTCCCCTAAAAATTTCAAATATTTCCCCTGAAAGAATAAGAAAGGAAACTTATTTAATCGAAAATATTAATAAATATTCTGCATCATATGTTACTAGATATTCAAACTTTGCTATTTTAAAATAGTTAAATAAAAAAACTGATTTTTGATTTACCCCCTTCTGGCAATTTTTTTGACAGGCATTTACAGAAACATTATGGATAAAGTATGTAAGTTTTTCCATTGACATACAATCAAGTTTTTAAACTTTCATACCGAAATTTAGTCTAACAATTATAGCCATCATATCTATATAAATAGCTATGTTAGATCAAAAATGTTTCATTATGATAACTTGTTTAACTATATATATAGACAGTAGAATTTATTTTCCTTAATATAAATGCATTTGATTAAATGCATAAAAACTTCATAAAAGTGTATTCGTATACATAGTAAAATAGTTCAAGTTTATATATAAACACACCAAATAAATATATGTATGCCTATTTTTTGAATAATTTTTTTACTTTGTAGAGTTGCAATTTTATTTGTATCGGATTTTCAAATCCAAGTCTCTCTACTTTTTCCATATATGAACAATCTTGCGAATATATACTGATCATGAAGTGCAGCTGGCGTGATCCTAGTAAATTCACTGTTTTTATATTAAAATGTATATATTTTCTCAATTTCAGCCATAAATTGAAAACATTTTTCCCTAAAATCAGGAGGTATATATATATATATTTATTAAAATCAATGCAATACATAAAAAGCAAAAAGTTGCTATATTAAATTCTTCATATTTTACAAATGTAAATTATTGTATAATTTATTATTTTCATACACTACCACATATTGAATATCAGATATATAAATGGGTTCTTAGTACTTAGAGACCTCTGGGTCTTTAGTTTGACCAATCATAGAATCGAATCTAAACAAGTATGAACTATTCGACCTCTAGATATCTAAGGGCTTTTCATTTGTTTCTTCTCTGAGGGGAAAAAAATATTTAGAGATCAATGGGGTTTTCTGATTGATTATTCTTTACAAAATAATGGTTTCTTACCTGACAAGATAAAATAAGGATAATTGAATCTTATATTAATACTTCTTTTTATGAAAAATTTCTGACGGAGTTCTATATTTAAATAATATTTAACTTATTGATAATTATTATGCCGTTCAATCTTTTTCAAAGTATTGATGTTTCTCCAACTTATGCCGGGCTTTCATTAAACGTTGATATTTTTGATCAGAAATGAATATATGAGTAAGAAGATAACAAATTTTGTGATTATAACCGCTTACTAGTTAATTTGATGTCAAGAGCCTGCTGTGATACAATACTAAAAAGCAAATTGAGGAATATCCATACCAAATCTAACACCTTCGAATTTTTTTATGAATAATTATGATATATTATATGTATAATTTTTCAGATTTTTATAAAATTAATGACTGTAGTAATATTACGGAAAATAAATTCTATCGTCTTTATATATAGTCGAATATAATATCACAGTGAGCATATTTATGATCCAGATGGGGATCCTTATTTAAATATAATAATAAGTATACTTGTTAGAATAAATTTCTTTATTAATTTATCCAAAAAAATATATCTAAATTTGTTAGGAAAAACTGTAGGTAAAATATATAGAAAGGGGAGAAAATACATGCTAAATAAACAAGAGTTGATTAAAATAACCATAGTTTCATCAGCTATGATTTTAATGCTGGTGAATATCGTAGCCGCAATGCCCTGTAACTGTGGAGCAACATTAATAACCGACAACTGTACTCAATCGGTTAATTTATTAAAATTCCCAGCCTGTGGAAGTGACTGTGGATGTGACTGTGGATATGGTGCAAAAGGACGTGGAGCAACAGAATATGGAGTAACATTGATAACCGACCCCAGTTCTCAATCGGTTGACTTATTAAAATTCCCAGCCTGTGGATGCGGTGCAACAGGACGTGGAGCTTATAATCGATAGTTACTTCACTAATTGCAAAATAATTTCATAATTTTTATATATAATAAAGAATCTTACTTTCATGAAGATTCCGATAAACCCCAATTTTTATTTAATTGTTTGTACAGTCCAGATAAGCAGTTTGTTGAAATCGGAGGTTTATCGAAATTTTCTACATTCTGTTGGTTCTTCACTTGCTGGAGAGGTTTTAATTATATCAGCATAGAGATTATTCATTCAGCAATATAAATCTGATTATATTATTGTACCAATATATTGCATATGTATATTATAGTAAAGCTATAGATTGGATAATAGTTAGGGGGTTATGAGTTTTATAAGCACGTTTACTTATTGGGTAGCGAGTAGGACTTAAAATAGTACATTATAAATATAAATAATAAAACGGGAGTGAAAATTAAAAAACCCGTTGGTATCAAACCCTTTATGTGATTAAAATCACACATGAACGTTTAATCAGTCCAGTGTATGGTTATTTTTATTGCCCCAAGCTGAAATATTTGAATAATACTTAATTATGCTACGAAATAATTATTTCACTTGCGTCAGATGACAACATTTTTTTGTTTAAGGTTCTTAAATCAGATTGTAAGTTACGTATGCATTGAAAGGTTTATTCGACAGCTACATATATGATTTTTCCATAACTGACCCTTATTTAACTTCGGGAGCTCAGATGTACAGCAAGCAGTTCCCTTCCTCGTCTTCATCAGAAGGCAGGTGGGAGTAGTTCACGGGAATTTGCATCGTACACTAATGTACCTAAAGTGAATCGTTGTAGAATCTACCCAACAAAATCTCCAGTAACAAAGTTAAATCATACTTTGGATCTATGTAGGTGGGCTTATAATGAAACTTTGGCATTAAGAAAGAATGCTTGGAAATCAGAAATTGTTGGTTTCGAGCATAAAGTTGAAAGTATTACAGGCGATTTCTTTAATTTGTATCAGGGTTATTCTCCGAAATTTGTATCAAAATATTTTGGTTTGTGAACTGGCACTTAGTCTTCAACTGAGCGGTAATTCACTGTTATAATTTGTTTTGTCCCAATCTTTTTATCAACCAGTGTAAAGTCAAAATAACTATTACACCCAGCCCCAAAATTTCAGGAGTAGAAGAATGCGAGAAATTTAATTTAAAAGATTTTTTAAACAACATTGATACTTGTTCTAGTCCTACATAATCGATGGTATCTTTTGGAAAACTTAATCCTTGGAGAGGCCAGAATAAAATTTTAGGACTTTTCCACATTTGATCCTCTATAAGATGAAATAAAGAGCCTGTACTAAGAGACATGATTCTGATATCTCTTTTTTTTGTATAAATCTAAACCTAGCAAGAGGAGAAAAAGAGAAAACAATAGTGTATGACCTATCATGCGTCCAGTTGCAATAGTAGAAGCAAAAATAATCATCCCTGGCTTTGGAATGACCCCCCAACAGTAGCGAATCTGGTATGCCACCAATCTGTTCCCCTTATCCCACCTACAAGTTCTCCGGACCCAACAGAAGCATCCGAAAATGTACCCACGTCATGAGTACCACCTGCTAATGTTTCATTGACCGCCAATTAAATGCCATTTGTGAATGGTTTGTTCAGCACAACATTCGCAGAAGATGTTTTACCAGAGCCTGACAACATCAAATGTCCATTCTGTATTTCTACTGTTGCGTTATTGCTTCCTTCGTTAGAAGCTTTCCCCTTTTCTGTATTTAAGCTGCCTGAGCTAAAGTTATCGTATGTCCACATGACTTCATCTCCATTGGGAGAATAGCCAGGTATATTGTACACATCGAAATGTTGTGTGCTGCCATCCATGTTGACTTTGAGCCACAAATTATGCTGTGGATCAATGTAATATGACTGGCCAGCAGGTTTCGATATTGAGGCGGTCACAGCTGTTACCGATATTAGAAGAAGCATTACTATTATGATACATACCGTTGTTTTATTTACATTAAATGTTTGTTTTTTCATCCTTGCCCCCTCCCCACTTCCGCTTAGTTAGTTAAATTTTTATGATTACTTCCAATTCAGCCAACTGTTATAGGCAAACTGGTTATAATAATGTCAAACTTATTTTTATAATGCCTCCAGTTATTGTAATAAATCTATTTGTTCGATTAACATCCGCTATTAAATAACCACGCTTGTCTATATTTTTAGTAAATAAATCTTAAAAACGTAAGATTACATAAAAAATAAATATCTTACCATATATCATTTAGTATTGGTATTCATAGCCCAATTAAGTTGAAATACGCAGAGTTTAAAATAAAAATTCATGAATCTGTATATGGTGTAAAATCTTCAATTTATTGCTATTAAAGGGGGTAATAATAGTTATTAAAAAAGAAAGTGGGGAGTTTCCTTATTCGAATGGGACCAGCACTACATTTGGAGAGATGAAAGCCGTCAACTTCCGAAGATCAAATCTCTAAAATACAAAATAAATTATAAAAATTATCAAATATATATGTAGCTATATAGTATACAATCCAAGACAGTACTTTTCCCAGAACAATTCCTTTTTGAAATATCCGTCAAACTATCATCTTTGCAAAAATAATGTGATACATTAACAAAAATTTTCTCTAGTTTTTACATCCATACTTTGTATTTATCAAAAAGAAAAAAAAACTCTAATCAGCTAAAGGAATTTCGGTATAAACTTTCCAAAAAAATGGTTGATAATACTAAAACCAATAATCTGATTATAGGAGATTTGAAAGTCAAAAACATGGTTCAATTTAAAAAATAGGACGTGAGAAGAAAGCTTTCTCAAAATGGCTCATGATCAAGATGAAAATAATTCAATCAATGAATATAAAACGTTTCCCACCACAGAATGCTTTGTGGCTAAGATATCAATTTTTTGCTTCTAATTTTCGACAAACATGTTTGCTGGTGGTTAGAAATAGCAATTTTTCCAAATGACGTGAGTACTCGAAGGGAGCTGCTGTCTCGACATATCAGCGTAAAGGTGGTGGAGTTCACCACATAATATACATCAGCCGGGATTCGAACCCGGGTTCGAGCGTTGGCAACGCCCGGTGATGACCACTACACTACTGATGTTCTAAGTTAGTAGCTATCCCTTCTCATTTTGTGTATTATACTAGTTATCATTAATTAAGTTAATCGTTCATATATTTGTTCAATGGTATCCAAAAAATAGAAAAGCACCTAGATGTTCATATGCCAAGTTGGTAGATAAGGATCTCTCAGAAGGCTGCATAATTGTCCTTTCTGTAGCTTATCTATAACCCGTGATCTTAATGCTTCTATTAATATACTCAGATTGGGATTACAACTTGTTCATAAAATAGATAGAGGCCCATGACTTTAGTCGTGGGAGTAGTTCACCAAAATATGTACTTTGTTTGACAAAACATTTTCAAACTTTCTCTGATAAAGGAGGCTAAGGTTGATTATACTCTTTTTGAAGCTTTAAGACACGATAAAACTTTTGATTATAATCTTTATTATGAATGTGAACTAGCTAAGGAGCAGATCACAATGGTCTAAAGTTATCTTGGATTTATGACTCAGATAGAGTTTATGACTCGTTCAATAATAATGTATATAAGTGGTTGTACCTTAAAGTAAAATCAGCTATATCACACGCATCAAATACTTTAATCAATAAGAAAGGAGAGATTGAGAGAATAGATCACTGAGTAAGTAAGATGTGGAAACAGAGGTAGATATCAACGCAAAAATGGAAGATAGACTCTGTTGCTGGTTCCGTTGCAAAAAATCTAAAAAAAATATGTACATCTATAAGTAATTAATAAAAATCAAAATATTCAAGGAAAATGTACTAACATTCTAAAACTATACCAAACAATTGATTAATGTATTTGATTTCATTAAGAACAGAGTAATTTAGATCATTTATTTGTCCTTTTTTGATCATATTCATAGCTTCAATTCCTTTTAAAGTCTTATCAGCAGATCGAAAAGACTGAAATCC
>PLUB01000122.1 GCA_003164755.1 Methanosarcina sp. | reverse complement strand
GCCTCCCCAGCCACCATAGCCGCCACCATAGCCGCCACCGTGTCCCCAGCCGTGTCTGTGCCAGCCACCGCCACCTGCGCTAGCTGCCACTGCTGTAAACGATACTACAAAAAGGACTGCCAACAAAATAGCCAATACCTTTTTCATTCTACTAGATGATTGTTTCAACATTTTTTTAAACGCCTCCTAAAAGCTAATTTAATGATTTTTAAATGGTTTCTCATTTCGAGAGTGGGGCTTTAATTGCCAATTCCCATTTTTCTCAACATTAATTGAACTTTCACCTTAGTTCAATTGTGGAGATTCGAAATGTATTGATAATTCTACTAATTGTAGTATATGAAATTAATTAACTTAGATATAAACTTACTTTTTATTCACTAAAATTTTATAGAATTATAATAAAATAATAAATTTCAATAGATATTTGATTCAATAAAAAAGCTTTAAAAATATTTATTTCAGTAACATTTAATTTAATCTTTAAGAATGTGCTTTTTTAGAACCTGTTATTATTTTATGAAATAAGTATGATCTTAGTGAGATATTAGGAAAAAATGAAAATGGCATTTCGTCATATTTAAGGCCCCATGTTTTTTTGTTGAATCAAGTGCTTTGGTCGTACCCCATCAACTTGTTAATATTTTCATGTTAGAATACACTTTATTCAAATGAACTCATTTTCTGATCTTAACTGCATGCAATGAACCTAAAAATACATTACATCGGGAATAAGATTAAGAGAGCATGTATGTAACTTTTCTGAATAAGCTCAGCTTATTATTGTTGGACCAATAAAGTGTTTTTATGAAAAAAGTAGATCTACATCACAAATGTTGCGATAAGTGTCAGATACAAGATTTTGTTTGCAAGATGTAACGTATAAGGACTTGAGCATTGGAAGTAAAAACAAATTTCAATAGGTATAGGTAAACAAATTTACTTTTAGACATTTTGAAGCTGTAATACTCATTGATTATTTAGTTCAACCATATAAGGTTCTAATGCAATTAAATGCAGAATCATTAGAACCATTTTCTATAGATTTTTTGGTCGCAATCCATTATTTGATTGATTTTTCAACCGACATTCCGTAGATATATACATATATAAAATTTGGTTACCTATTTATCCACTATTATTCATTGAAAGTTAGATGAATTTTAAGCTACTTTCATATTTAGTAAAGGATGGCTTTCTTGTATACATCTGCATAAAGTGGGTTTCAATAATTAAGCTTCATTCAACGAAAGATTACGTTTTCATCCATTTAAACAAGTTTCCAATCCCTCTGAAATGCGGAAAAAAAACTTAAAAAAGGCATTAAGAGTATTATGGGAATAACATCAACCAAATAAATGGAATTATAAATAAATGAGATATAATCAAATTCAGGCACTTGAAAAATATCCTTAAAAAATATAAACTATTATGGCCATTAAAATAGCTCTACGAACTTTAAAACAATGCTAGCACAAAAGGAAAATAACAATGGGATAATCCCCATATTCAAAGAAATCTTCACCATATTTCCCCAGTAGTTTGACAATGGAAGGAAATCTCTGAGCAAAAGCAGTAAAATTAGAGTTAATGTAGCCACAGGCGCACCTTCAGGGATCCCTGGCGTGGATAGAATTGATAGTGCACCTGAAGGAGCTGAACTTGATGAAATGAAACTTGTGAGCGTAGTTAGAACTCCATGAGTTGATTCTCAAATTTAAGAGCCATGTGTACAATATGATATAAAAATCCTCTGATATTACCAGCATTCCCAAATCTACTCTTTTCGAAAACCATTTCTACAAATCAAAAGAATCTCAAAAAATTATTTAAAAGGAATTCATAAGCCCCTAAATTTCATCATATGCTTATAAATTAATACATAAATGATTCGTGAAAATCATAGATTTATCGAAATTCTCTTAAGGTATTAAAGCCGTTTCTTGTGACAACAAAAAATGACTCCGTTTCTGGTATAGACACAGCCGGTCTACGATCTCTATCTTCTGAATCATGCGTATCGTTGATACAATAACTTTACCTACTGAAGTAAACTATAGCTATCAGTAAGTTCTGAATGCTTTTTTTCATGTTCCAGCATCTTCTGCCAATTATATTGAATCTGCTACCAAAGATCCAAGTTCAAAAACACCGAAAATAAGAATCCCTTCAGCTAATATGAGTTTTTTCTAATCATATAAAACCCAATGCTATTTAAAAAATTCAATCCTTATTTAAGAAAATAAATGGTAAATCTTTTTAGATAATGGATCCTGAAATAAGCTTCATTGCTGTTGACTTTCATGATGTTCCATATTATGGAAGCAGAGAAACTACATGTATAAAAGGGGTTTTATTTGAAGAATAGAACTTTCTGGAAATATTCGTTTTTCACATTAGATATAATTGAAAGCTCTAAGCTGACACTTGATGTCATTAGTATAATGGATTAAGCAAGGAATATTTGACTCTTTGTGAAATACTTATTTGATAGGATTGAAATAATGGAAGTAAAAGTGGAACCTTATGCTTGAATAGAGACTTTTTAACAGGGAAGTTATCTCGAAAATGGATGGAAACAAACTAGAGAGGATTCAGATTTATCTAGGATTTTTCTTTTTGGGAATCCTACATAAATCTTTCTCGCTAATTTCTGTGTTTGGCCTTATTTTTTTTCTTTTCGTGTTCATTATTCTTTGATTTTAAAGATAGCTTCCTCTGTCCACAAAATACTCCATTTATTTTTAATGTAATCAACTGATAGAGATTATAAAAAAGCCGTTTACAACATTTTCAAATTTATTTTTTGAACAATAGTGAAAAGAATTTTTCCGTCTTTGAAGATCTTTTTAGTCAATGCATAAACTAGTTCCTCTGGAACTTTTTTAGTCAATTTTTTAGCTCCTTAATATCCCCTTATCCCAGAAGATGTTCTTTTACTGCACTTTTCATTGGTGCATCACACTCTTGATTTTGCTCCAAAGTACTCTCTACCCCCTTATACAACTTAATTTTTTATTATAGATTTACCTGAGAATCATGCAATGATGAAGTCGTTGTTTAGAATATTCCTATCAGCTCATAATCTCTGTTTATTGGTATGAACTTTGTATCCAAAGTGTAAATTTCCAACCTTTTTTTGTCCAATTTCCGTTTTGTTTCGCCTTTTTTGCTTCATTTTCTCGAGATTTATCCACTTCTAAATGTACAGATCTAAATGGATAAAAGTAGCATCCTAATCGTTAATTATTTTATCTCAGTCGAATATCCCGCAGCTAGCTGCGGAGATGAAAACTCTCCCAGAACTGGTATTTTACTAACTGATCTATAGGTTTTCCATAAATTTCTGATTTTCACGAATCATTTATGTATTAATTTATAAGCATATGACAAGATTAAGAGATTTGTCAAAATTTTCTTGTATTTAAGCTACCTTTGCACTATAAAATATAATTACTTCATGCAAACTACTGTGTCTATAAAACAAGATATTGCATGGTTTTTTGTATGGAGAGCCTTTTTTTAGACAAGAATAATATAAATTAGTTCAAATTATGTGCTTTGAAATTGATTGAAGGTACTTTTTTTAGTTTGAAGAAATCTGTAATTATGATGATAATCTAAATCTTTTCGTTGGTTCTGAACCAAAATATACTCCTTCAAAAGTGATGCAGATTACAAAAAGTACCACAGCAAGAAAAATCTTTGAAATATATTTTGAGCTTGAAAAAAATTGTTTTATGTCTGGCTCTGGAGTGATGATGGTTACATTGGAATTGAGGGAGATGATACAACTTTCGATTTAATTAAAAAATATATTGAAAATCAAAAAACTTATTAAAAAAATCATACCAGCAAATGAAAATATTTGATAGAACAATTTCTTTATATCGAGCAATATCACGAACATACCCAACTTACAAAGTGGTAAGCTGCGAAACTTTGATCATCTAACATTAAGAAATAATGCTTCCAAAGAAATTGGATTTTATATAATTTAAAATAGTATTAGCAAAAAATTTTCATTTTTGATCTTTTTGACCTTAGATCTTTGGTTGTAGGTTCAAAATAATTCAAAGAAGACGTCGTAGAATGAATAAAATATCATCAATTTCTTGGTAGCTATATTTTACTTCAGCAGAAAGTTATTATATCAACGATAATACTAAAAAATCATAAATCAGTATAATTAGTATTAAAACTAAAATGCAAACTTTTTTTCAAGAATTTGCAAAGGATTTCTCTGGAGGCAATCGCAGAAAAAGTTTGTGAGAATATCCTATACAAAAATTATACTAACCTATAGCTCACAGAAATAACTTTTTTGATCTCAAATATCCTTTTCAGTTGATCGTTGAAGTTCTGTAGATTCTCCTATCAGCTTATTAATCAAATCCATGTCTTTAACCACCTTCAAACTTATGAGACCACCTATTAAAAGGTTCATGTAGTATGTTAATGCTCTCCATGAGATCACTGTAACTCCAAGTATGGAGGCATCTACAAATACAGAAAAAATGGACGCTGCTCCTAATTCAGCAATTCCACTTGCTCCGGGAGTTGAGGGTACGATCATGACAACTACCAATAGTATCTGAGCTGCAAAGGCAGTTAATATAGAAGGTATCTTTGAAAGACCCATGAGAATCAGTACAAGCTGAAAAAATTCAACTGTCCAAAATAGGATGGTAAAAAACATGCCCCATAAAAGCCCTTTTTTTCCTTCCGAAATAAGAAGCCTAGCACTTTCGTGGAAAAGATTCATTTCCCTATCCACCTGCTCCATAAGACGTGAAATATCATCATCTGTCCATTTTCCTAAAAATGGAGCAAATTTTCTAATGACCCAAAATATCATGTTTTTTACTTTTTCAGGCTTACATAGGCCGTAAATACAGAAAATAAGGGCAATAAAGGCCAAGCAACTAGCTGTTAATAATGCCACATCAAGCTTATAGTTAGAAAGAATGTCTCCCATTATGTAGAGTGCAAAAGGTAGAGAAGCAAAAATTAAAAAGGCATCAAGTAGACGTTCTCCTATAATTATGGCTGTAGCACGGCCAAAAGGGATTTTGTTCAGGTATAACATATGGATTCTTAAGGGTTCTCCACCTATAGAGGAGGGAGTAATTCCAGCTGCAAAGACCCCCGACAGAATTATCTCTACTATTTTCAGATACTTTACTTCGTAACCCAAGGATTTGCATAGAGCTCGGGTCCTTGCTCCCCAGATGAAGTATGAAAAAATATGAAAAATAGCAGATGCCAGAATATATTCCAACTTGATTCTTCTCAGAGCTGCAATAGTTTCCGAGTCAAAAGTTAAGCCGACAACCAGCGCAATTGATGCCGCACTGATAAACAGCGCCCCAATAAGCAATTTTTTGTACCTGTTCATTGCAATCTATTTGAATTTTCTTTTTTAGTAGATTTGATATGCTATTTTAGGGTATCTAATTTTAGAATATTTAACCAAGACAGAAGGAAAAAACATTATGCTTGATAAATCTTATACTATAAATTCTTTCAGACAAATTCAATATTTACAAATCTTATAAATTCCGAAATCATTTCTACAAATCAGGAGAAAAACAAAAAAATTACTGAAGATACAGAAGTCGTTGATTAATACCTCCTGAAATAACTCGGCTTTGGGTAATATACACAGCTAATTTACTGCCTTGGCCCCTGAATTGTGTAACATCAATATAATAACTTTCTGCTGAAGTAAAATATAGCTACCAAGAAATTGATGATATTTTATTCATTCTACGACGTCTTCTTTGAATTATTTTGAACCTACAACCAAAGATCTAAGGTCAAAAAGATCAAAAATGAAAATTTTTTGCTAATACTATTTTAAATTATATAAAATCCAATCCTATAGAAAAATACATATTCTTCATTCAAAAAAATAAACTGCAAAGCTTTTGAGATAATGATCCGGAAACTAAGTTTCAAGACATTGTTGTTGACTTTCATGATGTTCCATATTATGGTGACAAAGAAACTGTATGTATAAAAGAAGTTAAATCTGAAAAATGGAATTTTCGGAGAATATTATTCTAAACCTTGGATACAATTGGCGGCTTTAAGTTAACACTTGATGTCATTGACATAAATGGTTTAATCAAAGAACATTTGAACCTCATGATGATACTTCTTTGAAAAAAATTGAAACAATGGAAATAAAAGTGGGAACTGTATCTTGGATAGAGAATTTTTTAGCAGGCAAGTTATCCAAAAAGCGATGAAAACAAACTGGAATTTGCAATTCTAACTAATCCAACAAAAGAATTAAAGGAAATTTTTGAAAAGAATAAGAAGGAAAAAGGAAATACTTCTATAGTGTTTGAATAGAAGTTTAAGGACTGAGGACTAACTTTCAATATTGCAGCAATATTGTAACAATGTTGTATCCGTACAAAGAATGCATCTTATTTGCAACAAACAAAATATTGGATCCAATAGACAAATTTGCCAAGCAAATACCTTATAACACAGTAAAGGAAGGATATATAATAAATATCTAGAGTAAAAACAATTTTAAGATGCCGCCATCTTTTAAATTAATCAGTAAGGCATTATTAGACTGGTACCAGATGAAATTGAGGTATATACAATATTCCAGTAAATTACTCATGAATGACTTGATAGATTTAATGAGAAAGAGATATGGTGGCTCTTTCTCGATTAATGGAGATATAAGCTCAAAAATATACTCACGAAAAATTACTAACTATTTTAGTGTAAACTATGCATATTTTTACTTCAGTAACTCTAAAATATTGAATTTTCTAGAAACAATTTAAAAAAAATGAGATTAAGATTTATGGATGAATTTTTTCTTGTGAAATATTGAAGAAAAATTATACCCAAATAAGAATGGTCATCCTGAAATGCAGCAAATCGGAACTACTGATTTACAGGATTAGTTATATATGCTAGTTGTAGCGTAATCTTATTGTTTCCAATAAACGCAGAGTAGTTACAGAGGATCAACTGTGAGTCGATTCTAAATATAATTGAGAAAATCGAAGTATATTTCGGATAAAAATAAATGTCAATATGCGGGAGTAACCAAGCGGTCAACGGTGAACGACTCAAGATCGTTTCGCGAAGGCGTTCATGGGTTCGAATCCCTTCTCCCGCACCAAGCTTATTGTTAGAGGATTTTAATGAATCCATATATTTCGTCATATGCTTAAAAATAGTGTACTTGAAACGTCAATGAAAATTTACTAATTAGTATTATAACTATTTTTAAAAAAACCAAAATTAAAACAACCTTTCTGCCAAGGTAATGATGAAATCAATGGTCAAAAAATGTAATTGAGAAACACACTAAGTTATTTACACCTGTTAGTAAAAAATTTCATGTTCTTCTTATACCCAATTTTTTCTCGGAACTAGTACAAAAATAGTTTAGCTTTTACAAGAACTCCTGGATATTAATATGTTACTTTTCATGCCGCTTCTACTAGAAACTACATTTTTTCGTGAATCCACAAGTATCAATCAAGTCGATCCTTAAAATTCTTGATTTTTAAGGTTTTATCTATACATTGATTTTATGCCTGGTTAAGAGTTTAGTCCCGAATGCGGAATAAAAATGTCAATTGAGGGATTTGAATATACTTTACTAAGAGTTGCAAGATTACGTTCTAGTTCGAGCTTGTTTTTTGGTGTTCCCTTAAAGAAATAATTCGGAGTTTCTTTACGAGTACTTTCACCACTGCCGAAGTATAAGCCACTCCTTAGAAATTCCCGAGTTCTAATCACTGTATAGCCTCTGTATTGTTGAATTTTATTTACATCACCGATTCTATTATCTTTATAAGGTGCGAAATTCATTTCCGCTGAGGTATGAGGAATCAATGGGAGATAAAAAAACCTTGTAGTATAATAATCTGTGTAAATGGAAGAATTAATAGGACTATAGTTGGAAATATGCTCAAAACCTCTCAATTCATCAAAAGTGAAGTATTGATGCTCTGCGTCTTTGCCAAGAAGGCTCGAATCACCAATACTGTAGATCGGAGAGATCAAGACAAATACAGAGAATAACAGAAATATTACAAAGAATGAAGTTAGTTTTTTAGGGACGTATTTAGAGATATAATTCCAGAATATGTACATTCCATAACCCATTACAAAAGCCATAAAAGGGCTAACAAGAAGCATGAATCGGTCAATTCTAAAAAGGACATTAAGCTGCCATATAGTGTTGAGAGGATTTGGTATATAAAATATCAGAGTCAAAAAGGCAAATAAACCTAAAACAGAAGCATAATTGTTCTTATAGTTTTTCAGGAGAAAACCTATTCCAATTAAAGCAAAAAATAAAAATATGGATTTATCAAGAAGTCCTATTAAGCTAATTAAGCCCTCCTGAAGTACCTCTGCACCTCCAGCAGTTAAAACCATAGAATCCCAAAGCTGGCTCTGTAAACGAGGGGTCAGACTCCTTTGAACAAACAAGTAGGCGACATAAAACCAGTATGAAACGAAAGTAACATTAAACAATACAAAAAATGGCTTACTAATGTATTTATGGCTTCCGATCATGTATTCGGAAACAAACAAGACAACCAGCAATAAGACTATCTGTGGAAAGGAAACATTGTGAACCAGGGTTAAAAAAATCATAACGATTACTGAAAGTATTTTTAAAGATAGTTTATCCTTCTTGAAATTGACACTAAAAATAAGATATATTAATATCACAAACATTATAAATGCCATTGTGCGAGTGATTACATTTGCACCGTAATACAGTACAATGGAACTCGCTGAAAATAATAAGCATGACAGCAAGGAAATTTGACGATTGTTTGTTATGAAATTAAAAAGATAGTAAAGAAAAATGATAGTAATTGCATAAATCGGCGCAGTTATCAGAAAGAGCGAGGTCTTTGTGCTTGTGTTAAATAGCTCGGAGGCTTCTGCAACAAGTATATGATACAGGGGAAAATATGCGTAATCACTTAATGAAGCCGGAATTATCTGCCCGGAAAAAGCGATAAGTTCTGAAAAAAATATATGGGGAAGTATATCTGTAGTCCCAAAGTAAAAATCGTAATTTAATGTAACACTGTAAATCAGGTTAATCATGATCAAGAAAGATTCTACAAGGATCAGAGAAGAACTTACATTTTTAGAGAATATTTGCAAGACTACCAAAAAGTACAGCATTAGAATAAAGATGAAATAATACCATGGTCTATCTCCAAGAGAAAGCAGTAGTACAACCAGGGAACTGATATAAAATATCCCGAATAGATACGTAAGGGATTTTGTGCTTAGAGATAAAGGGAAGTATATGTCATGTAATTTTGCATCTTTTTTGTAAATAAACAACACAAATAGGCAGGAAAATATTGCAGGTATTCCGGTAAATAGTCCACGAAGTGCGTAACCAAACCTTCCGATCTCAAACATCCATAAGAACGTTAATAATACTGCTAAAATTATAGCTAATGGAAAAAGAGAGGAAATTAACTTCATGAAGTGGTTATTATCCACCTTAATTCCTTTCTCTTTACTTGACCCAAACATACTATCTCCATAACCTTAAACAAACATAACATTACAAATTGAATTCAGTGTTCTGTAGATGTACACGTATGTAGAATTAATTTACCTATTTTATTCCTATTATTCATTGAAAGTTAGATACTTTTTGCGTACTGTTATATTGAAAAAAAGATGGCATTCTTGTATACATCTGCAGAAAGTGAGAAGAATAATTAAATTACCCAAGTTATTAGGTTTGGAAGCGAATCAGAGTTATAATCAAGCTAGTATTGATTAAAAATATTTTGGCCCGAAAAGTATCATATATAGTGCGTTTCAGTCTCTATTTCTTAAAGATATCGATAAACTCGTGAATATTAAATATCAGATCGAGATTTGAATTTAGCAAGATAAAGGGAATTTACAAAACTATACAAAAACCCCAACCCATAAGTAACGTGTTGCACAGGAATCACAAAAAAGGCAAAAAGACCGTATTTGGATCTCATTTTGCAAGTAACCTGGATTGAGGTGACAAAGACCAGAACAAAATATATAGCTATCAATGCATACAGAAACAGTATCGGAGTATAGTAAATAACAGAAGATATCAGCAAAGCTACCAAAAAAACGATGGCAACTGAAGGCAAAAAAGCATACCAACGGACAAATTCCCCATGCTTTTTGAAAAGTTCCGCCATCCACATACCATATTTAAACATCCTTACCGAAAAAGAGTATAAAGTTCCTCTTCTGTGATGCAGAACCTGTGCTTCAGGAACGTACAAAAACCTGTGGCCCTTCTTACCTATTCTATAATTCAGATCTCCATCCTGACCTATCAGAAACCTTTCGTCAAAATAACCGACTTCCTGAATTACACTTTTTTTATACATGGCATTACAATTTGGTAGAGAGCTGACATAGTGTTTTTTTGTGGAATTTTTGGACTGAGCCGAGCCTCCTGAACCCAGAAAAGTTTCCTGGGAATACCCCACGACTCTGCCAAATACAGGATCAGTCTCAAAGATAAGGTTAGGTCCTCCAAAACACATTACATCATAGGGAGCATTTTGCATTTCACTGACAAGTATTTTCAACCACTGAGAATCTACCTTGCAGTCCCCATCAGTAAACGCAACAAGATCGCCTATAGCATTCTTCACACCAAGATTCCTTGCCGCAGCAACATTTCTTTTATTATTTAGAAGAAGCCTTACAGGGTATTTCCGTACCAGGTCCCGAGTTTTATCGGAGGACATGCCATCAACGATAATAATCTCATAACGATCCCGCGGATAGTCTAGCCCAAGAAGTGATTCAATACATTCGTCTATAAATAGTTCTTCGTTGCGAATGCCTACTACCACCGAAACGAAAGGATATTCCATAAATTAACCCCTATTTGAAAATTATTGTTTCCGAATATGCTCATTTAGAACTATCATCCTTGATATTGCATGCAGTATTATTCCAGTAAATACCATAAAAGCTCCTATAATTGTCAACATCACCATAAGAAGTGTAGGCCCGAAGCGCAAATACCCTCCCATGTAATAATTCTGTAAGAATTTCAGTCCCATAAGAAAGCCTGTAGATGCCATAATCATCCCAGGGAAAGCAAAATAGTACAATGGTCGTCTATACTCCATATCCTTGAGAATACGAAAAAGAACTCTAGGTCCATGTATAAAAGGATGTTCACTTGAGCAGTTATCAAGGTCATACCTACAATGGATTTCCACTTCAGTAAATTTTAGATTGAAATCACCTGCCTGAATGAGAATTTCGGAGCCAGCAGACATATCGGTATCATATAAATGTATATTTTCAATGGCCCTTTTTCCATAAGCCCGAAAACCACTCTGGGAATCAGTAACATTGAGGCCACCTGCAACATAGGTCGCAACATCAAGGACCTTCATCCCAAACTTACGATAAATTGGGACATTTTTACCGTTACCGTTGACAAACCTGGAGCCGATTACCAGATCAAATCCATTTTTAAGAGGCTCCAGAAGCTTAGGAATCTCGGATGGGTCATGCTGACCGTCAGAGTCAATTATAACCATAGCATTTGCACCGAGATGGCGGGCAGCTTCAAAACAGTTCTTGAGGGCTGCACCGTATCCAATATTGGTTCCATGACAAACTACATAGGCACCTAGGGATTCTGCGATATCGACGGTATTATCAGTACTTCCGTCATCTACAACCACTACCCTGTCGACATATTTTTTGCAACCCTTGATAACTTCTGCAATGATGTGAGCTTCATTATAGGCAGGCATAGCTGCAATCGTAACGGACATTGGTAATTACCTACCTCTTTTGTGATGAGACTCGAAAGTCTTTCGAATAAAGGAATTTATTAGAGAGGAGTATGTAATGAGTCTAATCTTAGCAAATATTATTCCCAAAGTCATCTCTCCATAAATTATAAAGGGTTTCAAAAGGTATTCTACCCCCATATTTACAGGATCAATTTTAAGGATTAATGGACCCCCTTTAGCAAAAAGGGAGGGCCTGACCACGATACAAATTAGTACCTTTGTTCAGTATAAGAGATATATGTACCTGTTTTAATATATACTAGCTATATAAGCATTTGGACACGAAAAATAATTTATAAGATAACCGATAACGAAAAATAAATCAGTTCCTTCAAAAACCTGTTAATCTGAATAAGAACATAAAAACTTTTATTTGTTATTTAACAGAGGTAGTAATGGGAAAAGAATCAAAATGATATAAAAAGCCAACGTATTTTTGTAACTATTCAGCGAGGAAAAGAAATATCAATAACTATATCTATCAAAATTCAATATGCAAATTTTGATGGGCTTATTTTACCCAACTGTAGGCTATTGATAATTTTTGGATTATTTAATAAGTTAGCAATTAGAAGTATATATTTTATCAAAATAGATAGTTACGAATCGATTGTTGTGCAGGTTGAATATTTATGAATTTTTCATGGTATTCAATTAGCATTAAAAAACTTTCAAACTCGGGCTAAAAAATTTTTTTACAAATAGAATGGAAATAGATTGAAAGGTTGAGAATTCCTTTCAGGAAGATCGAAAAAAAGGAAAAGTATTTGATATAGCAAGCAGGAAAGGAGAAAGATACTTTATACAACTAAGTGACGAATAAACAGATTTATGAGGATATATATGGCCGGAAACCAGAAGTTTCCACCTGATCTGCTGTTCATAGTAGGCCTTGTGATTCTTACGAATATTTTCATACTTGTTTCTCCATTCAACGAAAGTTTCATCCGCACTATTCTTGGTTTATTCCTGTTAATTTTCCTTCCAGGATATGCTTTTATATCCGCGCTTTTTCCAGAAGAAGCCGGACTTGAAGGGATGGAAAGAATAGCTCTTTCAGTCGGGCTAAGTGTTGCAATAGTACCTCTAATAGGACTTGTAATTAACTTTACACCCTGGGGAATTAGGGAAATTCCCCTACTTATAAGCCTGTCTGCATTTACTCTACTCATGTCTGGAGTAGCATACTCAAGGCGGAGAAAACTACCCGAAAACAGGATATTTGGAGTTTCTTTAAGGAGTTCTGCTCTTACCTTACTGACTAAAATTGTGGAAAAGTCTGAATCAAAAACTGAGAAGATCCTCAGGACATTTCTAGCCATTTCTTTCCTGGTCTTGATCGTAACTCTGGCTTACGTTACCCTCACACCTCATGAAAGAGAGCCATTTACAGAATTATATATTCTCGGACAGAAAGGGATGGCTGAAAATTATACAACAGAGTATGTACAGGGTGAAAGCGGGACCTACATTATAGGGATAGTAAACAATGAGTATAAAACAATGAATTACACAATGGAAGTTAGGCTTGAAAACGAATCCCTACCCTTTCAGAAAAACCTGAAAAATATAAGGCTTGCCCATAACACAACCATGAAAGAGCCCCTTAAGATTACACCTTTTATTGAAGGAAAGAATCAGAAGCTCGAATTCCTTCTTTTCAATGAAACAGAAAAGAAAGTCCCCTATAAAAATCTATGTCTCTGGATAAATGTGTCAAAGAGCGTCTGAAAATGGAAATATCTAATAATTTTAGGGAGAAGCCAGTTGAGATTAAAAATAGATGGTATTATATAGGAATACCAGCTGCAGCAATTGCCTTTGCAGAAATATTGATATTTTGGGGAATGAAGATAGAAGCCCTGGGAATGCATGCAGTGATCCTACTAGGGCTCTCCTTTTCTATGATGTTTGTAAAAAACACGGAGATCCAGAAAACCTACCTGGCTCTAATTCTCCTGCCAATCCTACGCATAGTCAACCTTTCAATGCCAATTTATTATGAGAAAACGCTTTATTCCTTTATTTTCACATACGGTATCCTGGCAATTCCTATAAGTATTGCAGCAACCAATCAGGATTTTACTCGCAAACAGCTTGGAATGACCTTCAAGAAAATATGGTTCTATGCCCCAATTTCAATATTATTAGGCCTTCTTCTTGGAGAAGGGGAATATCTAATAATCAAAACAAACTATCTAATTTCAGACCTCTCAACCTTTAACCTCCTGATGCTCAGCATAGTTATGATCTTTTTCGTAGGCCTTGTAGAAGAGATAATTTTCAGATCGATCCTTCAGAATCGGTTGCAGATAGCACTCGGGAATCGATCAGGGCTGATAATTACAAGTATTTTATTCGGACTTATGCATACAGGATATGGAAGCTTGGGTGAAGTTCTGTACGCATCCTTTGTAGGCATATTTGTAGGTTACCTGTTTTACAAAACACGCAGCCTCCCTCTTGTTGCGATGATTCATGGCTTCATAAATGTCTTTGTTTTTGGGATAATTCCCCTCATCCTCTAAAAATACCTGTGCCTGTGAGTAAATTTCGATAGAAAGAAAAAAATAAGTAAAGCCAAAAAATATAAAAGGGAGATACTGAAAGCAACACAATGCTCCTGAATAAATCACTTCCGACTCTAGAACTCTGAAAACACATCGATACAAATAAAAAAATAACTCCAGGTTCTTAAATCGTGGCAAGACAGGAAAAATGAGTATATGCATTTGTAAATTAAGCACTTAGCTCCCACTTTCCGCAGATTTAGAACTTGAATGCTTTCTATTTTTCTCAATCATGACAGTAGCTTAAAAATTAATCTAACTTTCAATGAATAATAGAGCTAAAATAGGCAAACAAATTCTACATTTGTATACTTCTGTGGAATGTAGATTCGCTAAAAATATATCCCCACTTTTATCACATCAATTTACTCCATACGATTCACGATTACCTTAACCCTTGACTTCCATCTCAGCAATTACTCAATGAAAATAGCAAATCTTTATCTCCAAACCGTACTGACCTTTCTTGGAGATCATTTAACTCAAAGATCACAAAAAAGGATTCTCATATCTCCCTTTACCTTTTTTCCTTTTATTTATACTTGAAGTAGATAACAATATTCAAGAAAATTTTGAAGATTCCAATTTACCTCTTATCATTTTTTTCGCGAAAATCCGGTTCAAATCTTTCTCACTAAATTATGCATTTGACATTACTTTCCCTTTTCTTGTTCAGTATCCTTTGATTTTAAAAACAGCTTCTAATTATCCTTAAATTCGCCTTTTATTTTCAATGTAATCAAATTATTAAAATTAATAGAAAATGTCGGTAAACCTATTATTTTCATTAGTTATTTATATCCTATTTAGAAGTATATAATAAAATCTTGGATTTCTCGAAATTCTCTTAAATTCTTCTTTGCAGAATTAAATTGCGTCTTTCGTTTGTCAATTACTATAATGACCATCTTCTGCTTGTATTGATCATGGAAGTTCTTTCCTTAACTCAGAAAGTTGCTTTCCTATTAAAATAATACTTTACTACTTAACCAAGTTTATTATTCAGGAGGAAGCAACACTTCTTACTCAGAAAGCTTTATCAAGAGACAAAACGTTGAGCAACCGATTGAAAAATCTTCTGCAACTTTACCTGGATTCAAACCATTGTTAACCAATAATGATGCTTGAGGTATATCTACACATTTTTGTCTTAGAAACTAATGATTTCCTGTAATATATCATACTTGGTAAACATATCTAGGCTCAGATTAAACTAATATAATTATTTTAAATTCGGGATATTATACTTGAAAATTAATATTTAGGCTCAGAACAGAGAGGAATAAAGCCATTAAAATCTTCAATATACATTTAAACAATATATGAATTTTCTTTTAAAAATGGAAAATTCAAGATATCTTCCCAAAAAAGATTTCCTAAATAAAGATTTCTCGACTTGATAAAGCCTCTCTTTACTTGCCTCACCACCTTAGATATATAAAAATAGGATAATATTTAGTGACACATGTGAAAAAATTTGCCAACATCGATGCAAAGACAGCCAAAAAAACTCAATATATCATATGCATTTAATGCAGCAAAATGCGGTGATCAACATGCAGGATTGTATACCACAATTTTGAAAGTTCTACAACCAAGTCATCCTGCTAGCCTCACTACTGACCCAGCTCCTGGGAGCTAAACTATGACCTGAGAAAAAGAGTGTGCAGGGATCTGCTATAGAGCCTGATTTTGTCTCCTTCATTTTCAAAGGATAGCAACGTAAAAGTATATGGATTTTCATGAGCATACTTGTTCCCGATTTTCTGAGTTGTAAATACAGCTTTTCACAATGAGAAAGATAAAATTCAGAACCAGATACCGAAAATTTCCATGGAGATGCGGCTTGGGTAGAAGTAAAAAGACTTTACAAGACGTCGAAGATACCCACCGGTATATAAGAAGAAACCCAAAAACAAAAAGATGGGTTTAGGAACTATTGTTTTCGAAGAAAAATCTTTTATTATCTTATTTTCCAGAATTATGCCTATTCAAAAGAGACCTGCACGAAAAAGGATAATCATGGCCAAGTGTGATTCATAGCACCTAAAAACACTACTATTATGCCTACAATTGCACCGACAATAATTACTACTTTGGGCTGAATTTGAACTGCATTTTTATCAGCTTCATAGTAGCGCATGAGCCCCGCAGAAGACTGAAGTCCGTTGCCTGATTTTTTAACCATAAGTTAACACCTGTACGAATGAGCTGTATTTGATTAAAGGTTTCATGCATTAGATAATACAGATTGCTGTAGCACATTCTAGAATTTGTCTAGAAAATTGAAAATTCAGCACATATGCTAAATTTTCTATTAACTCTAGTAATCACCAGATAATAAAGTTATCTTATGATATCACCGACATTCTGCAAATGTACACAGCTGGATAATTTGTTTACCCAGTTGAATACTATTTTTTATTGAAAGGTAGATTAATTTTCAATCTAATGCCATATTGAGAAAATAGATAGACTTCTTGTGCACATCTGCAGGAATTGAGGATAAGGAAATCGCATTCTATTATTCTGAAATACTAAAGAAAATTAGCATAATGCATAATTTATAGTTGAGATTAATATAAAAACCAATGCCAGAAAAGCTGAGTTATATAAAATTACTAAATTTACTTGTTAAAAAAATAAATGTAATAACGCAGAATAACAATCGGAATCTTTATATTATATTAATGAAATTTAAATTTGTTTTTTTATATATAAATATGAATTTACTCATTTTAACCAAATTAACTCATTATAAATAACGAATTGTGCATTAAATTGGTTGATAAAAATCGTTTAAATACACCCAAATTTCGAAAGGTTTATGAATGATCCTCTCTAATCAAAAAATCAATGTTTGTCATTCGTCATTTTTCGTTGCATAAAATGACAAATAACTTCAGAAAATATACAGCGTTTTTTCAATCCGGCTTATTACATGTAATAAATAAGGAGGAAAATGAATGGAACCACTCATAAGCATGGGAGTGCTCGCACTTATTGGAGCCGCTGCTACCATTGCAGGTGCTTCAGAGGACCTGGAATCCGATGTAGGGTCCCAGAGTAATGCTAATTCACAAATTCAGTTAGCACCCCAGATGGGATACATACATCGATATTATAATAAAGCTATTGCTGGGGAACCGGTATCCAATGGGATGATGTGCACAATAGGTGCTACTGGAACTCTTGTATTAATAAAACATTTTGGGATGTCCCCTCTCTTTGCATTGGTTATAGGAGCCCTTATTGCAGCTATGGTACATGGAAGCTATTCAGTAACTGCAATCATGGGCAGAGAGGCTAGCCAGAAAAGATTTAAGCAACCAATATATCTAGATCTGATAAGATCCCACACCCCAGTGATCATGGCCTTTGCGTTTTTGACTACTTTCACTGTCGAGATAGTCTCGTACCTAATGGTCTATGCACTAGCTCATCCTTTCCCATTCGTATTATTGTCCTTTCTATGGGGAGTTGTAGTAGGCTCAGTCGGATCTGCTACAGGTGACGTTCACTTAGGTTCAGAGCGCCAGTTCCAGCAGACTGAATTTGGTTCTGGTTTGAACGCTTCAAACTCTGGAAACATTGTCCGTAAAGGCGAATCAGGCCTCAGGAATGGGATAGATAACCTTTGGTTCTGTTCAAAGTTCGGAGGACCAATGACAGGAGTTGCTTTTGGGATGGTTGTGTTTCTGGGCATCTGGATTCTAATCGTTTTCGACCCTGCAAGAGGACTTAAAGAGGGCTGGCTCTCGAATATATTAGGTTTTCTTATTGTTGTTGTCTTAGGTATTTGGAACTGGCACATCGAAAAGGAAGCCCGCGAAAAATTTGGGCCTTACAAAGAAGATAAAACAGAAGAGGTGTCAGCATGATAGAACTCATTACAGCTAATCTTATCTGGATCCTGGCGATCGTAATCGGTGGTACCCTGATTTCCCAGAGTGTTCACTTCATACCTGTAGGTGGTGCCCCCGCTGCAATGTCTCAGGCAACAGGTATCGGCACAGGTACTGTTATGCTTGCAGCTGGAGCTGGAATTGCTGGGATCATAGCCGCTGGGACTGTAATGGCTGTAAACCAAAACCTCCCTCTGGTCATAGCTGCTGGAGCAGTCGGTTCAATGGTCATGCTAGCTGCAACCATGATAGTAGCTACTTGGATCTATGTCTATGGGGTGGGCGTTATTCCAGTTTCGGCTAAAGTAAAGTATGATCCCATTACAAAGTACAGACAGGACCTCTATGTGTCCCAAGGTACTGAAGGACATGGTATTCCAACAGTCTGTTTCGTAAGTGCAACTATCGGAGCTGCCCTTGGAGGACTTGGGGGTGCACTCGTATACTATGCGCTCATGAAAGTATCAACTCTCCCAGTAACTGATCTGAACCTTTCAGCTGTTGTATCTACTTTCACAATAGGTTTCTTCTTTATAAATTCGGTTATTCCTTCTTACAACATTGGTGGTACCATTGAAGGATTCCATGATCCTAAATTCAAAAAATGGCCAAAAGCAGCTCTTGCTTCCTTCATTGCATCAATTTTCTGCGCTATTGTAGCAGTAGTAGCAGTTGGAAGTCTAGGAGGGGGTCTCTAAAATGTCAGATGCAAAAAACAAATACCCTCCAAATACAATGTTAGCTCTAGGTGTAGTTGGAGGCCTCGTTGGAATATATCTCGCTTATTTCCTTGCCCCAATAAACCACGTCTTTGTATTCTTCGGAGCTCTTGGAGCAATCTGCGCCAGTGTTTGGGGCGCTGATGTAGTCCGACGTGTTGCTAGCTATGGACTTGGTACAGGTGTACCGTCAATTGGTATGCTCGCCCTTGGTATGGGAGTAATTGCCACTCTATTTGGGCTTTCGATCGGAGGAGTGGCAGGCCCCATTATTGCATTCATTACCGCGTGTGTCATCGGAGCTATAATAGGTATACTTGCCAACAAGATAATTGGGATGGGTATCCCAATCATGGAAAGGGCAACGACAGAGATCGCGGGAGCCGGAACTCTTTTAATTCTTGGGTTTAGTATTGTAATTGCTGGTTCTCTTGATTATGTATTAGTTGTTAAAGATGTGATTGCAACAGGCTTTATAATGATGATTTACATTGCCGGTGGTATGGCAATGCTGCACCCATTCAATTCAAACCTGGGGCCTGATGAAATGCAGGACAGAAGCCTTTCACTTGCTATTGAAAAGGCGGGAATTGCAATGGTCCTCTCAGGCTTCGCATCCGTAGCAGGTTTGGGAGCAATCGCGGTAACAATGCTCATTGGAATCTTCATATGGTATAAAGGCTTCAACAAATACTACAGCTTTGTCAAAAGAGATGCATACAAAGTTTTAGATACAGGCATGTTGCCTACTGAGGAGGAAATGCAATGAGCACCGTTCGCATAGCTCCAGAGATACATCTAGTAATGGATACAGAATCAGGTACTGTTGCACAGGAACGGGAAGACATTATCCAATACAGCTTGGCTCCGGTCTATGAAAAACTGGACAAGCTGGATCTAATTGCAGACGACCTCATAAATTCTCTTGCCCCGAGCAAGCCGCTACTTAACACATGGCCTGGACGTGAACACATGTCTTACACAGCTGGATTCTACACCAATGCTTGGTATGGGATAGTTGTTGGCTTTTTTTTCTTTGCGATGGTAGCCCTATATATATACCTGAGGATTGCAATGGGAGGCGCTTAAAATGGTAGAAAAGAAAGATGCTGCCCCAGGATGGCCCATACTGAAAGGTGAATATGAAGTTGGGGATCCCAAAAACCCTGTACTGGTAATTACCTGTGGTTCACACCTTCCTGGAAAGCCTATTCTTGATGCAGGTGCATCAATCACAGGATCGTGTAAAACAGAAAATCTTGGCATTGAAAAGGTCGTTGCCCATATTATATCAAACCCTAATATCAGGTTCCTCCTTGTGACTGGTGCTGAGGTTAAAGGGCACGTAATCGGACAGTCAATAATCGCCCTGCATGTAAACGGTGTGAAGGAACACAGAATTGTAGGAGCTGTAGGCGCAATTCCGTATGTGGAAAATCTAGATGATGATTCAATTGTCCGTTTCCAACAACAGGCTCAGGTCATCAATTTGCTTGATACCGAAGATATGGGTGCAATTACCTCCAAGATAAAGGAACTTGTCTCAAAAGATCCGGGAGCCTTTGATGGTGAACCTCTTGTAATAAAGATCGCAGCGGGAGAAGGAGAAGAGGAAGAGATATCTGGAGTAAGACCACTTGGTGCTGAAATTGCAATGGTCCGCAATAGGATGAAAGGGATTGATAGCAGCCTTATAGATATCGGAAACCTTAATAAGTACCACTCAGGTGTAGGTGCTGGAAAAATTGAAGGGTTCATGATAGGATTAACTTTTACCATCGCTTTACTCGGATTTTTATTAGTAGGGAGGTAAAAGAATGGCAGAAACTGAATACGGAAAAGGAGTTCAGATGGTAACCACCCCTCAGATGGGTGCAATAGATTTGACTGTCGAAAGTATCCGGTATAGGGGCCAGTTAATCGCGAGAAACCAGAAACTTGATTCTGGGATAAATGCTACCGGGATCTTAGGGTTTGCAGCGGGATTCATATTTATATTTGTGATGATAATCGTAGTCCCGTTGTTGTTGTGGAGGTGAATACTATGAGTGATGGAAAGGCACCCGTAGTTATTGTAGATCAAACTGAGTTCAATGTGGTCATGAAGAGACTCGACAAGATTGATGAAAAGATCGAGTTCGTTGGCAGTGAAATTGCACAAAGAATTGGCAGAAAAGTAGGAAGAGACATCGGAATTCTATACGGCGGCGTGATCGGCCTGCTGCTCTTCTTGATCTATATCTCGGTATCATCAATGTTCAGATTAATACATTAACAAATGAGGGATTAAAATGTTCAAATTTGATAGGAAACAGGAAGTTTTTGATCTAGGTGGAGTCAAATTCGGCGGTCAGCCAGGAGAATATCCAACTGTATTAGTAAGCACTATGTTCTACGGAAGACATAAGATCGTGTCAGACGAAGACAAGGGAATTTTCGATAAAGCAACTGCTGAAACGCTTTGGAATACGCAGGTAGCAATGAGCGATGCCACAGGGCTTCCCTATGCAAATCAGATAGTGGGTGAAACCCCAGAAGCAATTGTGAATTACATAAAGTGGTTCATTGAAATAGATGACCACACTCCTTTTTTGATCGACTCCTCTGCCGGAGATGTAAGGGCTGCTGCTGCCAAATACTGTACTGAAATCGGCGTTGCACACAGGGCTGTACACAACTCGATCAATGCAAGCATTGAACAGAGCGAAATAGATGTCCTTACTGAAAGTGACGTGGAAGCAGCAATTGTGCTCGCCTTCAATGCAACAGATCCTACTGTAAAAGGAAAACTAGACATACTTGAAGTCGGCGGTTCCGGACAAACAAAAGGAATGATTCAGATTTCAAAGGAATGTGGGATCAAGACACCCTTGATAGATGTTGCAGCAATGCCTCTTGGCGCAGGTTCTGGAGCCACAATTCGCTCGATCCCAACAATAAAAGCAAAAATCGGGCTACCCATTGGTGGAGGGTTCCATAATATGGCTTCTGCCTGGGATTGGCTCCGGAAATTCAAGAAAACTCAGCCTGATCCAAAAGCTATCTACATGCCTACAGACATTGGTACCAACCTAGTAGCACAGATTGCAGGTTCCGATTTTCTCCTCTATGGGCCTATTGAGAACGTCAACCAGATCTTTCCGGCTGTAGCAATGGTCGACATCATGCTTGGTGAAACCGCAAAAGAACTCGGGGTCGAGATCGCGGATCTGGCTAACCACCCGGTAACCAAATTGACGTAAACGACAATAAGACTTATGCAGTTTGACTGAAGAAAGTAAGCATTAAGCACTTAGTCATCTAAATTTCAATAAATATTGAAAAGCTCCAGATACTTTATTTCTTCATTCAACTTGCAAGTCTCAGAAAATAAGAAATTTAAAATAATTTAATTATATTAAAGCAGAGAAAATTTTTCTTTGCTTCATATTTTTATTGTGACGTTGATGGAAAATTCCTTCAGGATATTCTTCAGACAGAGAAATCATCTATTTCACGCTGCTATGAGAGAACTCGTTTTGTTACTTTAAGAATTTTTTTATTTTTTCTCCAGTTTTGAAAAAACAATTCAATTTCATTTAAATTCATTGAATATAGTAAATTAACTAATAAATTACACTTTTAAAAGTAGACCGCTATTTCAAAAGTAATTATTTAAACTTAGGTCACTAGAAATTCTATAATATGTAAAAAGTGGAAAGAAAGTAAAAACTGTTCCCATATTTCCTTTCTTTAATATTTACTGTGCTTTACTCATATTATATATAAGCTTAAGAATACTGAAGAAATTAAAGTACTTGCTTAAAATATATTTTTTTCATATTATGAATTGTTGATTTACACTGAATATACCCGGTTTTCCTCGCTAGAAATTTCAATTTATTAACAGACTGACTAGGTTATTTCTGCAATATCTTTGAAAGTACAATTTTTAGTTAGGATTAAAACTCATAATTAGCCAAAAATAAGGTCACAATCTTCAAAAATTTAATTGAAATTATCATGGATTTGTCAACTTCCAACCAAACAAACAATAAAATAATTGATTATTGAGGTTTGGTACTATTTCAGCATTTTTATTATTTAAATTTTCACACTGTATTCAATATTTTATCTATTATCCATATAATCTATCAAATTCAAAATCAAAAAACATACAATAGAGCCGATTACCATATCATCCACATTCACTAAATTATCTCATTGCATACAATCTCATTACTATCTGAAATATAGTCGCTGTATTTGAATCATCAATATGTACATCAGTAATGTTTTTCGATTGATGAAACACACAAAAGGAATAAGTAACTTCAGGAAAAAAACTCTTTACAGCTTCAATTATTGTTTTATAATCATCAGAAACTATCTTTTGAATTTTGCATTCCAGAAATCTGTTTATCATTCGTTTGAATAGCTGTATAAGAATCTCAATTATTTGTAATCTGTCAGTGATTCCAAAATCGAAAATTACCTTCTTTTTTGTGAAGATAACATAGATAAATGGGTTCTGTTGCAAAAAATCATATTAAGAAGTAATAATTTAGTTTCACAGCAAAGAACATAAAAAGTAGAATATTTCTTAGATAGCATTCAGATTTAGATAGCTATTCCGAATAACTTGTTTATAAAATTGACTTCATCAAGAACACATTGATTTAGAGTATCAATCTGTCCTTTT
>PLUB01000085.1 GCA_003164755.1 Methanosarcina sp. | reverse complement strand
CAGGCAGTTTCCGAGGATAAGAGTGTCAAGATCATCATTACCTTTACAAGAAAGTCCACCGGCCCACATGCCAGGAGATCCCGAATTCCATTGTGCCAATTTTTCTGTAAAATCCCGTATCTCATAAGTTATCTAGTAGAAAATTCTACCTTAAAGAAACCAAATTTATTACATTAAGCAAAAACTTAACTTAAAATTTACAGAACGTTTGTAGCACTGCTTTTTTTATGGTCATCGTCCAATGGGATTATCAAAGCTGCATAAAGGTGATATATTTTTATCAAGAAGATGCTACATTAAAGAGTTCACATTCATTTGCTGTTAGTCTACTCGAAAGTTCATTCGCAGGTTGAGGCTTTTTCTGCTCTTTTGACCATATTCAGGCCCTTTTGCATAAGTTCCTCTGTTCTATCCTGCTGTTTTGCTTCAGCAAAGACCCGAAGAATCGGTTCTGTGCCAGAGGGACGAATAAGAACCCAACCATCTTCGTACCATATTTTGATTNNCGTTAGCCAGGATTTCAAGAACCATGGCACAGGCCATTGCTCCGTCTCTACAATACTGATGTTTGGGGAAGATAAGACCCCCATTACCTTCACCCCCGAATACAGCATTTACTTCCATCATTTTTCGGGCAACGTTGATTGAGCCGACAGCAGTCCAGTATAGTTTGATGTCTGCATCCTTTGCGATGTAGGCCATGCGCTGAGAAGAGCTAACGGGAGTCACTATAGGGCCTTTTTCATGTTCAAGTATATATTTTGTCATCATGGCAAGCAGAACTTCAGCATTTATGAATTCCCCGTTTTCATCTATAAGGACTACTCTATCCGCATCTCCATCGTGAGCTGCTCCCATGTCAGCACCTGTAATTTTCACGAGTTTAGTAAGTTCAGTTAGGGCTTCAGGTAAAGGTTCTGGGTTTCGCCAGGGGAAAGTTCCATCAGGCTGAGCTTCAAGAGTCAATACTTGGCAACCCAGTTTACTGAGCAAAAAAGGAAGAGTGAGAGAACCTGCTCCACAGCCTGTATCTACAACTACTTTGAATCTGCGGCTGCGGATGGCTTCGGCATTTACTGAGTTGATAATATTTTTTATGTAGTATTCATTGACTCCAGGATCGTTACTGAAGTTGCCGGTTTTTTCCCAAGATACGATGGAATATTTCCCCGCATAATATATTTTTTCTATGTCTTTTTCTCCATCCCTGGAAAATTCCGAGCCATCCTCTGCAATAAATTTAATTCCATTATATTGCCTTGGATTATGGGATGCAGTAACAACTATCCCGGCATCGGCATGGTCGCGCACATAATACTGGATGGAAGGGGTAGGAACAGTTCCCACATCAATAACAGTGAGGCCTGTTGACAAAGCTCCAGAAATTGCGGCAAATTTCAGCATCTGACCCGAAATTCGCGTGTCACTCCCTATAGCAACCGTGCCTTTCGAACCCATGTATGTACCAAGACTTCTAGCTAAATTGACTGCCAGTTCTGGAGTTATGTATTCATTAGCGATACCACGCACACCGTTTGTTCAGAATAATGCCATATAGAGTCTCCTTCCTTAATTTAAGCTAAAATTGTGCTGTTTTGGAAATTTCACTCATTATTAGGTGAATTTTTGTTGTCTTTCACAAAATTTATTTTCTTAATAATAACCAAAAAAGCTGATTTCAAAATTTCACTCATTTTGATATTTAATCAGATTCTAAGGCTTAATGAAAGAGTAACATTAAATTAGGATTACAATTAAGTTGACAATCAAAAGAAAACCACACAACGGTATAAATCCATAATACAAATTGTTGGCAAAAGATATAAGTCGATAGTATACAGAAAGTTTTGTAAAGTATGATGAATTTGTGTTTTTTCTTTCGCTACAAAAAGAGGATACATAGTCAATGATTATACTGATCCAGCTCCTGTCAGACTCAAACGAAAGAATGATAATTAAAGCAATTTTTGAAAAGGCTGGAAGAGTGCCTGAACCCTGGCATTTTGAGTATTTGGCTAATAAAAAACGCGAAGCCTTCGGGTTTGATAAAATAAAACCCTTTAACGGTATTCTAGATTGCCTCAAGGAATTTAAACGACATTTTAAGTTCGCTACAGTTTCCTGATCAAGCCGAAACATTGTTGAAAAGGCTATGAATAAGTTTTTTTGAGGTTGTTTTGATGTTATTATCACTGGAGATAATTTGAAACGCGGAAAACCTGATCCAGCTCCCTTCCTCAAAGCCCTTGAAAAACTTGACATGACTAAGAATGAATGCATTGTAATTGAGAATTCACCTCTGGGTATTACTGCTGCTAAAAGAGCTGAACTCTATTGTGTAGCGGTTGCGAGCACACCGGAGACCATACTGTTCTTTTTGTTTATCTGAAGAGACTTATCTCCAAATAGACTTCTAAGTTTTCCTAATTATTTTCCACATTCAATCCTAATAACTTGTAGGGGCAATGAAGGGCTTTTTCAGGAAGTTTTCATTAATAGGACTTAAGCACTTGAGATGCAAAATAAAGTATAATAAGCTAGATGATCCTAGAACTCAAAATTGTTCCTCTAAATTTCAATTCTTAATGGCTAATCGAATTTCTGTTATGAAAGTAATTCTGAAACTCTTATTAATGTGAAAATAAAGTTGGTTTTGGGATCATGAGGGCCGTTAATAATGAATTGATGTTTATCTATACAAATCATATACTTGTTCTTTTCATATCATTTTTCACTGTGTATAGTTTTTGATTCTCTTTATGCAGTTATGCTTAGAAAACGAGTACATTTGGAGCAAAGTGCATTCTAAGGTGAAAATATTAACCATCTAATGGAGCACGACTAAAATCTCCTAATATAATAAAAACATCATTAATATTTAATTGTTGTTTGATGCTAAAATATTTTGGGTAAAAGTACTTTTTAGTTTCAAACCATTTTTTGTATAAATAATTTAATATGATTTTAATATTAGTATATAAACAACCAGCCAAATTTAGGGTTTATCAAACTCCCCTAAAATATCTTCTAAAACATCTTATAATTAAAAAAATCAAGTCGTTTATGGGATAGAATGGAGCGTAGCTATATGTTGAAAATAGTGAGCATAGGATTCAATCTACATTTTCTCAAAAATTGGAGATATACTCTGTTTTCAGATTTGATCAATTATTCAAGAGCACGATCTAAAATTCTGTATTGTGAAGATATGTGAAAGGAGTAGTTAAACATGCAACATGAACAATCAACAGGGACACAATCAATGATGTACTCTGAACCAATGTCTTAGCGCTCCTTTTTTTCTATAAAATAAATTTCGGAAAAAACTTGAAGTTCGCGGAAATCTCACTACTTTTGAAAATATGTATTCTACGCACATTATTTCACATAGTTGGATTAAGTTGGTTGAAGCATAAATCGTGCGGGAAAGTAGTTTCGCTGGGCCAAAAGCATCAAATTGAGAGCTTGATCTTGCAGGAGTTCTGTGTTCGAATAGCACCTTTAGCACTAACTAGGAGTTGAGATTATGGAAGAAACATTTTGGTATCCTTCAGAATGGAAATGTAAATGTCCGCACTGTGAAGCAACTCACACATGTTCTGTGCCTCAGAAAGATCTTGTGTGCATCGAATGTGAAAAAGCATTTGCTGCTTCTGTAGCGCATACAGAAGAGTGATTAGGCCATATATAAAAGAGATCGAATTTGTAATCAGTAGGATTTATGCGGTTGAATGTGAAAATCAATAGCTTTAAACCTTTAACTGTATAAATTAAAATTTTAAACCCCAATGTTTATTGTTCTTGATTTTGTACCTCAAGTACGTAAGTCCCAACAAAAACAGCTATCTGCATCTGTTTTTACATAAATATAAAATATACCGGAGAATGAGAACATAAGTGAACTAATCGTTTTTGCGTTTCCTACTGAGGAAGGCGCGTATAAGATGGATGAAACTATCCATCAACTTAAAAAAGAAGAACTGATGACTCTCAAGGATGCCGCAGTCGTTATTCGTAAGCCCGACGGAAAAATAAAAGTGAAGCAAGCCACACATCTCGTCGGCGCAGGTATGGTAGGCGGGGCGTTCTGAGGTATGCTTATAGGACTGTTTTTCTGGTTACCGTGGCTAGGATTAGCCATTGGTGCTATTGCTGGTGCAATATCTGGTACACTGATGGATTATGGAATCAATGACGATTTCATCAAGGAAGTGGGTGCAACCATTAAACCAGGCGGATCTGCTTTGTTTCTCTTAATCGAGAAATGGACTGAAGACAAGGCACTAGAACGACTTAACAAGTTCAATGCAACGATAATAAGAACATCTCTTACCAAAGAAGAGGAAGAAAAACTTAAAGTTGCATTCGGTGCGGGTGAATAATTGAGGAGTTGTGAAATATGGGAATAGTTGAAGAGACACAGGATGAAGCTATAGCAGCTTTTATGCCAACAACTACGATAAAGGGATCTAAGGTTGTCAATGTCAGTGAAGAACACCTTGGAATGCTTGAAGAAATGATGATTGATCCAGAAAAAGGAAAAATAGCATATGCAGTACTTTCTTTTGGTGGTTTTCTTGGTATAGGTAACAAATTATTTGCCATCCCTTGGGAAGTTCTTGAGTTGAATAGGGGCGAGTATATCCTTAGGATTGATAAATCTGTTCTAGAAAAAATGGAAGGTTTTGATAAAGAAGAGTGGTCTTTAACCCATGATGAATTAGCTAAGGTGTATGCACACTTTGGAATTCAACCCTATTGGCAAACTAAAATGGGAATAGTTGAAGAGACACAGGATGAAGCTATAGCAGCTTTTATACCAACAACTACGATAAAGGGATCTAAGGTTGTCAATGTCAAAGAGGAGCACCTTGGAATGATTGAAGAGTTGATTATTGATGCAGAAAAAGGAAAAATAGCATATGCAGTACTCTCTTTTGGTGGTTTTCTTGGTATAGGTAACAAATTATTTCCCATTCCTTGGGAAGCTCTTGAGTTGAATAGGTACGATTATATCCTTAAGATTGACAAATCTGTTCTAGAAAAAGCAGAAGGTTTCGATAAAGAAGAATGGTCTTTAACCCATGACGAATTAGCTAAGGTATATGCATACTTTGGAATTCAACCTCATTGGGAAAAGACATAAAATATTTTTTAGGGTGATAAAGTGAAAATTGTTGTATCTGATCCTGTGTTTCTACCAGAAGAATACAGGAAAAGACTTGAGGTTCTTGGAAATCTCACTATTTTTGAAAGTATGCCATCTTCCATGGAAAAATTCATATCGAGAGTTAGGGATGCAGATATAGTCATTGTCGGAAGATATGGTTTCTCTGAAAAAGCGTTCAGTGCCGCTAAAAATCTGAAGATGATTTCTGTGTGGCAAACCGGCTATGACCATATAGATATTAAAGCAGCGACTGAAAAAGGTGTAATCGTATCTAATGTTCCTGACTATGCATTTGATTCAGTTGCAGAAATGGTTTTTGCTTTATCCCTAAATCTCCTGCGAAAAGTGCATCTTGCAGATATCGGGATACGAAAGGGGAATTTTGATTGGAGAGACTATATTGGGAACCAACTTCTGGGAAAAACAATTGGGGTAATAGGCACCGGCGGTATAGGAGTTAGAGTTATACAGATAGCTCACGGTTTTAATATGAATGTTATTTCAGTTACAGGCCATCCGAGTGAAGAAAAAGCAAGAAGACTTGGAGTAAAATTTGTTGATCTGGATACACTACTCAAAGAATCAGATATCATCACCCTTCACGTACCGCTCACTTCATCCACTGAAAATATGATAGGCACAAAAGAACTTGCAAGAATGAAGACAAGTGCAATTCTTATAAATACAGCCAGAGGAAAGATAGTCGATGAAGTTGCTCTCATAAAAGCTCTTCGAGAAAAACAGATTGGTGGAGCAGGTCTTGATGTTTTTGATAAAGAACCGCTTCCATTAAATAGCCCGCTGATGGAATTTGAAAACGTCACGCTTACGCCACACATAGCTTTTCTATCCCATGAATCCCTTGAGGAGTGCACAAATGTCTGTGTTCAAAATGTAGAGAAATTCCTTGAAGGGAAGCCACAGAATGCCATAAACTCCGAATGATTGCAGGTTCCAAATTGCCTTAAAATCTGAACGTAAAGATGTCTTTCATGAAAAATCAATGCATAAATTACAAGTGGAACCTACTTAATCCAAGAATATATTGTACTGATTTGGAAAAACTTTTCAACGAATGCATGAAATTTTAAGTTTATTGCCAAACTTTTTATTCACAACAATAATTTTAAAGGGGATTTCTGGAAAATGTCTGAGATTAAGAGCAAGTACATCCGTTGGTTTCAAGAGACTACGATTGACGATGTTCCGCTTGTGGGTGGAAAGAATGCTTCCCTTGGGGAAATGTACAGGGAGCTTACTTCGAAGGGGATAAAGATCCCTAACGGCTTTGCAGTGACTGCAGAAGCTTACTGGCACACCCTCAAAGCCGGAGGAATTCTAGAGAAGCTTAAAAAAGCAATGGAAGGTCTTGATATTGCAAATGTCACTGACCTTACAAAAAGGGGGAAAATCGCAAGGGATCTGATTCTTGGGGCAGGAATTCCTGACGATCTCTGGGAAGAAATCAAAATTGGATATGATAGTCTATGCGAGCAGTATGGAGATGATACGGATGTAGCTGTACGGAGTTCGGCAACTGCTGAAGATCTTCCTACCGCTTCTTTTGCTGGCCAGCAGGAAACTTACCTAAATATCAGAGGATATCCATGGCTTAGAGACGCTTGCTCGCGTTGTTTTGCCTCACTCTTCACTGACAGGGCGATTTCCTACCGTGTAACAAATAACTTTGATCATTTCAAAGTGGGGCTCTCGATTGGGATTATGAAGATGGTAAGATCTGATCTAGCTTCTAGCGGTGTTATTTTTACTCTGGATACTGAAACAGGATTCAAGGACGTGGTTTTCATTACAGGCGCATACGGGCTTGGAGAAAATGTCGTGCTGGGCCAGGTCAATCCAGATGAGTTCTATGTCTTTAAGCCGACTTTCAGGGAAGGATATAAGCCAATTATCATGAAAAAAGTAGGGGACAAAGAGATCAAAATGATCTACGGGCGTGGCAACTCCAAAGTACTTACCCAAAACGTGGAGGTTCCTGAAGCTGATCGGCTTCGTTTCTGTATTGATGATGAAGAAGTGCTCAAACTTGCAGGGTATGCAATAACTATCGAAAATCATTACTCTGAAAAGTATAGAGAACCCCGGCCCATGGATATCGAATGGGCGAAAGATGGCATAACAGGGGAACTTTTTATAGTGCAGGCAAGACCCGAGACTGTCCAATCCCAAAAAAGCAAAGACATTCTGGAAACCTATGTGCTTGAAAAACGGTCTGAAATTCTTGCAAGAGGCAAGAGCGTGGGAGACAAAATTGCTTTTGGAAAAGCTCATTTAATTCCGGATGTTTCAGATCTGCCCTCTTTTAAACCAGGAGAAATTCTGATTGCGCACAACACGACTCCTGACTGGGAGCCTGTCATGAAAACGGCAGCTGCAATTGTCACAAACAAAGGGGGAAGGACCTGCCATGCTGCTATTGTCAGCCGGGAATTAGGAATTCCTGCAGTCGTAGGAACAGGCAATGCAACCGAGGTTCTTGAGACAGGTAGGGAAATCACCGTGAGCTGTGCGGAAGGAGAGGACGGGCTTGTATATGATGGTATTCTTCCTTTCCATAAAGATACTCTGAATCTCAAAGACCTAAAACGCCCGAAAACTGAGATTATGATGAATCTTGGAAATCCGGAGGAAGCTTTTGCCTCTTCCATGATCCCAAACGATGGAATTGGGCTTGCGAGGCTGGAGTTCATAATTACAAGCTATATTAAGATCCATCCAATGGCTCTCGTACACCCTGAAAAGGTCAAAGACCCTAAAATCCTTCTGGAAATCGAACAACTTACAAGAGGTTATGATAAACAAGAGTATTTTGTTGAGCAGCTTGCCCAAGGTTTTGGGACTATTGCTGCGGCTTTCTATCCAAAGCCGGTTGTAGCTCGCATGAGTGACTTCAAGACTAACGAGTATGCAAGCCTTCTTGGGGGCAGTTATTTCGAAATGGAGGAGAACAATCCCATGATAGGTTTCAGGGGAGCTTCTCGCTATTGTAATGAGCGTTATAGGGAAGGTTTTGCTCTTGAGTGCAAGGCTATGAAAAAGGTCAGAGATGAAATGGGACTTACAAATCTCATTCTTATGATTCCCTTCTGTAGAACCGTTGAAGAAGCACGAAAAGTAATTGCAGAGATGGAGAAAAACGGGCTAAAGAGAGGAGAAAATGGGCTGCAGGTCTATGTTATGTGTGAAATTCCAAATAATGTTCTTCTTATTGACGAATTCAGCAAATTCTTCGATGGCTTTTCCATAGGCTCAAATGACTTGACGCAGCTGACCCTTGGCGTTGATAGAGACTCCGAACTGCTTGCTTCAGAATTCGATGAGCGAGATCAGGGAGTTATGAAAATAATGGCAATGGCTGTGCTGGGTGCAAAACAAAATGGAAGGCACAGCGGGATCTGTGGACAAGCTCCGAGTGACTTTCCTGAAATTGCGGAGTTTCTTGTAAAATTGGGGATAGATTCCATTTCACTTAATCCAGATTCGGTTATGAAGATCACTCTTGCGGTCCTGGAAACGGAAAAGGAAATGGAAGGTAATGAAAAATCTCTAAATAGTAAGTTGACGGGAATCCATCAATAGATTTCATCGAGCTTATTCCAAAACTCATTTAATTTTCATTCATTGAGAGTTTTTAGACAACTTTAATGACTATTATTGTTATAATAAAATGATGTATTGTATTTTAAACCTTTAGATAGTTTCGTACTTAATACAATAACAGACAGTTTAAAGGAGTAATATTTGAGGACATTAAAATTCCAACATATGCCTATGGCTATTTATCAATAAGACTTACGCACTTGAGGTATAAAATCAAGTTCAATATACATTGTTTTCAAATTCATTTTTTATACAATCAAAAGTTTAATGTTATTGATTTCTCAGTTCAACTGCGTAAGTCCAAGCTTATAGGGTCGACCAGGCGTTGCCTATTGAACATATGTTACACATCAAGCGGTAGGTTCTCTCATTACTGAAAATACGGTTATATCCCCTTTGTTTTTATCATAGAAAATGATTTCGTCGTAGTTGTGGTCACTAGATTCATTGAGTTCGATACCTACCGAAATTTCATTATCTTTGTCCTGCATGAACCATCCAACAAGATCAATATCGACTAAATCTTCAAAATTTTTGAGAATTGCTCTATCATTCCCCCAATTCTCTTTTGCAAATTTGAGAAGTTGATCGAAAACGTTGGTATTCCGATATACTCCAGAATCATCAAACTCAAATTTTACCATGTTATATCACCTTATAATGTATTGAAGCAATTTATATAAAAAATTTGGTTTGGGCAGATGATTCGAGTATAGGACATAGTCCTGAAATGCATTAAAGTATGTGGTTAAGTTTTCTTTGATAGAGGTGGGAGCTATAGTTAGTCAATGTTATAAATGAAAACTAAAACAAATGAGACCAGTATAAATACAGATTCTCACTGTGAGAAAGTGTCTTTAGACAGTGAATCAACTAAAACAACAACATATAAATCTCGCTCTTATTAAGGGTAAGAATCCTGTCCATTTTTCAGTGTGAAAACATAGTTTGTTGAAATAAGCAAATAAATTGTGACAAAAAATCGTTAGACTACTATCAGTTTTGAATGATCTATCTTTGTCTACCACATCTCCAATCGAAGAAAATATCTGCTTCATTGTATTTCATTAGTCTCAGGTGTAAACCTTTTTCCCAAAAAGCTTATGTTCTTCTTGAAAATCTCTTCATGACAAATTGCCCTATTTTCTCAACAGTTTTCTAAGATATTCATTGATGTGAGGCTGGAGCAGAGTATTGATTTCAGGCTTACGGTTAGAAATTTAGAACTCATTTTTGCTACAAAAAACGATGAATGGTGAATAGAATTCACGCAAGAATTGAAAATTCAATGGCATTAAACCTCAAACTATAAAGCACATGTTAAACTACAACGCCCATTGTAATTTATTTTCACCTCAAGTACGCAAATTCTGGATAAGTGATTTTCCTTTCATTTCCTGCGGTTTCGGAACTCTGAGGAGTTCAAGAATAGTTGGCGCAAGGTCACACAGTTTACCATTTTTAAGAGTTTTTACCTCATCATTTCCTACGTAAATGCATTTTACCGGATTTGAAGTATGTGCTGTATACGGTTCTCCTGTTTTCAGGTTTATCATCTGTTCAGCATTTCCGTGATCCGCAGTTATGAGTGCTATTCCTCCTGTTTCTTTCAAAACCGCTACAATCCTGCCAATGCAGTCATCCACGGCTTCTACTGCCTTTACTGCAGCTTCAAAAATACCGGTGTGTCCAACCATATCTATGTTTGCGAAATTAAGGATAATGACATCATACTTTCCTAACCGAATTCGTTTGATAACCTCATCCGTAACTTCATATGCGCTCATTTCGGGTTTGAGATCATAGGTAGCAATCTTCGGAGAAGGGATAAGGCAACGATCTTCTCCTGCATAACATTTTTCCTGTCCACCGTTCAGGAAATAAGTTACATGTGCATATTTCTCGGTTTCAGCAATTCGGAGCTGTATAAGTCCCTGCTCACTCAGTACTTTTCCAAGCACCTTTACCAGCTCTTCTTGAGGGAAAGCAATGGGCATACCTAGGGTTTCATCGTATTGGACCATACAGACATAGTAAACATTCGGACGTTTTTCCCTCGCGAAGCCTTCAAAGTCTTTTTTTACAAAAGCCCATGTAAGTTGCCGCGCTCTATCTGACCTAAAATTGAAGAAGATCACAGAATCATTATCTTTTATGATTGTTTCTGGATTTCCTTCTGAATCAATGATTATAGTCGGTTTTACAAACTCATCAGTCTCTCCCCTGCCATAGGCTTCAGAAGCTGCAGTCTCTGCATCCGGGGCTGTATAAGTGGCAACTCCCTTAGTTATAGCTTCAAAGGCAAGTTTTGTCCTATCCCAACGATTATCTCTGTCCATTGCGTAGTAGCGTCCTGAGACCGTTGCGATTTTAGCATTACCATTTTCCCTACAAAATGCATCTAGTTCTTTTATGTCTCCAAGGGCAGTTTTAGGGGGTACGTCCCTTCCATCCAAAAAAGTGTGTATATATATTTTTTTTAGTCCTTTCTCATGTGCAAGTTTTATAAGCGCATAAAGGTGAGGCATATAGCTATGTACACCTCCGTAAGAGGCAAGTCCCATGAGGTGCAGGTTTGAGTCGTTGACCTTTACATTTGAAATTGCATTTAGAAAAACTGGGTTTTTGAAAAAATCTCCACTTCTGATAGAGAGGTTTATTCGGGTAAGATCTTGGTACACTATCCTCCCTGCTCCTATATTTAGATGCCCCGCTTCAGAGTTTCCCATCTGACCTTCTGGAAGGCCAACAGCCTCTCCAGATGCTTCTAAAAAACACCAGGGACATTCTCTCATCAGCAAGTCAAGGTTTGGAGTTCTAGCTGCCAGGACAGCATTTCCTTCTTCGTCTCCCCTGTATCCCCACCCATCGAGGATAATGAGCAAAAGGGGTCTTCTTGCCTGAGTCATTTAAATGGAATCCTCCACCTGTCCATAAATAGCTTGTTGAAACTTCATTAGTACTATATTCGGTTGAACCGAGAAATAAATATATTACACTTACAAGTGTCTAAAATTAAAGGTAATTATTCAGCTTACTAAAAATCATTTGGAGGGCATCTATTTTGATGAAATCGGAACTTCTGATTACTAGCTAATGGAAAAATAAAAAACACAATCAATAACCTACAGTCATAGAAAATAAGTCCATAGAAATTTGCTTAGTGAATTCTAGTAAAGATGGTCATTAGTAGTGTTTTACCCAGGCTTTCGGTTGATGAATGTCTAAAAACAATTAGTGAAATAATTTTAATTTTGAGAAAAGAGGACAAAGAGCGTACTTGTAAAAGAGTCTTAGAGATCTGAGCAGGTATCCCTGTATCCTATTATAAAGGAAAATGTGACACGTTACAGAAAATGTAACATTGAAATAAATAAATAAATAAATGTTTATGGCGCTTGCAATATAGGTTGTCTTCCAAAATACGAGTTCATTAAATACAGATCTTTTTAAGCTCTCCCATATTTATCCTCAAGTCTTACAATATCATCTTCTCCAAGGTAATCTCCCTGAGCGATCTCAATAAAAACAAGATTTTCGTTGTCTATATTTTTAATGCGGTGCACCTCGTTTACTGGAAGATCAACAGAATCTCCGGCAAAAACTCTGATTTCACTTTTGTTTTTAGTTACAATTCCTTTTCCATTGACTATGTACCAGTGCTCTTTTCTATGAAAATGACGCTGAAGTGAGATTTCACCCTGTGGTAGGATTGTGAGAGTTTTGACTTTATATCCTGGCATATGCAGGAGCACCTCATAGTGTCCCCATGGTCTTTCTGACTCACGTTTACATTTTTCAATAATTGTTTCATACACTTTGATGTAGTCAGCTACCATCCTGTCAACAGAGAAACGTTTTTCCACACTTTCCCTGCATTTTGTTCGGGATATGGCAGCAACCTTTTGGACAGCTTCTGCAGCCTCATCAACGCTATTGACCAGAAAACCAGTTTCTCCATCTCTTATCAGCTCAGGCATCGAACCTCCATTCATTGCAATTACCGGTGTACCGCTGGCCATAGCTTCAACTACATCAAGTCCAAGAACTTCATCATGATTGATCATGTGCAGTAAAGCGTATGCATTTGACAAAAGTTCTTTCTTGCTTTCAGGATCAACATGCTTCTCATAAATAATCTGTTCATTGTCTATATGGGGTTGTACTTCTTTTTCGAAATACGCCTTATCAGCAACAAAACCTACCATTCTAAGTTTTTTTCCTGTCTTTTTAGCGATTTGTATTGCTTCATTTGCACCTGTATCTTTATGAAGAGTGCGCGACAAAAAGAGGAGATAGTCCAATGGGTCATCATTAAAATGAAAATTTTCTACATCGATTCCGTTTCGAACCGTAGCTATATAATCCAGCTCATGGCATCTGTCGGCATTACTTATAGATACATAATAAGTTTTATTATTGTACTTTTTATA
>PLUB01000109.1 GCA_003164755.1 Methanosarcina sp. | reverse complement strand
TTAGATTTTTTGCAACGGAACCCTAATACCTCTCAAAACCTATTTATTGTCTTATTCAAAAAAGGCTCGTACGTGTTCCCTTCAAGTTGGTTTGTTTTGAAGGTTCCTAGGTTCTTTAATCTTAAAACCTGTAAACTGCAATGACAATGTATGGGGTAATGCTGGCGATTATATACATGCTGCAGCCCTTATTCTACGTCTTGAAGATAATTATGGGGAATAAGTGCTCTTTATCTTTGTTGAGCACATGCGTATTAGTCTTCTTCGAAAGAGAATTATCCAAAGTTATGATCAGCAAAAAGTTCATCAGATCTGCAGAAGTGTGTGGGTAATAAAATACGAATCCCGGTCTGTGAGTAGTCTATCATTAAGTGGTTAATGTTTTCACAATTACAGCAGTTCTAATTTGTTGTATTTCAGAATGACTACTCCTATTAGTTACAATTTTTCCTCAATAGTTTACAAGAAAAAACTTAATCCACGAATCTGAATCATATTTTTTGTAATTGATTCTAGAAAATTCAATATTTTAGAGTTATGAAGTAAAAATTATGCAGATTTTCCACTAAAACCACTTTCTACAGATATACGTGAGAATGTCATCTACTTCTCAATATGAAGTCGCTTAAAAGCAAAATCAGTATAATTTTTCATGATTTAAAAATTACTGTTAAAAAATTTAAGCTATCTAATACTCAGATACATAGGAATTTATCAAAATTCTCTATATCTATCCCATTTTTCGCAGATGTACACAAGAACACTATTTATTTTCTTAATATTACAGTAGCTTCAAATAATGTTGACTTTCAATGAATTAATAGTACAAATAGGGAAACAAATTATACATATGCGGACATGTGCGGGTTGTTATATATAGCTGAAATTAGATATTCTATAAAAAATAAAGTAGATACAGGAGTATATTCATTTACTTCTTTGCGGAATGATGTTGAAGATAAAGAGATTTCAGTTAGGAAAAATATCAAGAGGTTAAAGCTTGGTAAGTATGGCAAAGTATGGTAAAATGTTGTTGAGCGCATATACAATGAAGAAAATTATTTCATGTAAATCTAAAAAGGGACGAGGAATGAGAAGTAAATATGTTAAACTATTTCTGTTGGGGTATATCCTCAAAAAACTCAGCTTCAAAACTAGCAAGTCAACGGAATATTATAACAAAATTGAAACAGAAGAAAGAAAATTAAATAAGCCAATGACAAAGTTTGGAATGAATAAATTTACCAAGATAATCTTGGAGTTATTGATCGGAGCTATAGCCATACATATCTTTAAAAAACATTTTACCAGACAAGCGGGAAATAAAATCGAAGTAAATGAGGCTAAAGGGGTTTAAAAATGCATGAAAAAGGGGGTAGATATAAACGACTGCTAATATCGTGACAATCAAATTTTTATACATACTACTTGGATAGCTTCTCATCATTTTGCGTCTTTGCAAATTTTTAGTCTATCTTTTCTTAGTGATCATTTTTTATCCACTTCATTATTGTAGAGACTCCAAATTACTGATAAGTTTGTCAAAAAAATTGATATACATTACCATGATCTCTATTTCGGCGTCATTGAACCAATTTGCATTTTTGATCTCCGCGTTCCCAGGTTATGAATCATGGTTACAGAGTTTTATGCCTGCGATATTTACCAGCATTAAAATCATAAATTCTGAAAGTAAGGCTATTTCAGAGTTTGAAGAGCCACATTGGGTAATAAAAATAAATGTTTACTGAATATTTATTTCAGATGTGCATGAGTGGCTTTTCCGTTTTAATGCTTGATATTAATTTGTAGCTGTTATCTTCCCCTAATTTCATTATTGCATGTCTATAATTTTCATTGTAACCACAGAAATTCTCTATTGATTTTGTATTTCAAGAGTAGAAGCACTAACTATTTGTTATTACCTAAGTTATCAGTCCAATGTGGCTGTTTAAAGCTGGTAAAAAGGTGTACTGAGTTGAAAATGTAATGTTTTCTCCCTCAACTGTATTAATTAGCAGTAATTGAAAGTTGACACATGAAATGAACAATATCTAACGTATCAGGTAGCATATTTTGTGCAGCATTAGGCCATACTGCATTGTTATAATTAGTTATTGTTTGATATGTCAGAGTAGCCATATTGGCACAGTGAAAATGGGCTTACCACTCACAGATTCATACGATGTCTGTTGCACCCAACTACAAATTTTCAGCATCAGCTATGTCAATCCATATACCCATAGGTGATATATTTGCAAGGTTGGTGGGAGCTTATGCAAACCTTGAGTAAAAAGGCCCAGTACCTCGTTCACTGCTTACATTGCAAATTGCGACATTTAGGTTTCCAGTTAAGCTTCCGTTATTTGTGAGATTGTTAAACTTGTTTACAGTTTGTACTTAAGACGTACCTCTAATAGGAATTTAGTTTGTAGAAGGGGAGTTATTTACCGATAGACTAATTGTTCCAGCATTGATGCTATTAGTGGCAAGATTCTTGATCTTGAAAGTCTACTGTAGCTACCACTTTACGCCGTCTAATAAAAATTGAATCCTATCAGGACACAAGAATGAATAAAAAAGGAATTAAATATCCAAAAAAATTATTTAGGAATCTATAAAGTCATAGAAATTTATATATTTAAGGTTAAATTTTTAGATAGTATGTTTATTTCAGTTGTTCTAAGTTGAATTTTTTTTCTAGAATACTCAATATTTGTGATTTTACAAAGAAGTTGGCACACTAACTAAATAAATATTCAATCAAATATTGTGTTTATATAAATTGGAAAAAATTCAGTAATTTATTTGTTTAGATAACTATTCTTAAAATCTTAAATGCTTACGTTCTTCTTTAAATTTTTGCACTTTTATATTTCTTTGTAGCGGCCAAAAGCTGTTAATATTTTTCAAATTAAAGTGCTATTTGATTATGTTTTTCTTTTGATTTAATTTATATATTTTATGCATTATTACTCTTTGTGATAGTTATAATACACTAAAATTGAGTGTTAAAAAATAACTTTATATGCGATTAAAACAAAATGATATTATGTAGAATGTTAATTGCATAAGTATTAATGCAATGTATTTAAAAAAATAAAAACTATCGAAGTCACTATTAGGAGATTACTGGAAGTATTAAGCTCTAGGATATCTCTAAATTGTACCCAAAAAAGAGTGACGTACCATTTTTAGTCTTTGGTCAATAGCTATAGAAGTTGACTTAAAATTTAAGAAGTAAACTTTGGGTATTAGAACGAGATAATTTTTAAAATATGGTGAAAGTGAAGAATAGAGTTAGTGAACATTTATAAATAAATTAAAAAGGAGATAAACATGCAAAAAAATCACAATTTAAAAAATGATGTAGATATAGTAAAAAAAATAGTAATTTTCACTGAACTCCTGGTTTTGTTCTTGGTAATAGGTTCATCAATAGCAATGGCATATACAGGATTTTCAGAAAAAAACAAACCAATATTCGTACATACTGATCACAAATTTATTCACAAAGATACTGTAAACAAAACTAAATTTTCTCAAAATGTTGGACTTGCACCAGAAAATCCTATATTTACCAAATACCAAAATAGAAAACTTGTATACCAAACCGCACAGTCCCCAGGTGGACATAAATCTGGCTTTTCACCCTCACCTGTGGACCTTAGTCATCTCAAACATACTTCAGTCGCAGACGTATATTCTTCAGCAAGCACATCTATTCCAACTTCCTATGATCTGCGAACTTTGAACAAGGTAACCCCTGTGAAAAACCAGGGTGCTGCAGGTTCTTGCTGGACATTTGCAACTGACGGATCCCTTGAAACATATTTAATGCCAGGAGAAGCCTGGAGCTTTTCTGAAAATAATGTGAAAAACGTGCTATCTTCTGCAAATAGCCCGCAAGGTTTTGATCGCGGCCCCAGCGACGGTGGAGACTTTGTGATGTCAACTGCTTATGAGGCTCGCTGGAGCGGACCTGTGAACACCAGCGATGACCTTTATAGTGCTACATCAAGTTTTTCGTCCAACGAGCTCGGGATTCCTTTACATAAACATGTACAAAACGTAACTTTTCTTCCGAACAGAAATGGTCCGACGGACAATCAGGACATAAAAGAAGCAATTATGAATCATGGAGCAGTAGCTACTGCCCTGTATTTTGCCCCCTCTGATACTACTAGTTATAACCAAAACACATACGGTTATTACTATAGTGGAACAACATCTTCTGACCATGCAGTGACCATTGTAGGCTGGGACGACTCTTATAGTAAGAATAATTTCTCCACAACTCCACCCGGAGACGGAGCGTTTATCATAAAAAATAGTTGGGGTACAACTGCAGCAGATTGGGGTAATGTAAACAATGATAATGGATATTTCTATGTTTCCTATTATGATTCTAATGTAGGATACGCTATGAATACACAATTCACTGCTGAAAACCCTCACGATTATGCAAACATCTACCAATACGATCCACTTGGATGGACCCAGCAAATTAACACATCGCAGACTAATCCAACAACTGGCTGGGGTGCAAATATCTTTACTGCAAAATCTAATGAAGTCCTCAAAGCGGTAAGTTTCTACACGACAGACCTAAACAGCAGTTATGTAATTAATATCTACAATAATGCAGGGTCCAACCCCATTAGTCAAGCTAGTTCTGCTCTGACCCAAAGTGGAATGATTCCAAATGCAGGCTACCATACGATTCCCCTGAATTCTGGAATTAAGCTCAAAGCCGGCCAAACATTTTCTGTAGTAATGGAGCTTACAAACCCTATATATCAATACCCGATTCCTGTGGAAATGCCAATCTCTGGTTACAGTAGTCAAGCAACAGCAAACGCATCAGAAAGTTTTGTAAGTTCTGACGGAAATACATGGACCGATATAACAACAGAGCCAGGCTACTCAAATACGAATGTGTGCATCAAGGCATTTACTGATCCAGAAAGTCGTTCTGGAAAAGGTTTCCCTATAGCTAATTTCAATGCCAACGTTACCAATGGTAATGTTCCCCTTACGGTTCAATTTACAGACCTCTCGACAAATGCCACAGGATGGATGTGGAACTTTGGAGACGAAGCTACTTCAACTGAGCTTAATCCAACGCATACTTACCTTGCAGCTGGAGTCTATACAGTTAATGAGACTGTAAGCAACACAAACGGCACAGATTCAATGCTCGCTACAATAAATATTTTGACAACACCTTCTCAAAATACTACTCCTACAATTACCTGGAGTAACCCTGCTGACATAGTCTATGGTACACCATTGAGCAACGTTCAGCTGGATGCATCTGCTTCAGTATCTGGAACCTTTGTCTACACTCCCCCATCAGGAACTATATTGAGTCCAGGTATACGGACATTGTCTGTTTCTTTTACACCAGATGATACTGCAAACTATACTACAGCATCAAAGACTGTTACCATCAAAGTAAAACACCATCGTCGCCATCACTGGTGGAGCTAATAAGAACAGTTCCCGAGTCCAAGAGCTGTTGAGTATAAAATAAAAAAGCATCATGGCCATTTTTTTCAAGGCATTGTGGATAAATTCCTGATAAACTGCTTTGAATTAGTGGCTATTTTTTTATTTCCCTACAAGTTTGGGTCCATCTGCATAAAAATAGACTTCACTGATAATTTAAGGCCTTACATATTTGGTTAGTAAATTGTTACTTTAAAATGACTACTTCAATTTAATCCATTCATCTCTATTTACACTTATATGTCTACATAAAATGCATTAAAAGTAACACATTTTTTATATATAGTATCAAAAAAAAATACAAATGGTTTGTTTGTGAACTGCAAACAACAAAAGAAATAAATAGGCAAAACTGAAAACGCTTCTACCATCGCTTTTTAGTCTCTATAGTTTTAGGTAGTGCTTAACGTTTAGCTTGCTCGTCTCCTGGATCAAGCTTTGAATATGAACAAGTTGACTAGGCACATTTTTGTTGTGGCAAAACCGATGTATTTTCTCATTCTTCAGCCGAGATTGTGGGATATTTTTATCTGATTGTGTAAAAAACACATATTTTTTATTAAAAAATATATTATAGTGGGGAGCAAAAAACTTGCTATATTTATCGCTTGAAGAATAAAAATAAATGAAAATTAAGTAACTATTCACCCTACAAATCTAATTGATTTAATCTATTAAGATAAATTCTTTTATTGTACCCAGTATCTGTATCAGATTTAGTTTATTTAGATAAAATACTTTTATTGTTCCCCGCTTCTTATTTGCGGGTTAATTTCAATTGCTTTGTTATATGCTTTTCTTGCTTCGTCATATTTATTTAATTTAGTTAGAGCAAGTCCTTTATTGCACCAAGCATCTGAATCCTGCGGGTTAATTTCAATTGCTTTGCCATATGCCTTTATTGCTTCATCGTTATTGCCTAATTCTTTTAGAGCATTTCCTTTATTGTACCAAACATCTGATTTCTGCGGGTTAATTTCAATTGCTTTGTCATATGCTATTATGGCTTCATCATGCTTACCTAAATCATCTAAAGCATTTCCTTTATTGTCCCAAGCTTCCGATTTATGTGGGTTTAGTTTAATAGCTTTGTCAAACGCTGCTAAGGCTTCATCTAATTTATTCAATTTGTATAAAGCAATACCTTTATTGATCCAAGCTTCTGACTTCTGCGGGTCAATTTAAATTGCTTTGCCGTATGCTTTTATTGCTTCATCGTTATTGCCTAATTCTTTTAGAGCCTTTTCTTTATTGTACCAAGCATCTGAATCCTGTGGGTTAATTTCAATTGCTTTGTCATATCCTTCTATTGCTTCGTCGTATTTATTTAAATTGAATAGAGCATTTCCTTTGTTGTTCCAAGCTTTTGATTTTTGCGGACTAATTTCAATTGCCTTGTCATATGCTTTTATTGCTTCTTCGTATTTATTTAAGTTAAATAGAGAATTTCCTTTGTTGTACCAACTTGATGAATCATGCGGGTCGATTTCAATTGCTTTGTAGGATGCTTTTATGGCTTCATCTGAATTCCCTAAGTTGCTTAGAGTGTTCTCTTTATTGTACCAATCTATTGAAGAATTATGTGGGTTAATTTTAATTGCTTTTCCATACGCTTTAATTGCTTCCTCAGATTTATTTAAATTATCTAGAGCGAGTCCTTTAGCGTACCAAGCATTCCAA
>PLUB01000119.1 GCA_003164755.1 Methanosarcina sp. | reverse complement strand
ATTCTATTGTATCATTAGAAAGGATTTTTTGCAACGGAACCCTTTAATCTAATATGCTGAGTATAATAGCGATGAAAAAATGCTTATGAATGTCTAAACCACAAACGTTGTTTTACTATTTCTGATAATTTTAATCACAATTTATTGGGTAGTGTAATCAACTCAAAGGCATTTTGGTACCCGTGATTAAAGTCACATTGGAGCCTCTGATTGAAATTCACTAAATATTTTCCAAACTGTTTTTAAAACCAAATGTAGGACAACTTTCCTTTCCAAGGTGATCATGAAATCAACAATCAAAAAAAACAAGGTAGGAAGTATTATATATTTTTGTGTGCTTTTTATTCGAACAATCTCATTATCCTTTTCGGATTTCTATCAATTATCACTCTTCTTTATTGACTTTTTGATGTTTGATCCCGCGCAATTTTGGAATATATATTTGAAAGCCCTTTCAGTGTAAAGTAACCTTTTCTGATGATTATGTATTCCCCGCGTTACTCAGTTGTAAAACCATACCTCTTTCAAGCAGCTTCTGGAGATGGAAAAACAGGTTTCCTACACGGAGCCCTGTAAGTTTAGAGAGATATGGCAAAGTTTTACTTTCCCTGAAAGCACTTTAAGTATCAAGATGCATTGCCAGTTTGGTATCTGCTCGCATACTTCAGAAACTAATCATTCAGCTCGATTTCACTTATATCAATCGTTCTGATACTTTCATCCCAATCTTCATAAATCTGAAGGGAATACATGAGTTTGACTTGTTTTTCAAAAAGACTTGTAGCTTCTGAGAAACATCTAGTTCAATTAGGTGTTTTTGATTCAGTTTTTAACTCCTCTTGCTTTCCGATAAAGCTTTAAAGTCTCAGATTCAATCCTATCCCTGCAAATAAATCCTGAAGTCTCCTGCAAAATGTCCAGAAAAGCTTTCTCACAGAACGCTCGCATCCTACAATCCTTTGCCTTCTGGCTGTGTATCCTCTCGCTTGCATCCTCACTAAGGTAGTCAACCATAGGTTTCATGAAATTCTTCTTCATCTCCCCAAGAATTATCTCGATATGCAGCTGGTTTGCTCTCTGTAAAAACCGAGAGAATTCATTCCTTAGTGACATGACCTCTTCCTTAATAGATTGTAGTTCCTCCATGTAATTAACTTCAGTTTTTTCTTGCTCTATTCCACTCTTATCTGTCCCAGCATGTTTTCAACAACTGGATTGTATGTAATTAAAATCTTTTGACTCTGTAGAAATATTATCTGATTGAGGTTATCAGATTAATCTAATCACGGAATCTAAGCTTTATTTTGGTCACTAACTTTTAGAATGCTATGATTCATAGGATTTCTACAGAGCCAATAACTTCGATTAAAGGTTTTTTAATCAAGTATGTTAATGACATTATCGACAATTTCGGTAAATCCCAATATTGAGCTGGTTTTTTAAAGCCTATTAAGCAATTTGTTGAAGTCGGAAGTTAACCTAAATGATCTATATTTCTAACAGTAGAAATAACATTTCAAAAACTTCAGTAGTTCTGAATCTCATCAGATCCGAACCCTTTTTACAAATTAGAAGAATTCAAGGAATTTTTTAAAGTAAGAAGGTCGTTAATTATGACAACGCAAAGTGATTCTACTTCTAGTATGCATAATAGTCAGCTTACAGTCTGTATCATCTTAATTTTGTAGTATAGTCGATATAATTACTTTACCTGATGAAGCAGACTATATCTATCAAGAAGTTTTTAATGCTTTATTCCAGTCGGATACCACTCAGCTTGCTACAGGATGGAAACTTTCCCTAGAACCATTAGTAACTAAATGAGTTATTTTTAAAGTTACTTTTGCATAATAGAATGGGACTAAGTCATGCAAAATCATTGTGTCTATAAAAATAAGATATAAAATGTTTTTTTTAGTATGAAGTGTCGCAAAAAATTTATTTTAGACAATGACATATCAATAATTTAAAATATATATATTGTGAAATATCTAAAAAGTACTATTTTGAGGTTATGAAATTTTACTGATATATCATGTATATATTTTCGTCGGTACTAAACAAAAATATTATCCTTTAAGAGTGATACAGGTTATAAAAAAAATATCACAGCAAGAAAAAACTTTAAAGAATAATCTTAAATTAAAAAACATATATGATGGAACCTATGAAGTAGGTGAGGTTTCTTTGGAATTGAATGTGATTGTAGAACTTTCTATGTAATTAAAAAACTATATTTAATATCTGGGAAATCGGGAAGAAAAAGAACCATATAAGCAAATAAAAATTTTGATTTTAAATAATCCCCTTATATCCAATTCCACAAGTACCTGAGAATCATGAAGATTGTTGCAATAACACAACCTTAATCGGCTATAACCCCTGCAAATACATAGATGAAAAGCTGATCTGTGACCTAGAACAAATCACTACCCTCATTATTATCTACTCAGGTCTATAGCTCCTGCTATATTTATTACACATTTACTGCAAATAGAAATGCGTAATCTGCATTCTATTGAATGAATCCACGGATAGCTATAGTGATTAAGGTGAATTTAACTCCCATTCCCATATTGTTCCCGGATTTCGGATTCTTTGATAACCCTGATTCCTAGTTTTTTGAGAATTGCAGAAATTCTGTTTCTGTCTCCACTCTTCATAGATTTTCGATCAAAATAAGCAAAATCCGCATTTGATTTCTTAACAGCCTGCATGATAAGAGTTTCATCCACGAAATTCAGCTGATACTTGGGGAAGTTATGCCCAAATGAGATGGCGGTTTCAAGCAAAATCCCTGTCTGGCGTATGGCATAATGTCCACCTCCAAAACCTATGGCGACTTGTACTTTTCCAAAAGAAACGGCAAGGATAGCTTTTGCAACAACCTCGCCTGCATCTGTGTCTTTCCATTCATTTTCGGTACTTCCAATTTCAACATAGAGAGAAGGGACTGAGAGTTCTGTGGGACCGTGATGGGTTACTTCGAGGGTAATATCATAATTCATGCCTTTTTTTCCCGCCAGAAGTTTCATTTCCTGAAGTATAGATTTCATTGCAGCCGGAGAAGGAACTGCAAGTTCTTTAGGCCGTCCCCCAAGTCTTACTTCATTGGAAGGATTTCCTGTGCAATGCACGGTAAGGGAATTGATTTTCTCCTTGCTACTGTGCTTGGATGCAAAAATTATGATGGAAGCTGGCAATTCTACAGCTTCCAGTTTCGCATCGAGTCCATCTTGAAAAACGTGCATTTTTTCAATTTCCACGAGCCTGAATTTTCCATCTGGAGACTCCCATACTGCAGAAAAGTCACAATTTTCTGGAATTTCTATATGCTCCCATTTCCTAAAATTTAAAAGGTGGTTTTTAATGTTCTGGCTGGCAGGGTCAGGGACAGAGCAGATTATCGTTATTTTTGGAACTGGTTTTTCATGAAGCTTTTTTTTCTGGTTACTAAGGTCATCTGGATTGTTGTTATCTGTCATTTTTGATCAATCCGAGTGTTTGTCACTTCAATGTCCCTATAAATTTCGTTAAGATAGATAAAATCAATCCTGAATCATATCCTTGAGTTTAAGGTTGAAGAAGCCAAGAGGAAATCGCCCTGAAAGGTTAAAATTCAAAGGAAAAGTAAACTGAGAAAGAATCTCTTTCCAAGAAAACATAAGCCAAAGGAATAAGAAGTTTGAGAATTAAGAGGCATATTAATCGAAAAAGCCTAAAGAAACATGCTTTTGGCACCCCCATACTCCAAATGAACAGGGTTTTACGGTTTTTACTAGCTCAAAAAAGGAAAAGAATGTTTTTATGTGCTGAAACTAATATCAACCAACGTGGATATAAGCATCCACAAGTTTTTTGATTTCTTCGTTTTTGCCGTAAAGCCTCTCGCTGAGCTGGTAGTCATCAAAGGCTTCAAGTCCCTTCACGATATCGTTGATCATGCCTTCGGTGAAAACATCGTACTGTATGAAAATGTTCTTCTGTTTCTTCAGTGCCTGAGCAGACTCGTAACAGGAAGCAGGAAGGTGTTCAAGTTGTGCAAGCCTATCCTTATGTTCATCATTAAAGATGTTCACGTCGATATAAAGCTTGCCTGCAAGTTCCAGTGCGTTGTTAATCTCAAATCCATGGCGAACACCTACAGCAAAAGCTGCAAAAAGTAGATAGAGGTCAGCTGTGCTGTCTGAAGCACGGAATTCGAAGGTCGACTTGTAACTGTGGCTCTTGAGCTCCTCTTTATAGTTTTGATTGGCAATAGTTACCATCTTACTTGACTCTTCGGAAAACCAGCCAAGAGGTACACGGATTAGGGCAGAACGGTTCCGGTCTCCCCAGCATATGTTAGTAGGAGCTTCCTGATGTGGAACAAGACGCAAATAGGAAGTGGGGATCTTGTTTCCAAAAGCAGTGATGCCTGCAGAAATGTCAAGAAGACCGACCATTGCACGCTTAGCAACGTCGCTAACATCTCCATTCTCGACCATGATGCTCTTACCATCTTTAAGAAGCTTCATATGGATGTGCAGTCCGCTCCCTGCTTTTCCTACAGTGATCTTCGGTGCAAAACTGACATCTACCCCGTATTGATCGGCAAGCATCCTGAGCATCCATTTTGCAATAAGAAGCTTATCGGCACTGTTTTCTAAGGTATCTGTTTCGAATTCGATTTCATTCTGCTCGTAGTAGTACTTGTCGTCAGAGAAGTTCCCGACTTCAGAGTGCCCGTACTTGATTTTCCCACCAGCTTCGGAGATGTGCATCATTGCTTCCTTCCTAAGCTGGTCGAATTTGGTGAAAGGATTACATTCATGGTATCCCCTCTGGTCAACCGCTGGGAAACTCATGTTGACTTCATCTTTCTTGGCGATGATGTAGTATTCAAGTTCTCCCATTAACTGAAGCTCGTAGCCTGTCTTCTGAGCCAGGGTCTGGGCAGCCTTCTTCATGACTGTTTCAGAAGCGCTTTTTAAGGGGGTACCATCCTTGTCGAAGTATGAACAGAGAATGTCAAGGGTAGGAATTTCTTCAAAAGGATTTACGAAGGCAGTCCTATATTTAGGGAGGACATAAAGGTCGCTTGAGGATGCCTCAATATATGTAAAAATACTTGATCCGTCTACTCTCTCTCCGGCGGAAAGTAAGTTGTCAAGATGTTCTTCGTCTCTTATAACGAATGCGAGGGATTTAAGCCTCCCATCCCCACCAACATAACGAAAAGTCAGCATCTTAATGCCGTTTTCCTTGATAAACTTCATAATGTCTTCTTTGGTGAATTCGCTTGCTGGTTTGTTGAGGTACTGTACCAGTTTGTTCGGATTCAGTTCTACATTTGATGGTTTCATAATTGTCCCTTCTTTTTAACTGGAATATTCGAGGTACTCAGAGTTTCATTTCAATATCGAATATTCTCAGGCTTGTTGATTGCCACATTATCATAATTTTATGAATTCTTGCCTGATAGGAAAGTGATAACTCACTGCTATCTATATAATCTTTTCCTTTTTTTATTCTTTCAAACAAATATTGCGAACCAAAAGCAGCATATGCTTTTTTTAGCTTATGCTTCTACTCATGGCATTGAAATATGCAAATACGTATTTTTTCAATAAAAAAGTTGCTAATTTTCCCCATAAAGGATTTCGACTAAACATCTTATTTTCACGAGGCATTTATCAATATTTATAAGCATATAACAAAATTCAGGGCTTATCAAAATTCTCTATGGAATTTAAGAAGCTATTTGACTCTATTTAGCATTTCTGCAACTTGAAATCATATTTCAGCCCGTAGTACAACTAGAAATTTCACCACCGATACAGAACCTTTCGATAGACTAAACATAGATCCTGGTGAAGCCCCAATAGATAACAAAATTGCGGTACTCGAACAACAATGCGAATATGATCTTTTTAGCAGTTCAAATCTTCTTGCAATAATAAATGAAGAAAAGTTACCATCACAGATTGGAAGGCCAAACTCATAGTTTTAAATTTCTCAACCATGATAAAAAGGAATTCATACTTGCAAAAAATGATGAAACATTGTGTCTCTGAACTCTTCAAAAATGGATTTCGTGGATTTAATAAAAAATTATTAAATATTAACTATTCTGGCTTATTTTCTACAAAACTTTCGGAAAGCGTAACTTTTTTAGTTTTTGTCTAACCGGAGGTATGAGCTTATTGCAAACGACACATAAAAAGAAGTGTTGATTCGACAAAAATCAATATCAAGTCTGGGCAAGCATGATAATGAAGTCGGAAAAATCCTTTGATGACACAAAACTGAAACGATTAGGAAGTTATATTCAGAATATCTTCAGCTCATTGGCCATATTTGACTACTCTGTAGAAGTGGCAGTTACTACAACAAAGGCAGTTTCCTCCGAAGTAGTAATGTAGGGATATCTTCTCTATATCCAAAAAAAGCTTTTGACACCCGCATTTAATCAGATATGCCTAGTTTGAAAATAAAAAAGGGAATGATTCAGGACGCTACTTTTATCCATTCAGATCTGGGACATGCAAAAAATGATAAACCTCGAGAAAATGAAGCAAAAACAAAGAGAAGTAGAGAAGGAACCTGAACAAAAAAATGTTTGAGTCATACTTTGGGCACAAACTTTATCAAATAATATCTAGAGTTTAGGAATTGATCGGAGGATAAAAACAACAACTTCATCACTTCACGATCCCAAGGAAAATTTATTAGAAAAAATGAAGTGGTTTGCAGAGACATAGGTTACTGTTGAGCAAAATCAGGAGTCAGTGATTTAATAGTAAAGAGAACAGTAAAAGCACATCACTGGAGATAAGTAATTATTTTAAGGATAGTGAAAGCTAGCTTTAAAATCACAGAATAATGAACCATAAAAGAAAAAATTGGGGCAACTATATAAATTAGCGATAAAAATTTGGACAGGTTTCCAACGAAGAAAAATAGGAATCTTCGCTTTATTATAAAGGATTTATTTAAACTCCTGAATTACGTCATATGTTCATCAATTTTTTATAGATAATTTAAGAAAGTATGCTGTTTATCGGAATGCTTTCTAAAATAATACTACAATTATCGAGAATAATAAACTTGAGAAATCAGGAAACATTATAAATAGAATATTATCAAAATGAACTGTATACCAAACAAAGTATCTATCCAAATTAGTAAATGATAAAATCGCATGATTAAAATTATATGTACCAATGTTGGGTAATTTTTGATAGAGTTGCCTTTATCAATGAAAAAATTTGTGAATAATCGGTAGTAACTATTTGATTGGTGTTGTTTATTCAGATTTATTCAGAACTTTACTTATGGAAGTTGGAAGTATGAACAATAAAATAATTGCATTTGATTTCCTTAGGGCTTTAGCAATAATTATGATTATTCCAGCTCATTTGAGCAACTTCTTATTTTCTATTTACAGTAAGCTAGGACTTTATGCCTTTGATCCTTATTTCGCAAATATGGGTTTAGGGCTATTTATATTTATTAGTGGATATTTATTATATTATAACAACCATTCTATAAATTCATTACAAAATTTATTATCCTTCTATAAAAAAAGACTTTTCAGAATTTTTCCTCTGTACTGGTTAGCTCTCATAGCTTATATATTTGTGTTCTCGGTATTTGCTCAAGAACTAAATACTGGTTTTGTATTTCCCCATGCACATAGTGCATTTGGTTATTTTAATATTTTGATACATATTTTAGGATTGCAAATTTTTCTTGCCCCAGCTTACGCTTCTCCAATGTTAACATTATATTTTATCGGTCTAATTATTTCATTCTACACACTTTATCCCTTCATTATCATGTTTTCAAAAGAGGCAAGACATATTTTACTTACTTCATTTATCATATTTATAGTGTTTTTATTAATATCAAGGACTTTCGGTATCATTGATCCCCGTTTTTTTATGTTTTTCTCAGTATTTGTGTTTGGTATCCTCACCTGTAAAGTGAGCTTATTTGAAAAATCCGAGATAGAAATCATGAAAAAACCTTTTATCCAGATCATACTGGCAGTTCTTCCGGTTATATTTGTATTGATTATTATTTTAGAGTCAAGGATACTTTTGTTTTTAGATCCAAAAGTTTATTTTACAATTAACTCAGTAGGTAGCAGTACAATAGGATCTTCAATGATCATATCGATGTTGAATAGCTGGGCAAATTCATTAAATCTGAACTACTCCACATTACAATTCATCCTTGATACATTACTTCTAAATATTTTTGTAATAATCTTCTGTATCCTTGAATACAGGTTTGCAATGAAATTTATCAATGATAAATTTTCAAGCTCTTTAAGCTCTATCTTTACATATATAGCTACATCTTCATATTGTGCCTACCTATTCCACAGACCTTTTTTTGCGTTGTGGAATTCCGGAACAAACTTCATACACAATTATATTTTGCACGATATTGTCATCATATTTATAGCTCTGCCTCTCATGTTTTTTGTTTCATATAATATACAAATATTTGAATCAAATTTAAGGAAATATTTCTAATCCAAAAAAATTACTGACAAAAACATTTCCTTCAATGGGTCACTAAAAGCACAGGCGATTAAGCAACAATCCAACATCAATTTAAAGTGCTCAACTCAACAATTAACCAAAATTTACCTGAAATATAAATATTGTAATTTTTGCACAGGTTTCATGCTTCTGTTTTAATTTAACAATTCAAACCTATATCTTTTGTTTTTGGTTTTCATATTTATGCTTAGTTATTTAGAATGAGTAATTTATATCTTCAGCTTGACAATAAAAATTTTATCCGGAATAAAATATATCTTTTCGCTAAACAAATCATTGTAAAGCCTTCAAAAATTTAAACTAAAATTTGTACATATTTGTCAGTTTCCATCCTACATCCAAAAAAATATATGTAGCAAATTTTGTTCTATTTTAGATTTTTGCTGTCCAATTTTTCACAAGATATTAAGTATTTTTTCCGTCATCCATATAAACTATCAAATTCAACATCAAAAATCTGATCAAAATTAGTAACTATCCATCATGAGCTAAACAAAATCAATAGCCTCATTTGCTGGAATTCGTTGAGCAAATTGTTAAGATTTTATTCTATATAACTGTCGGTTATTGATAATGTATTTTATTCCAGTTTAACACCACGCAAATTGTTGCAGGGATGGGAACTCTCCTATGAATCATAATTGACTTACTTAGTAATATTTTCAGCTACTTTTGTACTATAAAATGGAACTATGTAATGAAAACCATTGTATCTACAAAATAAGAGATTACATAGTTTTTTAGTATGAAGTGCCATAATGAATTTTTTTAGACAACAATGGCATCAACTATTTGAGATATATATGATTTGAAATCGGTAAAAGACTCTGTTTTGAACCTGAGACTATATTTAATGGTGGTTAGAAAGCACACCTTTTCATGGGTCTTTAATCAAAATATTCTCCTTCAAGAGTGATATAGATTGTAGAAAATACTATAACACAAAAGTCTTTAAAGAATACCCTGTGATTAAAAATAATTTATGATATTGTTAAATGGTTTTTTGATAGAGTTATATTGGAGCTGAAGGTGATAGTACGATTTTCAATGTAATTAAGACTATGTTGAAATCAGGTAAACCAGTAAAAAAATGAAGCATATAAACAAATTAAAATATTTGCTCTTGAATAATTCCTTTGTTTCCAAATCTATGGCCTAAAATACCCAATTTCCTGCTGCGGGGTGTGACGATACAAAAGTGATATCTTTCTGTCTGTATAAATGGTTTCGAAATTGACGAGATTATGGAATACTAGCATAAAGGTCATATTTTTATAATATAATTATATTATTTTGGCTTTATTCTAAAAAAGCTATTCAAAAGCTTCAACATTTTTATGCAGATGTACACAACGAAACTATCTATTTTCTCAACACGAAAGTAACTTAAAAATTAACCTAACTTTCAATGGATAATAGCGAGTAAATAGGCAAAAAAATTATAACATTTGTACATCTTCGGAATGTCGGTTTAAAGCGTTTATGTAGTATATTAATGAATAACCCACTGCAAAAAAATAAGGGAAACAAACGACTTCCATCATCGTTGATCCTGAAAAAGTAACAAAAGAACTTGCAAAATCAAAATCTTCTACTGTAGTGATGACAGGAAGAGAAGACATAATAAGTGATGGAAAAAATATCTATTATAAGGGATGGCAACAAGCAAATGGGGTTAATTGTTGGAGCTGGACATATGGCTGCAGCAGTAATAATGTGTATTTGCTTCAATTAATTCCATTATTGTGATGCATCAAAAGATGCTTTATGCTACTTTGGAGTTGCTGGAGAACTCGCAGCTGAGGAATCAAATGGGTCTGGAAGTTTTAGTGTCAATTTGTTTGACGAAGTTTTCAATCTTTCAGATGAGAAAGTAAAAAATATGATGAATTTTGAAGAAAAGTAAGTTTCGACGAAAGAAACTCTTTGATCTCTTATGTGATTAGAAAATTCAGAGGCTTTTCAATATCTTTTGAGGTCGCTAAAACTTACCAAAACTCTACTGTTAAATGATTCCGAAGATTTCAATAAACGTCTGATTTTTACGAGTTAATTATATTCCATTTATAAGCTTACTACGAAACATGGGTTTAATCGAAATCTCTGAATCATTTAACAGTAGAGTTTTGGTAAGTTTTAGAGATCCCGAAATGTATCAAAAATTCTAATAAGAAGAAATTTAAGAAAACATGATCTGAAAAAATCTATTTGGATGGACACAGATAGCTATGGAAAAGTGGAACCTAAACCAGAAAAAAAATTTCTTAAAATATATCGACTTTTACCTTGTGACAGATTCCAGGTTCTCAAAGAAAGGGACTTTTTCTGATGTCAAGGAAGCAGTCGAAGCGGGATGCCAGATTATTCAGTACCGAGAAAAAAATAAGAGTACAAAAAAAATGATATATGAAGCATTCGAAATCAAGAGAATCTGCAGGAATAATGCAAAATTTTTGGTTAATGATAGAATTGATATTGCGTTAGCAGTTGATGCAGAGGGCGTACATTTAGGCCAGAACGATATGCCAATCGAAATTGCAAGAAAACTTCTAGGCGAAGATAAGATAATTGGTCTCACTGCCCATAATGTTGATGAAGCAATAGAAGCAGAAAATAAGGGTGCTGATTACGTCGGTCTGGGTCCAATATTTGACACTACTACCAAAAAGGATGCAGGAGAAGGAATTGGCCCTGATAAAATAAGAGAAGTCAAAAATTCAATACGAATCCCTGTAGTTGCTATTGGTGGAATAAACATGGATAACTGCGAGAGTGTTGTTCAGAATGGAGCTGACTGCTTGGTTGCAATCTATGCAGTGTTAGGTAGCGATGATGTAAAAAGTGAAACTAAAAATTTTATTAATATTATCCGGAAAATAAAAATTCGGCGGAACCATTCATTTGATTGATAAACCCAAACATTAAAGCTATATAATTACTTTTTGGACTTATCCATAAAAACTCAAGGGCTAAGCTGGCGTAGTTTCTTTTTCTTATTTCATTGACGTAACGTTTTTCTTTTAAAAACTATACAATTAGGAAGGAAAATGTTTGTACTGTCCTGGATTATTGGAACTTTTTTCTAATCTTTGGCAAAGTAAACGTGCCTTTTCAGATCTCCCATACTTTCATAGAGTAATGCGAGATTGTTTAAGGTTGTTGCAACATCTGGGTGTTCTTGATCCAGAACCTTTTCAGAGATTTCAAGTGCCCGTTGAGAAAGTGGAAGTGCTTTTTCATAATCATCCATCTGAATATAGAGTATACCGAGACTGTTGAGTGCTGGTGCAACATCCTTTTGTTGGAGACCCCGTATTTTTTCATGTATTTCAAGTCCCTTTGATGAAGAAAGAGTGTTTTTTTGTAATCTCCCATATCACGATACTAAGATAACCTTACTAGACTCGAGAAAATGTCCTATACTGCCCCACATGCGTTCTTAGTTGACTAGAGTCTATCCAAATAGTCAATAGTGGCATGGTGTAAGACTTATAATTGATCCGCATCATCCGATAATTGATTCCAATTTTTTATTGTTTATTGCAGGACCAAGGACTGGATTGTATTCTCTATCCATCATTGTTTTTGGATAGTTATGTTTGACCTTACAATTTAACTTTTCTTGGCTTGTATTTTAATTCAGATTAAAAGTTCTTTCATGAATAGCTTCTTTCAATTGAAACTGTTATTGCATTTATGGAGATTTGAAAGTTCAGATAAATTTTAAAAATAATATCCAAGTTTGTTTAATAGGTTCAAAAATATAATTTTTAAGTAGGTTAATTTTATTTATAAAGTGAATCATTAATTTTTGTACATTTGTTTAGTTATTTTTCCATCATTAATGTCTAAAACAATATTAGGAGATCCAATATGAACAAAGCAACATATGATAATGCAAGCAAAATGCATACCATCATAATGACTTTGGGAATTACTATGCTGACGCTTTTAATCCTAGTGAGTCTCGCAGGTGCGGGGTCATTTGCATATATTCCTAACTCCGGCAGCAACAATATATCGAATTTAAATAAATCAGATGAAGCAATAACAGCCTATGACAAAGCAATTGAAATTAACTCGCATGATTCAGTTGCTTGGAACAATAAAGGACGTGCTCTATATAAATTGAATAAATTCGATGAAACAATAAAAGCCTACGACAAGGCAATTGAAATTAACCCACTGAATTCAGCGGCTTGGTACAATAAAGCAGTTACTCTTGATGATTAAAATAAATCCGATGAAGCAATGAAAGCATATGAAAAAGCGATTGAAATTACCCGCAACTAAGAAGCTTGGCACAATAAAAGTACTTTATCTAAACGGATTAAATAAATCCAATTTGTAGGTAATTTACCTAAAAATCTGTAAATTCTGATTGACTCTATATCAATTTACTTAATCACAAAAACATGATATAGAGTCAACAGTTTTACGGATCAAGATTCTGTTTTTATTTAGTAGCTTAATATAAATCTCGACATGGGATTTTCTTTCTGATCATCTTGTGGATAATATTAGCCTAAATCTTAAAGCTCTGGCAATTACCTTAGAATAATTCAGTTTCAATAGCTTAAATGATGGCTTCCTGTCTAATAAGAACTAAATAATTAATTATGTAAACTTAGTTTATATACTTTTAAAGCAATAAAAAAATATCTAATATCTCGAGAAGCTGCCTATAGTTCTAGACAGTAAAATCATGGGCTTTTAGTGTAGTCCAAACAATGCTTTATTCTGGAGTCACTAGTGAGACTTTTATTCAAAGTTATATTAAACTTACTCTAGTCAAAAAGATGGCTTGCAGAGCCGGAGAATGGCTCATATTTGAGTATGGGTGTCCCACCCATCCTTTTATGCAGAACAAAACTCACTAAATATTAAATATAAAATCAGCTAATATTAATTATAAAAAATAAAAAACTGTGTTCTCACAATGGCACGTCCTTCGAAGCTTACTAATGAAATACAACCGAGAATCGGTGATAATATTGCGCTCGGGTTGACTTATAGCTTGGTTGCTTCGGCCGCCGGCATAACATATAATACATTAAATGACTGGATAAAACTGGGAAGAGATTCAACATCAGGAAAGTACTTTGAATTTTATCAATATATCCAAAAATGCAATGCAGACGGAGCACTAAATATTATACAGCGACTGAATGATTCGGCAAAAGCTGGAGACACTCGGATCTGCATGTGGATTTTGGAGAGACGTTTCCCGGTAGACTTCGCCAGACGACACTATCGTAAAATGAATGTTGTTTCAGAGAATCAGAATGTGATTGTTGATATAGCAATTAATGATGCAGATGGCATCAGAGAACAAATTCTAGAAAAGTTTGCTTTTGGTAGAGAAACTCAATAGCCTTCAACTAGTTAATTTTTTTGTACTAACTAGACTTATTTTTAATCGAATGTTGTTCCCTGCTTATTTTATGATGTAGTGTATTTGTAGCTGAGCTTACCGAAACTTTCAGAAAGGCTTCTTTTCCCAAAAAACGATTTTATTTTATAAACAAATAATAATAACTATTTAATAAATGTATTTTTGATAGATGTATTAGTATATATCTCTTCCTTTTTAAGGTTCTGTCAAGTCTACGTTAGTTGTGATGCCTGTCAAAACTCGTTTGCTTGTATGGCTAAGATTTCACAGAAATGTCCTGTTTTACTATTGAAATTATTTAAACTGATATACCAATGAACTTTGGTTCAGAATATTCATAATATACTGTAAATCTGTTGATTTTATTGAAATGATATGCAATCATTCAGATTTCACTTCAATTTCTTTTGCTAAAGGTAATTTTGCCTGTATCTTCTTAATAATTTCTTCTTCGGATACTTCTGAATTATTACCGAGTTTAATCATTTCGTCAATTCCAAGCACGTTTGTACTTGACCTCAAATCCAAAGATCTTCTATAATCATCGTTAAACTGTACACAATTGTATAAATGAAAATGACTGGAATCATCTTTATTAGCTATTCTAAGGTGTTGCGTTCTGAATGTTTCGCCTATATAATCAAAAAATTCCCTGACTATTAATACCTTCCATTTTCAAGGTGCTATCCCCACAGACTACATAGAACCGATTTGATAAATGGTTATTATAAAACAACGATGCAATTAAATGAATATATTTACTTAAATATTGATCATAGATCCCCAAATTCCAAAATCTAGCCACCAAGCTTTGACAAGCATTCTTCAAACTGCTCAACACTCGAAGACTTGACAGACTATATTCAGAAAAGCTCTTGTAAATACTCTCCTTGAAATTCTCCAATTCTATGAAATGCTCCATTTGAATTCAAATGGCATTGTGTATAAATTGATTCGGCATTTTTTAATATTTCTTTCCCATAAATCCTTGAATTCATATAATAAATTTTATCCTTTAGTTCTTCAAATTCCTCAAAATTGACATCTTTCTCCTTATTTTTAGAAATTCGATGAAATTCATTTTTTAATTCCTTTTTCACAACATACAGATGCTCAAGTTCCATTGAAAAATCTAAAATATTTTGATTTACATCCCTTATTGCATTAATTGATCTTACATATTTTTTGTAGTCTAACTCTTTACTTTCTATAAAATTTATAACTTTTTTGATATGCTTATGAATTTTACTGCGATGCAAATTAAAAATCTTGTGCAGTATGTAGAATTTATCTCCTTCATACCAAGAATCATACATACTATATAACTCATAAAACGGGTAAAATACAGAAATTAGCGATAAAAATTTGAACCGAATTCTCGTGACGGAAAAAATAAGGTGTAAATCAAGATACTTTATAATATTAGTAATTGACTCAAGTTCTCGACAATGGAATTCTAGATACACAACTAATATTAGCTATTTAACTGATAAATCAATAATGTTAGACATTTAATTGGAAAAAACGTATTTTTAACTTCAAAGCCTATAGCATTTAATTTTGTATTTTAAGTACTTAAGTTCTATATGATAAGAACTACAAATGAAATTAAGCAACAGGAGAATTAATTATAGACTGCTTAAGAGTATTAAATTCAACGAAAGGGTTTGAGCTAGCTATTGTTATATATGCTAAGGGGGAAAATATAGTTGCAGATCTGCTGCAATAAGATTATTTAGAAGAAGTAGGAGGTAGAATCCCTGTTTGTTGTAGAGAAGAGATGACTTTTGTAAAAGAGTAATGAAAATATCCACAAAGCTCTATTTAGTTATACTTACATATTTTTAGACATGGAGATGTTCGGAGAAAGAAACAACTCTTCTGATATGGAGGAAAATATATGAAATGTTACGAATGCGCCAGAGAAGGCAAAGATACGGATGTTGTTGGGATTTGTATAGTATGTGGGCGAGGAGTATGTAAGGAACACCTTATACATGAGGAAATTCCTGTATGGGAAGGAAATTATCCGATCGAGCTGAAGCCCGACCTTGAGCATATCAAAAGAATTGTCTGTATACCTTGCCATGAATCGCTGAAAGAGAACTGCCTATTTAATGAGGTTTGTTGAGGTGACCAAGAATGCTAAGATGCTATGATTGCTCTGAAGAGAATAAAGTCAATGAAGCAGTAGGTGTTTGCATTGTCTGTGGAAAAGGTCTCTGCATGGAACACATCAAGCAGGTGGAGTTGCCAATGAAAGGAGGATATCCGCTAGCCCATTTGACGCTAAAGAAAGATCTTCCCAGAATGATGTGTCGTGAGTGTATTGATACTACTCTTGGAGAAGAATTCTGCGTTTAAGGCTGACAAAGCAATCGATCCGCTGTATTCAGATGCTTGATAAAATAAAGGAAGTGCTTTAGCTCATTTAAATAAATACGGTGAAGCACTAAAAGCCTATGACAAAGCAACTACTCAATTAAATATTTTTATTATTGGAGTATATATTTACATCGACAGTGTTATACTTTCACCAATGAAATGTCAGCTACTGATTTCTTCAGCAAATGATATAATTAATGCTTTAAGCAATCAAGTTCGGTAAGTAGAGATTATTTGGATTCATTCATCTCGAAACCTAAATTGATGATAGAAAAATTTTGAAAACGAATATAATCAAATGTATCAATTTAAGGTGTCAGCATCTAAAGCGCTGTGATCCTGCATTATAATCTTGAAAGGCAAATCAATTAGAATTTATCGATCAGATTTCTAGGGATATAAGAAACCAAGCAGCTGATTCAAAAAAAATATTTTAATCGTTAGATGATTACCGATAAGTAAACCTGGGTGTAAATAATTTTTTCAATCAATTTTCATCACTTTTTACCCCCGCCAAGCCAAAATTCTTGCTATTGAACTGCTTTTTTTGGATTTAAAGCTTAAATAAATTATTTTGAATCCCTAAAACAGTACGCATTTACACTTTTAGTCAAAATTAATTCTCAATTAATTGCTAATTTTAGGCATAAATTGACAAATAAACCCCATAATTGGTTCAATTTGTTAAATAAAAGTACCAAATAATACCAAAACAAATCAAAATAGTTCGCATAAAAAGGCTAATATTAGCAAAAAATCATCAAATAGATCACTACGGTCGACAAATCCATGGAAAACGTCATTATAGATGTAATAGTCTCTACGGCGATCTCTTACCTAGTCACCACGATCACCACAACAATCGACTATATATGCGATTAAAAAACGTATCGCCCACAAAACCCACTTAAACCACTTTAGCGACTTTAAGATCTATTTTGTGGGGCTATCACAAAAGCCATTGCCTTCGAGTGATAACCTTACTTTTTACCTATCCGTGGTCTACAACTTATTTCTATTTACGACTATAAGATCGGATTTATTTGATCCATTTAGCTCAGGTATTTTTCTTGTGCTGGTCTTCTGAATCATGCGGGTTAATTTAAATTGCTTTATGATATGTTTTTAGTGCTTTAATAACTAGTTAGGATTTATGAGATGATTAGTTTCCTTATTTTGCTTACACTATTATTCGAAGTGTACTTCTAATAAATAAATTTGCACGGAAGTCAGAATTGTTTAATTCACGTCGCAAAAAATTAATACTTTTTAGTGTTTTTAGGGTTTAAATATTCCGAATCCATTTACTTTATTTCTCCAGTTTTGATTTTCTTAACATGAGGACGGATAAGATATAAATTGTGAATGGATTTGGATTTAATTCGAATGAAAAAACGGCTTACTTTCCATATTTTTTGTATTTTCAACTATTCCGCCTGGAAAAATAGTTGGATTATATAGATTTTGACGCAATAGAAATTTCGGATTAAAAATTAGTGGGAGAATTGAAAATAAGATCAATAGCCGACGGTTAGAGAAAATAGGCCCACTTTAATTTGCTATGTGAAGTTTAATAAAGATCATTTTCTATCTTGTTTTTCCCAGGATTAATATTTATTTTTTGATTTGCTTTTAGGTTGTTCTTTCTAAGCTCTTCTGGTAGCTTAAAATAGGTCTTCTAGAATACTAACAAATATGAAAATGCAGATTAACGGAAAAGCCGTAGATTCTTTAAGTGGCGAGTCTTTTGATATTTTTAATCCAGCAACTGGTGAATTTATCGATCAAGTTCCTAGAGGCACTAGCGAAGATGTGGTAACAGCTGTTGAAGCTGCATCTTCAGCTTTTGACAGCTGGGTTTCCACATCTTCTCAGCAGAGAGCTGGGGTTCTTTACAGGGCTGCAGAAATTGCAAGACAGAACAGAGATGAACTTGCTTTTCTGCTTACTAAGGAACAGGGAAAACCTATTGCAGAAGCTAAAAATGAAATAGAGGGTTTTGCCAGCGTCCTTGAATATTATTGTGGCCTTGCACATAGTCTTCGAGGGGATTTCATTCAGGTTCCTCAAAATGGATATGCTTTTACAGTCAAGAAAGCTCTGGGGGTCTGTGCCGCCATAATTCCTTGGAACATGCCTGCTCTAATTATGGCATGGAAAGTCGGTCCTGCTATGATTTCTGGAAATACGCTTGTACTGAAGCCTTCAAGCAATACCCCTCTTACAAACCTTACCCTTGCTTCTATCCTTAGGGAAGCAGGTCTGCCTGCTGGCGTTCTTAATGTAATTACAGGTCCTGGAGAATTTGTTGGAGAACCTCTGGTTAACCACTATAAAGTAAAGAAAGTTTCTTTTACAGGGGATCAAGCTACCGGGAAACGTGTAGCTGAACTTGCAGTCAGTGGAATAAAGAGAGTAACCCTGGAGTTAGGAGGAAGCGATCCCATGGTGGTATGTGACGACGCGGATCTTGAAAGCGCAGTTATTGGAGCCCTTAGAGGGAGATTTTATAATTGCGGTCAGATCTGTACTGCTGTCAAGAGGCTGTATGTTTTTGAATCCGTAGCCGAAGAATTTATAAGAAAGTTTGAAGCTGCTATTCAAAAATTGAGAATTGGAAATGGTATGTTTGAAAATGTCGATATGGGTCCTCTCAACAACCAAAGGCAATTAGAATATGTGAAAGGCCTTGTGGCCGAGATTGAAGAAAAGGATGAGGGTAGAATAATTACAGGAGGTAAAGTTGCTGCGAATAGCGCTTTCAGTAGGGGATATTTTTTTGAGCCAACTCTTGTTTTGGATGTTTCCAGGAAATCCAGAATCTTAAAGGAAGAAGTATTTGGTCCTGTGTTGCCTGTAATCAGAGTCAAGGACCTTGATGAAGCAATTGAAGAGGCAAATAATACTAGTTATGGCCTTGGGGCATCTATTTGGACAAAAAATTTAGATAGGGCTCGTGTAGGGTGTGAGCAATTGAATGCAGGAATTATATGGATAAATCAACATCTTAAGGTAGCTCCGGAGGTGCCTTTTGGGGGAATTAAAAAAAGTGGAATTGGAAGAGAGAACGGACCTTATGCTCTTTCTGAATACTTGGATCTAAAAACTATAATGATAAAAACTTGAATACACTGCGCAAAGAGAAAACTTTATCAAATGTTCACTTTTGGAACCATAATATATGTATCTATTTTTGATGAGCCAATTAAGTTATAGTTTATCGACTCTTTTTTAAAAAAATAATTTAAATAAGCTGCGGAGCTTAAGTTTTATATTTTGGTAGAAGTTGCATGAATTCGGAAGCTTCCATAACAGGTACGCTGTCAATAATGCAGATATCTGACCATGGAAGGTTGAAAGCTCCATACGCCTCAGCAGTTTCTGCTTCGTAAAGAATATAATAACGGTTTCCGAAAAGATCACTCCACTGGTTAATGATATCGATTCCCTCTGGAACCTTTATTTTTTTAAAGTGTTCAAGAATCTTATCGCGGTTCGAAGGGTCCCAGGTACTAACATCCATGAATAACATCTTTTATGCCTCACTATTTTACATGTTGACCAATTCACTTTTCCGGAAGCTCGGCATCTTTTTACAGCGTCCGTGATTCTTCTTGGAAGCTCGCCTTAATAGGAAACTAATATGTTATATTTCATAAAATCTGAAATGCAAGCTCTCAAAACGCCTATTGAAGGCAGAAATCTATATTTTTTTTATCTGCTTGTAGTTATATAATCTATCCATGTCAAAATTTCAATTAATGACAGATTTGGAAAGACAGTTGGTAATGCATAACTTCTTCCTGCATTTACGCACAATGAATTATTATCCCTTAGATTATATAATATTTCGTCTTAAGAGACTATATTAAGTCAATAGCTTTTTTCAATATAAAATATTGTAATGGAAACCCGAGAAAAACCTTCTTCAAAGAGCCAAACTTGTCTCAATTATCACTTTTTTAATGATTAAATTTCCAGATTTGAATATCGCTTTAAATTGCCCTTTTGGTGGGATCATCTTTACGCTTTTCCGAAGTTCATGCCAAAAAGTGGCGAAGAATTTTGTCCTTTACTCACTACTTGCAAGAATATTGTCGTGGTCCCTGATGAGGCTCAACGTATCTATTCTGGTTCATGTGCAGTTCTCGAGAACGAGACCGGCTGCTTCAGGTATGGCTACGCAAAGCACATGAAAGATGCACTGCAGGTGCTATTTTTGTTGGTTTTACAGGCACACCTATTGGAAATGATTACAGAGACACATAATACAGTATTTGGTGATTACGTCAGCCGATATTATATTCAGTATGCAGCGATGGATGACGCAACCATGCCTATCTATTACGAAAGCCACATGGTAAAGCTCGATATTAACAGAGTGAAAATTGCAAAACTCAATAATGAAGTTGAAGGATTGTTGGAAGATGACGAAGACATCGTATTTCGCGAAAAGGCTAAGAGTCAATGGGCAATATTAGAAAAGCTGGTTGAAGCCGAGCAACGCCTTAAAGGGGTTGCAGAATATTTTATAAAGCATTTTGAGCTACGCAACAACATTATTGAAGGCAAGGGTATGATCGTCTGCATGAGACGTAATTTGCATGCACCTTTATAAGATGCAATTATAGCTTTGAAGCTGGAATCCTAAACTTGCGAGGTCTTAAGTCAAAGTTGTAGGATTGAATCTCGTTATCATCTATTCGCTTATCTTTCGCAAAAACTCCAGCTTCTGTTGCATTTGTGGAGACGATTTTTTGGGAATAAATGCATTGGTATTTAAGTAATCAAAAACAACCATGTTGCCCGCAGGAGCAAACTCGGTGATTTAATTCAGCGTAGCAAACAACTTCATCTCGGGTCAAATATATGGTGACACTAGCCAGCTAAAAAAGCTTTAAGTTTTTGGATTATATTTGATGAGCTAGTTAGTGCTGTACTCAATCTTTCTTTACAATTTTTTGGAGGCCATCCCCCGCATATAGCGTACAGTCGTTGAAGGTACCAGCAAATTCATGGACTGATTGTGTTAATGACTTTGAGGTAATTGTTTGTTCGGAATGTGATGTTTTAGGCTTAGAATCAGTTAATTGTTTATCCTAAGTCCAATAGTGTTCAGTCTAATATTGTTCAATTAGTACGAGTTTTTCATTGTATCAAATTATAGGCTAGATAATCATCCAAGATTTTGTTGGTAGTATGCATGGAGTGAAAAGCACGCATGTAGGCTACCAATATTGCAGTAAAGCAAGCTTGGTTCTTTTTCATCTGACAATTCACTTTTTACTGTAGTATCCTGTAAGTTGAAAGCTTGATATTTAAAAGAGAAAGGTTCTGTATAACTATTTTGAATTAAATGACTCTCATTAATTCGGGACTACGTACTTGAGGATCCAAATCAAATACAATAAACATTATAGTTTAAATTCTCATTCCAGACAGTTCAAAGGTTCAATGCTATTTATTTTCCAATTCAACTGAGTAAGTCTTATATAATATTGGTTGAAAGATGTTGTAAGATATCCTTGATTGTTGTCTTTAGTAGCCAAGTCTCACAATCTAATTCCTTACTCATTTTAGGTTTTTTTAAAGATCGGCCATCAAAAATCAAAGTAGCAGAATCCTAATCGAGGGCTCTGAGAATTTCATCCGTTTTCCGTACCATGCCGATTCTTTTGAATATGAAGTTTACTGCTGCATTGTGCTGTTCCTCAGATCTTGAGGCCATGGCATCCTCGGCAAAAATCTGCCGAAATCCGTACTCATAGGCAAACCTTGCTGTGCTCTCAACGCCAAAATCTGTTGCAATTCCACAGAGCACGATCGTATCAATCCCACATCTCCGTAGCTGTAGTTCGAGATCGGTTCCATAAAATGCTCCCCATTGCTTTTTAGTGATAACGATATCTTTTGAAGTTGGAGCAATTTCAGGTACAAATTCAGACCAATCCGGAGAAGGGGGGGCAGGATGTGAGAAAGATTCGTCGCTTTCTGGGTTGAGAATCGTCGCTTTTGTTAATATGACATGAACAAGGAATACAGACATCATGTTTTTTCTGAATGTGTTCACTAGCTTAGCAGCATTATTTATAATATATTCTGCAGAATAGGGCTTTGTCGGTTGTGCTGTTATCCCTTTCTGCAGATCTATGACCACAAGAGCTGTTTTAGTTTTATCAATAAATAGTTCCGGCAGATCATCACCACTCAGCATTAACATCAGATAATATTTAACTACTACGGTGATAGGTTATGTATCGTTGATCAGAGACTGTAAGTTGGTTATGATTGAGTTCTGATAGTTTGTGTTTGTTTTGGAAACATTTTATAATGTGAAATTTGGTGAAGAGGTCTTCGTACCATAGAAAAAAGTACTCTGCACTTTTTGAAGTACTTAATTATGATGAATGACTGGAGATTACCAATACTTCCAATTTGGTATAGATCTCAACTGTTTTGAGGTCGAAATAATTAATCTATATTAAAATTTTTAGAAGAAAAGGTGACATATAATTGTCTTTTTGAAATAATATTTATGTTGGAGTGTATATAAAAAACCTAAACACAAGAGATGATTCATTCAAAGAATTACACAAAAAAAGGAGATTGATGTGAAAAAATACATGGTTACATTGAGGATACAGTAATATTTTATGTAAGTGGAGTAAGAAAGAAGAGTCGAAAATTCGATTCAAGAATGAACTTAGTTACATAGCAACTACTGATACTCATGGATGATACTTATGGAATTACAAAACAATATTTAGAACAAAAACTCATTTGGAGGATTTAAAAAAAAATAACTTTCAAGTTAGATCACGGATTTTAAGAGCTAATTTTAGATCTCTAATATTTCTCGTTTTTTAGGAAAAAATCAATGCTAAAATTATGACAATCTCATAAAATAATAAAATATAATAAACAATGATATGTTATTGGATTATAATAATTTTAATTCGGAAGCAACTTTTGGTTAGAGACTGTTTTTTATTTTTACTTTTAATAACTTGGTGATGATGTGTAATTATACAGGGAGTTAATCGGTCAAAAAAACTGAGGAATAACAGATAGGAACAACTTGTATATATCTGAATAATGAATTGCCTGGAAGACGAAGCTTCCTATTCTTAATAAATGAATATGAGGGAGTTTAACTTTGAAAAGGTTAATACTGATTAAAGTGGAAGGTATATATATTTGTCTTATTGTCTTACGATAGATTAGTATAGTTGGAGATATTAAGTCACATGACTTTTTAGGGGCTATATAGTTTATGTTTATTTCATCTTCTTTTGTGGGTAGGTAATAATAGAATTAGCTAATAGATTAAAAGCTAATGTTATGCAATTAAATGTATGCGAAATTACTGCTAAATTTTGATTAAGGACCCCCAATGCAAAATAATTTGGCCACATTTTCACACTGTACTTAATTATTTTAAGAAACATCTCCATTGATTTCATACCAAAATAATTAAGTTTTATCTAACTTTTTTTGTAACTAACATTAACCAAATAATAATTGAGTTTCTATAATTATTGAGTTGACTAAAATGTTGGTAGCCTAAAAATCTGACCGAATCGTACTCATACATGAGCTGATAAATATGCTGGTTTAGCTTTTCATTTTCGAAAAATGGGAAAAAATCGTTGTCAGCCTTGAAGGAAAAATTCTGGAATTCAGAGTGGAACTGGAATAAATATAATACCAGCCATCACGCTGTTCAGTAACAGGAGTCAATAACAGAAAGGGACACCTTAAAAGGTCAGCGAGAAAGCAAAGAAAATAAAAAACATCACTTTTTCCTTATGGATCGTGGACTCTTTGAATTTCCGGACAACAGCTTCTATTTATGTAATTACGACTTTTGTCCTCTGACCAATTACTTAATCCTGTGAAAGATATTAAGAATAGTGTAAGCAAAATAAGGAAACTAATCATCTCATAAATCGTCTAATCTAGTTATTCTACATATCATGGGTTAATAATGGTAGGTGCATAAACATTATAATCGTAAATATAGTACGTAAATAGGCCACCATAGGCTCAAAGTGAGGTTCTCATTCGATAGCAAAATTTGGGAATGCTGCTCCTACAATATAAATCTTAGAGTCTCTAAAATGGTTAATATGGAATGTGTGTGCTAAGGGTTTGGGATCGTATATTTTGCATATTGTTTTGGTGACTGTGATGACTATGTCGAGATTATGGTAGAGACTATTATATATAAATGACGGTTCCGTGGATTTGTCGGCCATAGTGATTTCTGTGATGATTTTTTGCTAATATTAGCCTTTTTATGCTAATTAATACATTTAATTCTGTATTATTTTGCATTTATAATTATTAAATCAAATTAATTTAGGGATTTATTAGCCGATTAATGCTTAAATTTGGCAATTAATTGGAAATAAAAGATGATAAAAACTGGTACATTGGCACTGTTTCAAACAACCAAAATAGCTGAGTTGAGCTTTAAATACTAGGAAAAGTAACATACTCACTATTTTAATTAATATGTAAATATGTTTTTTAAGTAGAAAAGTTTACTTTGTAAAGTGAAGTATTAGCTATTTGTGTTTTTGTAGTTATTTTTAAGTATTAACATCTGAACAAACATCTGAGACTGAAAATGAACGAAGCTAAACGTAACAAAGCAAGTAAAAACCATACACATAACGGTCTTAGGAATTACTTCACTGGTACTTTCAATGCTAGTGAGTATCGCAAGTGGAGGCAATCTTCCCTCCCTCCGAACTCCGGTGACGATTTTGCAAAGAACTTTTTGGAAAATAAATTAAAAAACCAGAACGAAACACTTCAAATTAATCCACAGGACGAAAATGCTTGGGTCACTAAAGGAGACACCCTATCAGCATTAAATAAATCCGATGAAGCAGTATCAGCCTATGACAAAACAATTGAAATTAAACTGTATGATTCAAAAGCTTGAGACAATAACAGTATTGTTATCTAAACAAAATAAATACAATTTGTAATTTTAATAATTATTTTAATTTTCAGTTATTTTTTATAATATTGTAATTTTTTTTGATAGTGTGCCAAAAGTTCTGCACATTTTTATAGGTTCTGTATCTCTCTTCTACACCACAAAAATGAGATTTCTCAGTTTAATGGGGGCTACAGTGGATTTTCTACGAGATATAGATGACTAGATCATATTTAACATATTTATTCTGCAAATATTTATTTATGTTATAATTATATTATCAGTATTATGTCTAAGAAACTAATTGCAATCGGACTTCTGATAGTATTTATATCATTAATATCAACAGTCGCTATCGCATCGACGGACTCACAAACTTTTGGTGATCAAGGAAACAGGTTTGATAGCTCAGGCCAACACGATGAAGCCATAAAAACCTATGACAAAGAATTGCAAGTGACCGACTGGACAAAAATGCTTGGATCGGTAAAGGCGACTTTTTATCTAAATCATATAAGCGCAATGAAGCAATCAAAATAGATAACCAAGCATGTGAAACTTTTGACAATCAAGGAGTAAATCTTGTGAAGTCGGGCCAACGTGATGAAACAATACAAGCCTATGACAAAGCAATTGAAATTAACCCGCAGAATTCAAAAGCTTTAGACAATAGAAGTATTTTATCTAAACAAAATAAATCCAATTTGTAGATCGAATAGTTACTTAATTTTCATTTTTTTATCCTTCGATAAATAGGATCTTTTTTAGGTCTTTTAATATTCCATCTATCTATCCCCTGTCCACTTATTTTGAGTATATATTTATCCAAACTTAAAGTTGCAACCTTTCTACATACTTTAAAAAAATAATATGCAAATGATCTTATAACTTTTTATACTTAAATATTGAAGATTTTGATAGACTCATAAATTTCGTCATATTCTATATCTTAACAAACATCAGGAAGCTGAAAATGATAATTTATTTTCAGTTACATAGATGGAGAATATCAGCTCCACATACTTTTTCGAAAATTTTCTTCAGACAAACCTTATGTTAATTCTAATTTTCATCGAAAGCACTAATCCCTCTAAGAATGAAACTTTATCTTTTCGTCAAAAATCATTTGATGCCATTCAAAAATATTATATAAACTATCTCGAATTTGTCAGTTTTTAACCAAAAAGCCTAAAAATGAGGTTTTAATATGAAGTTTTTGTTCCATTTTACATTTTTGGGGCCATGGAATTGGAATCAGGTGTAAAATCGGAGAAATTCAAAAGAGGAAGATTGTTGAGGCAGAGACATTCTCGGTTGATAAATGTATAAAAATAATTAATGAAATAATTGAAATTATGAACACATAAGACTGAAAGATTACAGGAGGAACCAGTTTAGTCATGCACTTTAATTCTTAAATTTATTAGAAAAATGATTTTTAGAATCTTTCGAAAAAAGGTTGGGCCATTGTTGGTTAGTTACTGGAATTATAAACATGAAAACGATTTTAAGATGCATTCATGAAAAACTTCAGTTTTTGGTTTTTTTGTTCACAACTTGAACTCAAGTCGGTTTTGAGCTCGCTTGAATGAGCAAAGCAAAGCAAACTGACTGTATACTCACAAAACACAATTCGTGCTACTGAACCGCAAATCCGCTGGCGAAACTATTTACGCTAAGATCCATCCTTCAAATCCATTCATAATTCATCAAAACTTCGGGATTAAGACTCTGAATCAAGCTATTTTCCACGTATCCAAAAAAAAGGCAACCTTTGCAATTTCCCACAATCTCGCTTCTACGTTCGTTCGAGTTTTTCCATACACTTTCAAAACCATCCAACATCACATTTCCAAGAGGCTCATTTTGCACACGGCATATCTCAAGAGTGCAGTCATGAGTCACATTCATAATAAAACCACTTGCTCTGCATTTGTAGTCCATTTTCCCTTCTCTGACCATTCGAAGGTAGGTTTTGGAATTAATGATAGGATAATCTTGTCCTTTAAGCTCTATTATACGGTCAACTGTGCTACGAAACTTTTTAATATCACTAATTCCGATTTCATTCCAGACTTCATCACTAATGCCTGGGAACTTGTGGATAGGCTCAAAAGAAACTTTTAGTTCCAGCTCTTTTGCAAGAAAAATAAGAGTTTCAATGTCTTCAAGATTTTTTCCCATGAGTACGCAATTCATTAGGATAGGGTTTTTCTGATTCTGGAGTTTCCTAAACTTAATGGCTTTTTTTATCCCCTTTAGCAATGTTTCGAAATCCGTCTGCCGGATTTCTTTATAGCTCTTTATTCCATCCACGGAAACAGAAAGATAATCCACATCTCCAAGTTCTTCAGCTCTTTCGTAGAGCAGCTTTCCATTTGTGATCATTGAAGTTATCATTCCAAGCTCTTTGACGTGAGCCATAATCTTTGGCAGATCTTTTCGGAGAAGAGGCTCTACTGACCAGGCATTATAAACCCCTATCCCAAATTCTTTCGCATTATCTAAAAGCCTAAAAACCTCTTCCTTTGTAGGCTCATCCCCTACTTTTTTCCAGTGCTCACAAAAACTACAGCTCATATTGCAGTGGGCATTTAAAGCGTGTGAAAGGACAAAAGGGCGTTTTTTGACTCTAATCTGCCAGAGTGCCTTTGATATGAGGAATGGGTCAAATCGAGACATAAGAATCCTTATCTGTTTTAGTGGAAAACCTATACACTATGAATAAAATAATGTTATTTATGTGTTTTTTTGCTATATTCTGTTTTTATTACCAGATTATATGGCAGATATTATTCTAAAAAATTTTTATCTGATAATCTTGAAAAAAAAAATGTCGGTTTAAATTGAAAAAAGTTATTTTCAAAATATATAATCCAAAATAATACTTAAATTGTGCTTAAAAAGACATTCTACAGATGTACACAGACGTAGAATTTATTTCCATTTGCACACTGTTGTTCATTGAAAACTGGATTAATTTTCAACCTACTGGCTTATTAGAAAATCTCTTGCATTCTTGTGCACATCTGCTGAAAGTGGGCTTTTTGAATGGGACTAGAGCAAAATGACTATTGTGATAAGCTCAATATTTAAAAGTAGCCTTAAAATGCAACTTTGTGAATCAATCTCGCCTATATCACAATCTCTTAATGTCTGTCTTTACCGTGCCCTTTTGTTTTATGCCCACTTACTTTTGATTTGTGGCCGCTCACTTTTGATTTGTGGTTGTGACCCTTGGATGTTAAGTGCCTGTGGCTCTTATGTATAAAATTTTCATTGCACCCGTAACATCCTTGTTCGAAGTATCCGTCTCCAACTCTTCCAGCTCCTATATTTCTAGCTCCAATGTTAAAAGCTCCGATGTTTCCAGCTCCAACGTTTCCATATCCAATATTCCCAGCTCCGATGTTTCCAGCTCCTAAATTGCCATTTCCAAAGTTTCCATTCCCAAAGTTTCCATTCCCAAAGTTTCCATCTCCAACATTTCCAGCTCCAACATTTCCAGCTCCAATATTTCCAGCTCCAATGTTCACAACTCCAATGTTTTCATATCCAATGTTTCCAGGTCCAATATTTCCGGCTCCAATGTTTCCAGGTCCAATGTTTCCAGGTCCAAAGTATCCAGGTCCAAAGTATCCAGGTCCAAAGTATCCAGGTCCAATGTTTTCAGGGCCACATGTTCCATTTCCATCTCCAAATACATCACTTTGATCAGCACTTACTGATAGAACTGTCATTTGCAGCATAAAAGATATTGCCATCAAAATGGTCAATGTAGTTCTTATTCTTCCAAAAATTTGTTTCCCCATTATTTGCACTCTCCTAATTTTTGCTCAATTTAATACAATCCTAAGATTGTTTATTTTTTAACCACCTTCCCGTCGGAGACATCCCATAAGCAATATACACCAATTGATCATCTATATTAAGCCCTAATAGACTACGATATTGGTAAATTCGATCATCGACTTAGATGTCAAGGAAGGTGATTTCATTTGTATTGTCAGAGTATTATTATTGAAAGAATATAATATATATGGAAATATATATACTTATCTATATTAAGTGAAATATAAAAATTTTTAATATTATATTCTTCCTCGCAAAAATTAATAACATCAAAAACTTGGAAAAATGGATTTATCACCAACTACATACATCTATGAAAAAATCATGAATCTAAAGTCGAACAAAGGGAATCAAAGAAAAATAAACAGTGAGGGAAATTTACTACTTTATCTTCTTTTCAAGTGCTTATAAAATAACTACGGACTTTAAAAGTAATGTCCAAAAGATATTCTAATATTATATATTATATATATACAAAATGATGATAAACTCCTAATTTTCATCATTTTCGATATCTTAGCAAACATCAGGAAGCTGAAGAATAATAAAAGCAAGATATGATGCAGTAAGTAGAATGCATACTTTCATCGCAATTTTAGGGATCATCATTCTAGCGATTTTAATCCTAGTGAGTATCGCAAGCTCTACGCAGGATTCAGATACTTGGTACGATAAAGAAGTTGTTTAAGTCAATTAAACAAATCCGATGAAGCAATAAAAGCATATGACAAAGCAATTGAAATTAACCCACAAAACTTAATGGCCGGCAAGTAAAGGACTTATTCTATATTATTTAAATAAGTATGATGAAGCAATATAAGCCCACGACAAAGCAATTGTACTTAATCACAGAATTCAGTGGCTTGGAACTTTGAAGGTGACTCTTTAGTTAAATTTAGAATTTCTGATGAAATAATACAAGCCTCTGACGAAGCAATTGAAATTAATCCGCAGGATCCAGATGCTTTGGAAGGCAAAGAAGCTTTACCTAAACAGAAAAAATAAATTTTATTTGTAGATTGAATAGTTATTTAATTTTCATTTATTTTTACCCTTCGCGAAACATAATATTTTTTCCCAGCTCTGTTAATATTCCATTTACTTACCCACACTCTAACTATTTCAGTATTTATCTATTCAAGTTCAAAGTTGCAATTGTTATACATACTTCAAAAAAAGAATATGCAAAAGATCTTATAAATTTTTATATTATATATATACAAAATTTTGATAAACTCACAAATTTCGTTATGTGCTATATTTTAACAAACTTCTCAAACTTGAAGGGGAGTTGAATGAATGAAAACCTGAGAAATTTTGGGCGAAAGAAAACTGAAGAAGTAGTTTTTCGAGATATAGATGATTGGAAACATACTTTTGATGCTGTTCCAGACCTTATTGTCATATTAGACACTGAATTTCGAATTGTTCGTGCAAACAACTCCATGGCAGCAAGTTTGGGGATGACACCAGAACAGTGCATTGGATTGACTTGCTACAGGGTTGTCCATGGAACGGATGAACCTCCCAATTTTTGCCCGCACAGACAGTTGCTTAGTGATGGGCTTGAGCATACTTTGGAGATTTGTGAGGGATTTCTTGGTGGTTATTTTATAGTAAGCGTCTCGCCACTGCATGATTAAGAGGGAAAAATCGCTGGATGCATTCATGTTGTCCGTAATATTAACGAGCGAAGAGAAGCAGAGGAAACTTTAAAAAAAGCATATGATAATTTAGATAAGTTAGTAGAAGAGCTAACAAAGCAGCTTGAGAAGGCTTACAACTCGTTAAAGGAAAGTGAAAAAAGGCTTGCTGAAGCTCAAAAAATGTCTCATATTAGGAATTAGGATTGGGATATTATAACTGATAAAGCATATTGGTCTGAGGAATTGTATCGTATTTTTATACGTGGTTCACGAGAATTAGCTCCAGCTTACAATGAATATTTAAGTTATGTGCACCCCAAAGATCGAGACTATGTGGAGAATGCCTTTAAGAAAGCTATAAATGGAAAACCTTACAGCATTGATCATAGAATTATCTTAGCTAGTGGGGAAGAACGCACAGTTCATATAAAATCCGGAGCTATTTTTGATGAAAAAAAATCCCCATTAGAGTGAAGGGAATAGTTCAGGATATTACTAAACGTAAAAGAGCTGAAGAGAAAATTCGGAGCTTAGCGAATATTATGGAATCATCAAATGATGCCATTATTACTATATCTCTTGATGGTATTATTACTAGCTGGAATAAGGGTGTAGAGCAGATTTATGGTTATTCATTGGAAGAAATTATAGGAAAATGTGTATCGATACCAGCACCAGATAATCTCAAAGATGAAACAAAAAAGTTAATTGAAAAGGTTAAGCTAGGAGAAAAGATCCAGCACTACGAAACTTCAAGGTTAAGAAAAGATAATAAGTTAATATATGTTTCAATAGTTCTTTCTCCGGTTTTTGATGCATCTGGAGAGCTGGTAGCTATCTCAGCTATTGTTAGAGATATCACTGAACTCAAAAGAGCTGACGAAATTTTAAAGTTTAAATTAGAAGAACTTTCCCGTTCAAATAAATAATTAGAGCAATTCGCTTACGTTTCATCTCACGATTTACAAGAGCCCTTGTGGATGATAACAGGTTCTTTGCAGCTTTTACAAAGGAGATACCAAGGCAAATTTGATGACAAAGCTGATAAATACATACACTTTGCTGTTGCGGGGCTTTCCGCATGCAAAATCTGATAAATGATCTTTTAGAATTTTCTCGAGTGACTACAACTACTAGAGAACCTGAATTTACTGATTGTGAATTTATTTTGAATCAGGTATTATCGAATTTAAAATTAATTATAACAGAAAATAACGCTACTATATCACATGGCTCTTTACCTAAGGTAATGATAGATTCTACCCAGCTAGTTCAGATATTTCAGAATATGATCATCAATGGAATAAAATTCCATAGTGAAGTATCACCAAAAATTCATATTTCTGCAGAGAAAAAGGAAAACGAATGGGTATTTTCAGTTCAGGATAATGGAATTGGAATTGATCCGCAATATTCGGAAAAAATGTTTGAAATTTTTAAAAGATTGCATGAAAAGGAAGAATATCCTGGAACATGAATAGGGCTGCAATTTGTAAGAAAATTGTAGAAAGATGTGGAGGGCGTATATGGGTAGAATCTGAACTGGGTAAAGGTTATACTTTTCATTTTACGTTATCAGGTAATCCCACAGAAGTTCAAAAACTAAGTTTTAACACATAAGGAAAAAACTTTCAAATTTTTATTAAAATTCATTTATTAAAAAGTCACATAAATGAGAACATAGTTTTCAATCGTTTTACTTTCAGTAGAAAAAAATCCTTAATATATTTTCGTATCTATTTTATATTTTTATGTGTTAATATCAGTGGAATAGTAAACTTTCATTCCAAAAAGTTACTATTCTAGTCAGTGTGATCAGACTAAATCAAAATTAGTCTGATTAGTTAAATTTACGCCCATATAAAATATGTGCAGAAACTATAAATTATATCCTGTTAAGTTAATATATAATGATATGTATAGATATTGTAGCAAATATTCCAAAATGAAATGTGTCAGCTTATTTATGTGTCTAACAGTAAACAATTGTTATAAATCTCTCCAACATATAGTCTACGAAGCTGCAGTATCTCTTACCGTTTTAGTGTAGTTATATGTTTGGCAGTGCAAGCAAATGTCACTTAGCTCTCCACAGATAGTCACTATGCGCAGGTACATCCTACCTGCAGCTTGTAAGATCTACTTTTTTTGTACGTCATTAAAGCTCTTAAGGTCTCAGTTATTCACTGCTGTTGTCATGGTCAAGGATCAAAATTATATATATCTAGGCATCCCTATGAGATCAGAGAACAGCAAGGTTTTGAGGATCAACAATGACAGTAATCTTTTCAGAGAAAATATTGGTATAATTGATTTTGATAGTTATCTACCCTTCAAGAGATAAAAATAATAACTTTTTGGTTTTAGTTATTTCATTGATTTTAATATAAAATATGCATTCTCCGTGAGATTCGATCAAAAACGTTTTCTTATTTCAAGTAAAATGGAGAAAAAGCACAGGTTTTGGCACAAAAAAACTATGTACTTTATATTTGGATCCGCATGTATTATAATAATTAAATTATATTGTATTTTGAATATATATGCTGGATTAATACTGCTTATATCAGATTTTAAAACGTTTCTTGGAAAAGTAAGTAATGAAAAAGTGAGAATTATTCTTGAATTATGATAATGCATGATTTATATTTAATTGTTGTTCAATGCTTAAATTTTCTGTTGAGATAGACTTTTTGTTTAGAAACTATATTTTTTATAAATAATTTCAAATAATAAATTTGAGTTATATATACACCTAGTCAAAAGTATGGTTCATTGAAAATCTCTAAAATAAAATCAAAATCATTCATAAGATTGAATAAATCATGTGTATATGCTGTTGAAATTCATGAACATGCAATTCGATTTATAACTGGAATATACACTCCGTTAAAGTCAAAAGTATTTTTTCAATAAACTTCAATTTTTAGCTTGTTGCTTATATGATATATAAGCAATTTGCCGATTGAACAATGATCCAAACATACTATCTAAAATTATATACTATATGTATAATAAAAGGAGTGGAATAAAATGCTAGAGCACTCATCTAGTAAAGTGAAAAAGGTATTGGCTATTTTGCTAGCAGTTTTTTTTGTTTTGTCTTTGAAAGCAGTGACAGCTAGTGCACTTGGCGGCTGGGAGAACGATAGGCTTTATGAATTGGGCCTAGCATCAGCTCATGGTGGCTGTGGATTCGGTGTTGTTAGCCATAGTGATCATGGTCTTGGCTATGGCGGCCATGGTCTTAGTTATGTTAGTGGTGGCTATGGTAGCATTGGCAGCATTGGTAGCTATGGTGTAAATTGTGCAGTTGTGAACGGTGCAATGATTTGCTCTTCATACTAAGCATACAGCAGCTCCAGAATAGCTGAATATAAAAATGTGCCACATGGCACACGAAATTTAACAGATAAAAACCTTAAATAAAAAATACGTTGAGAGTCTTACTGCATATTTAATATGGAAGCTGAATTATATAACAGTCATCATCTCATTACAATGCTAGGAAGAATCTTAACTTTATTAACTTGATATTGTTGAATTAACTCACTCTTGCAGATATTGTAATTTATTCCGGTCGAATCATTTATAGTTTGCTTCCGGATGGAAAACTTCTCAGAGAACTGGCATCAACTAGCTGAGTCTATACTTGAAGCTAGGTTTATACCATAAAATATAGCTATGAAATGTAAATCATGGTAGTTTACGAAAGTTCTGTAAAATTTAATTGACTCTGCATCTTTTTTTTCATCACAAAAAAGCAAGATTTCTCGGTTCAAGTGATGCAGATATTTTATTACAAAAACTGTGCATACAATTAGAAGATAAAACAGGGATCGGACAATATCAATTACCTTAAGGAATGTCATTTTGCCCTTGAAATTAGGTTACCAACCAGTTTAAATTATACATGGGGATAATATCTATCAACGTGAAGTTAACAACAATAAAATATTGTTTGTGTAATTAGTGAGATGGTCAGCTCGATGCTTTAAAACTTATTTTACCCTAACTGTTTAACTCATTCTGCTAACAGCCGAGCAATTCCTGTTTTTCATTGGGAAGAAAAAGATACATAATCAACCACACTTCACAAAATCGATTTACTGTTTTTTATTAATGCATAGCTTTTTACGGGAAAATCCATTCATTCGGGAGAGTTGTTCATATTCAAAGATTAATCAAGAATTTGTCTATGGTGGCTTATTAAGGGAAAAATGAATTTTGAGAATGAAAAATTTTCATAATAGATATATAATGGTAAGATAATTATAGGAATTTTAGTAGAATGAATTATGTTAAGAAGCCGGTGATTTAATTGACAATAAGAGTTGTTGCAAAAAACTACGTCAAACCTGAAAAAATTCAAGAATTTATAGTTTTGTGTAAAAAACTTGTTGAAGAATCTGTAAAGGGAGAAGGCTGCATAGACTATGGACTTTATCAGGAATTAGATAATCCAGGAATCTTGACGATATTAGAAGAATGGCGTGATAAAAGTAACCTTGATAAACACTTAAAGTCCAAGCATTTTAGAGAAATATTTCCTTTGTTGTTAGAATATCTTGAAAAAGAAACGGAGATTAATATATATAAGAAAAAGTTCTAATTTTTAATTCAACCGCATAAGTCCTATAAATATTAGAAGAAGAAGTTTAAAAAAGTAAATGTGCTTCTGTTTTTTAAATAACGGAGTGGGGGTGAATTAATTGGGGAAACAAAAGAATTTCTTTCCGATACCCTATAAGGTTATATTACTTTTTGTTATATAAATAAATGTTAATCAAAAAAATAATTGTATTTCTAAGAAGTACTGTGAATAAATGCATATAATTAACAGTACAACAATGTTTTTATTCTGGATGTTACTTAGGAACTTCAGAGATTTTGACACAAATCCTATGTATGTTTTCAGTAAAAGTCATCTGTGCCCATGTCCACTATGTGTTGTAGTTTGTGATCCTAAACCTTGTGTAGTTTGTGATCTTGAACATTATCTATTTTGTGACTATGTGTCCCCGCCTGATGTAGTTCCTCCCTGAATTTGATCTAGCAGAGCATTAGAGTTTGATGGTTTTTGTGGTAGATTTGCAATGTGAGCTACAATAGCATTTTGCATCTCTATCAGATTTTGATGTTGTTGTAACTGAGCAGGAGATATCTGACTTTGAATATCTTGTGCCAGATTTTCATTTGTCATCGAGTTAGCCAGACCGATTCCAGTTATGCTAAAACCTGCAGCACAAGCTGTACCTGTCAGCAGTGTAAACATCAACACAATAAACAACAAAGTTGATATGAAAATATGTTTTTTGTGTTTGTTTTGGGATTTAATAGCTGTCATTCATTTCCCCCTAATCTTTGGATTATAAGATTCATAACGAATAATAGTTACAAAATACAAAATTGATTATCATTGTTTAAAATAATAAAAGTTTTGATCCAGATACATATTGCTAATTTTTGACAATATTTTATAGAGTATTACCTATATATGATGAAAAGAAAAAACAAATTTCTGATTACCTTTTTCCTTTCAAGATACTGTCTTATCTTCGGAATATGCAAGTCAAACTGATGTGGTCATCGCCGGGTTATCCTTTTGATTGATAAGACAAAAAGAATACAAAATAATACAAAGGAAGACGAAATTGAGAAAGCGGATATGGAGCAAGACTGGAAAAAACTCAAGCGCATAATGAGATGTTTAAGAAGGAACTTAAAAAAGCAGGATAGGATAAGGAAGCAGTGAAGATTCTATTAAAACTATATCCTATTTGAATAATAAATTATATAGTTGAAGATTTTTGATTTTATCTAACCAGCGCAATTTTCTCTAGAATTTTCTTTAATTCCATCTGTATCAATGACAATTAACTCAACATTCTCGTTTTTATTTTCTGATACAGCATCCATTTTCCTATATTTCCGCTTCCAAAGTCATCCGAAGACCTTCGGTCGAGAATCCGCATGCAGATTCGCGTGTCTCCAGCATCAGCAGCAATTTTCAGTCGTTCCAAAAGTTTTTTAGCCGCATCGCATTGTATTTGTTAATATATTGTGAAAACTGAAAATATTTTCCCAATTTCTCTGTCTTATCTTTAGACATCCATTCATTGAACGTCTATATGTGATTCCCGCAGCTTCAGCAGCAAGAGCATAGGGAAGTCCTAAAGCAATATTTTCATCGATTTGTTTAGTAATATGAGGAGTGAGTTTTTATGGACGAGCCATGATCGCACCGTTTTTACTTCTTATAATTGATATGTGTAGATATTTTATTTGATATTAAGTTAGTTTTCTTTTACACGAAGCCGAGCTTAGGACTGTCGACATCGAGTAGTTTCATAGATTCCCGTTCATGGCAATTCAGTCGCTTGAAGTAATACCATATATTCTGATCGTCTGATACCTTCCCATATAATATTAAGGCCCATAGGATTGCTAGTAATGTAAGCAGTATTTTTGTTATAGTGTCCATAATTGATCTCAGCTTTCTACGCAGCAAAATGCAAAGAACGCTATTAACAATGCAAACAAAATTAATTGAATTTCATGTTAAATATTTATTTAGTTTTCTTCTGCATGCAAGCGGGATTCATACACGTCAAATCAAAAATAAGTCATTATAAGGCTATATGGTCCATTTTTTGGCAAGGGCATTTATCCAAGGACTTCCAATAAAAGTCTCACTATTGACCCCAGAATGAGTCTTTTTTTTGACCAGTTGAAACCCCATGATTTTACTGCAATATAACGGTAAGTCACTTCACGAGATTTTTTATATATATATACATTCTTTCAAAATAATAGAATTAAATTAATAAAAATGCCACTTCGATTTTTAGATCGGATTTTGTATATTTTACATACTATTTAGTTCAAATAAGTATGATATAAAGGCTATATAAAAATATACAAATAACCAAATCTAATTATATTTTGTAGGCTCTCAAACCTTAAAACGGATTCTCTACCGGACTGCAGACAAACGACCTCCTGTGGTCACAAGATCAACTTTTCTATATTTCAGATTTGCCTGCTCACCTATGCTGATTAATAAAACAAAATAAGATCGATTGTGAAACGATTTAAGGCATTTTCTGGAGTAGGTTAAGGTTATCTTACATTGAATGAATTGTAAACATATTATAAGGGCTGATATGAAGTCATTTTATCGTTTGTCGGGAAAAAGTTTACCTATGTATAATTCATAAGATCAAGACCACATAATGTTAATACTAATTAATTTAAGCTCATAAAATATATTCATAAAAGTATATAATTACCTGAATTTAAGTATAAATGGTGTATAACCCCCATATACTCAAGTAGATATTTGATCTGACTGCAGGTATTTACCTTGTAGCTCACAAAGATCAACTTTTTTAACATTTTGGATCGACCGTCACCTAAGCTAATTAAATAAAGTAGAATAAGATCTATTATGAGGCCATTTAAGGCATTTTTGTGAGTAGGTTAGGGGGTACAAACACCTTGGATCAATTATAGATCTGTTGTATGGGCTAAGATTAAATCATTTATTAACTGGCATTGGAAGATTTCCCTATGCTATAATTCATAAGATCAGAATTACGTAATTTTACTACTAATTAGTTTTAGTCAATACACTTTAGAATATATGCATAAAAACTATAAACAATTGAATCTAGATATAATCCTAGGGTTTTCAGTATTTTCGAGCAAACCTTCTATCGGGCTGCAGGTATTTCTTCACCAGCAGTTCACAAGATCAACTTTTTGATATCTAAATTCAGCCGGATCAACAATAATTGAGGGTATTGAATGAATACAGACACGATTACAGTAGATGTTTATGATAGATACGGTCAGAAATTAATCGAAGGATTTAGGCCGGTAAATTCTGTCCACGGCATGGCCCAGGTTCCTATGGCATAAAACCATGAGTTAAAACTTCAGACTATTGAGGGCATAATATTTATGATTAACATGATAGTGTTTTTTGCATATTAAGTGCTTTAATCCTAAGAAAATTTTGACTCAAGCAATGTTTTTTCTATAGGACTTCAAATAAAAGTCTCCCCGGTAAGCCAAGTAATTCATTGTTTAGGCCAAACGGAAACACCATAAATTTGCTTCCATATAACAATAGGTCGGATCTCGATATTTTCCACACACTTTTATTATTTAAAATAATATAAATTAAGTAATTTATTTACTGGTGTGAAAAAGTTTTTGGCTGTTATAATGAAACCTGGTAAGTTAATTAACTGGAAGCTTCAATCTTATTCACATGTCACAAAATTGCAAGACTCTTTCCCAATTAAGAATCTATATTAAAAGGATTTACTATAATTTGCCTACGTTTTTCTTACTATTTTAGTACATTAACTGGGGTAATCGATGAAGAGAATTCGAAAACCTTTGAAGTCATAGCAGCGCTTATATTTCCGGTACCCTACCAAAAACTACTTTAAATCAAACAAATAATTACTTTAATTTATTTAAGACTAATATTGAATAAATAAAAATAAATGGAATATTTAGAGGGGTATAGAAATGACGGAGAAATATATATCTGATAATCTACTAATTGGAACATTAATGGGAATAGTAGCTGGGATAGGTGTGGGTTTGATTGCAGGAGTTGTGCTGAAGTATATTTATGATTCATATCTTCAGGAGCGACCTATGCGCAAAGAACTTAAATATATTATGAGAAAGGCTTTTAAAAGAAGTAATAAATGCCTTATAATGTAATCAAAGGTATTCTCTCTGAACGAAAACATGCTTGGTCATGAAAATCTAGTTATTGATCCCAAATAAGGATCTTCTTTATGGTCGATAAAGCATCTAGATTTATTTAGTTTTAAACGCACAGATATGAAAGCTTTTACGCATGAAAATATAAATAAGGTAAATTCAAAATTTATTGCGCAACTGCCTGAATAAGATGAGTTCGATATAAAATTTTTCAAAAATATCATAGAAAATTTAGTTCTCATCTTAAGATACTCCATAAATTTGTACAAAAAGGGAAACTATTTAAACCTGGGAAGAATAAATAAATACCATTTTCACTATGATTCACTGAGCAAATTTTGGTAATCTTATTTCCTTTAGCTCTAAGCTATTGATCATTTTTTTATATTTATATCATTTCGGAATCAAAAGTTTATATTGCCTCAAAATAGAAATCAGCCAACTAATTTTTGATGAGGTAAATAGTTAGAAAGACCAGATATATGAAATTAAGCTCATTCCATTTCATACCTGAAATATTTGACCTAAATGATGTGCTGACAGAAATTTTTGACAAGAATGACAACAAAATTAGATCACAAATCTCTTCAGGTAAAAGCATTGCTTAGTTAATAAAAATCCTTTCGACAAATTTTCGTAGAAAAAGTGTTCAGATAAGAGAGATCCTGGACACAGATAAATCTCATAGCGCACAATTGAGATTTCTGCCATTTCTGGATCTTATAAAACAACTTAACTACGAAATCGAAGCTTTAGATACATAAATTTCCAATTATGCTTAAGAAAACATAAAATAGATCGGAAATTTTAATATCATTTTCGAGTATTAGGAAAATTGATGCATCAACTCTGATTACTGAAATTTGCAATTCCACGGATTTTTCTTCAGAATATAAGCTTGCATAATGGTTTGAGGTTGTTCCTAATGTATGCCAATATGCTGATAAATTTTACAACTGCAGAAACATAACGATATGATCTAAAGTAGCAGTGTGGGTTCGAATGCAGATTGCTCAGGCAGTGGCAAGAAAGAAAAATAGCAAGCTAAAAAAAATTGCCGAAATAAGAAATCAATTGGATCTCAAAAGCAATTAATGCTATAGCAAGAAAAATTGCACAATTACATGACATCTAAATATAGATGATGATGCAGTATGCACAGCAGTTCATTTAGACGAAGAATCACAAAAAAATGGCAAATATAGGACTTGAATCCGTATCTGAGACTATACAGAAGTATATGGAAATCCCCGAAGAACTGAAAACTTTTTCTATAGTTTGTAAATTTGAAAAGCCGATGGCTGAAAAATAAGGAGTAGAATTTATGGCAAAACTATCGCTTTTTCTTGGCTGCATCGTACCCAATCGTTACCCAGGAATTGAGAAAGCAACGAAACTCTGCCTGCAGAAGCTCGAGGTCGATGCTTGCGACTTGCCAGGGGCCTCTTGTTGCCCTGCACCTGGGGTGTTCAAGTCCTTTGACAAAGCAACATGGCTTGCCTTAGCAAGCCGAAACATAGTTTTATCTGAAAAATTGGGAAGGGATATCCTGACAATCTGTAATGGCTGCTATGGCTCCCTAGCAGATGCTAACATAGAACTGAAAAAGGATCATGAAATGAGAGCCTATACAAACAACTGCTTGAAAAGAATTGGCATGGAATTTAAGGGAACTATAGAAGTAAGGCACATAATCGAGTTTCTATACAAGGAGTTTGGGCCTGATAAACTCAAGAACTATGTTACAAGGCCCCTTAACTTAAAAGTGGCCCTTCACTATGGATGTCACCTGATAAAGCCCTCAAAATACCGAAATCTTGGAGAAACGGAATATCCAGTTTTCTTTGATGAGCTTGTTGAAGCCATAGGTCCAAAAAGCGTGGACTACAAAGACAAAATGATCTGTTGCGGGGCAGGAGGCGGAGTCCGTTCAGGACACGCTACCGAATCCATGGAAATACTTGAGCGTAAACTTGTCTGCATTCAGAAAGCAAAGGTGGATTGTATTGTCAATGCATGTCCCTTCTGCCATCTCCAGTTTGACAGGGGACAGCTTGCAGTCAATGAAAAATTTGGAACAAATTACTCGATACCTGTACTTCACTATTCTCAGCTTCTTGGACTTGCACTCGGCTTTTCTCCAGAAGAACTGGGTATATTGCAAAATGCAATTCAGAGCACTGAATTTATTGCAAAAATTAATGAAATTACTACGGAGTAAGGCAAAATGTTTTGAAGGAAGAGGTTTAGGAATAAAAATAAGTAACACAAAGATAAATTTCAATTCATTATTCTTAAACTCAAAAAAATTAGAAATTCTTTGAATAGCAGGCACAAATAAATAAAAGTATTTTTCAACTTAACCTTTTTTGAACATCGACTCTATCTTTATTTTGGGCAGGATATTTGTCGTAATTTTGGTTTTCAAAACCATCGAAAAACTAATCACTGAATTGCCATCGACGGCTTAAATGTGATTTTGATCGCAGATGTTAAATTGGTTTTTTAGTCAACGCCGCTGCTTAATAAAATAATGATTCGCATTCTTAGAAATACTAGACAATTCTTGTGGTTTAGACATTAACAAACATTTTTAATTAACTATTAGCCTGAGCAAAAAAATATAAACAAGCATCTTTGCTACGATTCACTGAGCAAATCTCGGTGAGCTTATTTACTTGACATTGACTATTATTTTTACCTCAGTTAGTAATCAAAAGTCTCCTTTGAATCAAAAAAAATATTATCCAACTGTTTTTTGATAGACTGAATAGTTAAATTTTTTCATTTTTACTTATCCTCATATTTCAAGTGAAAAACAGAAGCAAAGTTTTGGTAGAGATTATGATCGAATTTCAGCTCTTAAGAATTTGGGTTATATCAGAAAAAATGTGAAGTTGGTGCAGGTGAATCAACAAGTGACTTTTGTATTCCTATTTAGGACTCATTGATAAAACATCTACCTATTATAGCTAAAAATACAAGGAATTTGAGACATTTACGCATATAAAGACAGATAAAGTAGATTCAGAATTCATTGCACAAATTGTGCTTAATAACTCGCTTCAGAATCAAGATTTCCCAAACAGATCATAACTACTTTCGGTCTTATGTTAGGCTTTGCCATCAATTTGCACAAAAAAAATGAATGTAAAAAATGAAGCTTACTCCATTCTCATACCTAAAATGTTTAATCTAAATTATGTGTTGAAAGATCTTTTTGGCAAGAATGACAGAATTCTCTTACCAGGAATCTCTTCGGTGAGAGTATTGATCAGATTATAGAAAGCCTTTGCAATATTTTAAAAAAGATTTAGAGAAGAGAGATTTTGGACATAGAAATATCTCTAAGCTCTTTATATTAGACTCCAGATTTGTCTGAATTTTATAAAATATCTTGATTTTTGAATAAAAATGTTGAAGAGTGAAGTTTGTAATTATATTTATTGTAAGTATAAAAATGAAATGTAAATTTTAATTTCGTTTTCGGATATTGAAGAAATTGGTGCAGCAATTTTAATTGCTGAAATAGGCAATTTCAAAGATATTTCTTCAATAGATAAGCTTGCTTCATAGCTTAGATATGCTGTGAAATTATACCAATTTGAGTGCAAATTCCAAAACTTGAGATTCACAGAAAGGCGTCAGAGATATTTAGATAGATTCGAACGCAGATTTTCAGGAAGCAACAAGAAAGAGGAAACACAAAGTAAAAATGTTTTTTAGCCTTAAGAAGAGATCATTTGGACACGTAAAGGGAATTATTGCTCTGAAAGGGAAAATTACCACAATTATATAGCATACGATTGCAAATGACGAAATATAAAAAGATGAGACAAGGTCTCAAAAGAGAGAAATTCAAAAAAAGATCATTGTTGAGACTGAGTTATTCGTAATTATAGGCTAGAGTAATAATTAGTGAAATAATCTAATTATAGAAAAAAGGATGAAGAGAGTAAGTTAGGAACCAATTTAGTAAGTAATTTCATGTTAAATTATAGAGGATTCCTAGACCTCTAACTTTCACGAATCATTTACTTAGCATTTCTAAGCATGTGACAAAATTTAGAGATTTATGAAATTCTCTAAATTTTGTCTCTAAGTCTGTATACACCACAGACTCCTATTTTCAATTAAAGTTTTTGTAGATATTGACAACATCGTAAGAACTATTTATTTTAAAATTCATTAAACTGGAAGATTATTCTGCATTTATCACTAGTAATTCATTGAATTTTTACATTACTCATAACAACAAGATTCATATTCCTGATAATTTGAGAGAAGACTGATTTAGGAATCGAGCATTCCCTCTTGCTAGAACAGGAAATATAGATATCATCTTATTCCGCCACAAACTTGAAAATCTCGCAGGAAAAGCCTTGATTATCTAAATCACTGTCTTCATATTGATCACAAAAATCGGACTGTACCCCCTAACACTTAAATCCCTGAATATAACAAAAATTTGAGCTATGATTTTCAAGCATTCAGAGCTAGTATAAAAATGAGATCGAAGATGCAAGCTTAGATTTTTCGATCATGTATCTTCCCGAACTTTGACTCAAAAAAGAAATAATCTAGTATCGTTCATTCAATAATATCGATTCCGGAATCCCAGAACTGAGGTAATTCCTGGAGAGGAAGAGTTATCGAAGGAGCTGCAGAATATTTTGCAAAAATAATATCATACCCTGTTTTAAGCCCGAGAAGAATATTCAGATCAGTAAAGTCGCCGTTCAGAAGAATAGCTTGTCCTATAGGATTACAGGCAACTTCAAATTCAGAATCATCAGATTCACGTATTCCTAACTCGGTTTTATCTAATCCACAAACTTTACAGCAAATCGAAAACACTTCAAAATACCTTGACAAAATATCATAGACTAGCCGTGCTTCCCTTTCATATTCTATACAAAAAGCAATTCCTATTTTTCGGTATCCCAACCTTTTTGCATAAATCGTAATTTCTTCCAGCTTTGTCCTTTTCACATTACTGGAAGCGAGCCAGGAGGAAATCCTTACTGCTTTAAGGTCATCACCACTAAATTTAAGCCCCGATTTAATAACAGAACAGTTTTTGCCTTTAAGGCAATCCTTATTCCTACATAACGCACACTGCACACTTTTTCTCCCTAATTTTGGCAAATTAAGATACTATAAAGGATTCCGACAAACATCTGATTTTCACGAATCACGGATATACCATTTATAGGCATATGATGAAATTCAGGATTTTATCGAAATCCTCTAAATTCATAAACAAACCGCAAAGCTATAAATATTTCCATAGAAGCCATCGAAATATTTTCTAGAATTTGCATGTAAAAGAGACTAAAAACAATCTAAAGAAGGAGATGAAGAAAAAAAGAATGGACTGAAAAAATAAAACCAATAAAAAGATAAAAGTAAAGAGAGAACGATTTGAATTAACTATCCATAACTCTTCTTGCAATGTCGCTCCCTACATCTGAGGTACTGCTCATACCACCCATATCATAAGTTTTGACTATGCTGGCAAGAAGATTTTTCTGGATTGCATCCACTATTGTGGCTGAAGCTTCCTTTTCTCCTAGTTGTTCGATGAGCATAGCACCTGCCCAGATTGTTGCAATCGGGTTGACTTTATTCTGATTCTTATATTTCGGGGCGGAGCCATGAATAGGCTCGAACATACTTGTGCCTTTCGGGTTAATGTTCCCTCCGGGAGCGAGGCCGAGACCGCCCTGAATTATGGCTCCGAGATCGGTGATTATATCTCCGAACATATTCGGGGTTACGACAACATCAAACCATTCTGGATTTTTCACAAACCACATGGTAATGGAGTCAACGAAATTGAAGTCAGTTTTAACGGACGGATGTTTTGCAGAGATCGTGTTGAATTCTTCTCTCCATAAGCCGTAAATGTCGGAAAGTACATTTGCTTTGTCCACGGATGAAACATGTTTCTTTCGGTTTTCGGCAATGGAAAAAGCATACTCCATAACTCTTTTTGTGCCTTCTTTGGAAATCAAGCCTATCTGATACCCTATTTCTTCACTGTCAGTCTCAATATCAAGGCCGAATTTTGCAGAGTATAGCGTCCTTTTAACTTCGAGAATATCTTTGCTCGCGCCTTTTTTTGCCCTGCCACCTATTCCAACGTAGAAATCTTCTGTGTTTTCCCTGACCACCACGAAGTCGATATCTTTTGATGTTTTGTCTTTGAGCGGGGTCCAGACGCCGTCGAGGAGCTTTATCGGGCGAAGATTGACATACTGATCAAAATAAAAGCGTGCGGTTAATAAGATTCCCTTCTCAAGAATCCCTGGGGCAATCCTCGGGTCTCCAATGGAACCGAGGTAAATGGCAGGATAGCCGGATAATTCTTTTAATGTCCCTTCCGAAATCAATTCTCCTGTTTCTAGGTAATGATTTGCCCCATGCGGGTATTCAATCCATTCTATATCAAAACCAAATCTTTCGCCGGCTGCATCTATGACTTTTCTGCCTTCGAAGATGACTTCTGGGCCTATTCCGTCACCTGGGATAACCGGAATCTTATACTGCGTCATATTTTTGCTCCTTTCGAATTTATAGGCAAACTTGCTTATTTTATTGCGAAATATCAAATAAGTAAGATATTATCTCATAATGACTTTACAGCCTGGGTTAAACAACAATCAATAATCATATTTACTAAGATTCACAAAGTGGATTTATGTGGGCTTATTTAATTTAACTGTAGACTAATGATCATGTTTTTATTTTCCAAGCAATCAGTGATAAATAAATATCTTGGATCAAAATCGATATTTTCAAATCATATTAATATTTTTAAGAAGTATGTCTGTGTATAGATTTCTTTCCTTAGCGCTTAGAAACAAGTTTTCTAGCATATTCCACAAGCCCTCCCACATCAACGATCTCTCGGACAAAATCAGGGAGTGGGGTTGCCTGGTAGGTTTCTCCTTTTGTTTTGTTTTCAATAACTCCGGTTGAAAGGTTTACCTCAAGCTCATCTCCATCATCGATCCGGTCAGTATCCGGGCATTCAAGAACAGGAACTCCGATATTTATCGAATTCCTGAAAAAAATTCTTGCAAAAGACTTTGCAATTACACAGTTTATCTTTAACCCTTTAAAAGCTAGGGGTGCATGCTCGCGAGAGGACCCGCATCCAAAATTACTTCCAGCGACCACGATATCATCCTCTTGAACATTTTTTGCAAACTCTGAGCGTACCCCTTCAAATGTATACTTTGAAAGATCTTCCGGGGTATTGAAAACCAGGTATCTTCCGGGTATTATTGCATCTGTATCCACATTGTCTCCGAATTTCCAGGCCCTTCTTTTCATAAACTTCACCACTTATTTGCTGCAATTATTTTAATACTACCATCAGAAAATACTTTCAGCTGTAACTGAATTACATTAACAGAGTTGAAGTATCACAGTTAGTATTTAAATAATCTCCTGATGAGTATCAAAGTTGATCAACATTTCAGCTTTTTCACTCCGAAACTTACTCTTAAAATATGACAAATAATTGTTTAAATTATTAAGTTGCGAATTCTTCGCCGTGTTTGTTTGCTTGGAGTTCGAGAAACATTATATACCCCCCCATATGTACCATATTTCTGTAGGTGAATGCACAAGGTGGGAAGACTCAAAATGATCATAAACTATAAGTGCAGCTCCTCTTTTGCCTCCGATCTTCTCCAGATAACTTGGGGATTTTCCTGCATATAAAGTAGACTGAGGTTTTTAGAGTCAGACTATCATCACGATCAGTAAGTTGTGGGAGGTAAGAAGTTTACTCTAATAAATTACATTCGGATGAAGACGCAAGTCGCTTGGTTTCCAGAAGAAAATGAAACCATCTCGCCAGCTCTATATAGAAAACGGTGAATAAGTTCTCCAATGAATGCTTTCTCCTTGAAAATACTAAAATATGAGACTCATCTACCAGGAGCTAGATTATTGAAAAATTCCCTTCAGAGGGTACTTTCTCCAATAAGCTTCTTTTTATTAGCTCTTCTGGCCTCAAGTTTCTTTCCATATAGTCTTCTGCAAAAACTAATTCACATACATCGGAGAAGTTTTCATTTCCAAGATTATGCAACTTAAAATACTTTTGTTTTTCTCCATATATAGAATTTGTAAAAATATCCGATTGTCAGTTAATTAGTTTGATTTTTTCAGAATTAAATTTCCAGTGGAACCAATTTTTTTGTTTTCATGCATTTAAGAAGATCTGCTCTAAATCACCTCAATGAAGTGCGAAAAAAAAGAACAGAAAATATACCCTGTGCGTTTTGGAAATAAAAGCAAACAGGTGATAAAGGGCTACAGATTTTTTCAACAAACATGCAAAAAAATAAGATTTTGATTTCATTAAAATAAATTCTTTGTTAATGGATACTTTAAATCCATTTAGATAATATTAGGTAGGGGATTCCAGAAACCTCTGATTTTCACGAGTTATTTATGCGCCACTTATAAGCATATGACAAAATTGAGAAGCATATGACAAAATTGAGGGTTCGTCGAAATCCTCAATTGATACAAGGACACAAATCCTTTCTTAATATGAAATTAGCTTAGATACAAGTATGAAACTCTTCGAATAAAAAGCTCAAATAAATCAAAGTATTCTCCAAAATACTTTTTTTGAGCATTACTGTATCGTTATTTTGGGTAGAAAGTTTGTTCCAATTTTGGCTGTCAAAAATTTCTAAAAACAAATTAGTGAATTGCTATAGAAAGCTCAAATGTGACTTTGATCACGCAATGTTAAATTGGTATTTTAGGCTATTTCGCTACCCTATGAATTAGTAATTTAAATTGGCAGAAATAATACACAAATTTGGTGGTTTAGGCAACCATAAAAGTTTTTTTCCTTGCTTCCAAACTTTGTATAACTTATGAAAAGCAACAACAACAATACACGAGATACGAAAGCATCTACGCATAAAAAAAACCAAAGTAGATGCGGAATTATTTTATAATTTGTTTTCAATAACATTACTCGCTATTCCGCAGATATACACATATGCACAATTGGTTTGCCTATTTACCAACAATTATTCATTGAAGGTTAGATTAATTTTTGAGCTACTATCATATCAAGAAAGTAGATGGCATTCTTGGTAAATCTACGGAAAGTTGATCAGAAATATCTGCTAACATTTTCTATTGCTTTTACAATCAACAAGACGCTTGCTTCAACGTCTGATATATCCAGAACCTCAACTGGGGAATGGACATACCTGGTGGCTATACTAACAGTGCCTGTAGGAATACCTTCTTTTGTGAGGTGTATCGATGTAGCATCAGTAGTTCCACCAGAACCAACGTTCAACTGATACGAAATTTTATTATCGGCTGCAGTCTCCCTCAGCCACTTAAGAACCTGAGGATGGGCTATAAGGCCTCTTCCAGATGCATCGGCTACGTTAATTACAGGCCCTTTCCCTACTTCAAGGGAAGAATCGATTTTGCTGATGCCTGGATAATCGCCAGGAACAGTGGTATCAAGAGCAATAGCCACGTTAGGTACAAGCCCAAAAGTAGAGGTTTTTGCTCCCTTCAGTCCTACTTCCTCCTGAACCGTACCTACAGCAGAGATATTTGCTTCAATTTTATGCTTAGAAAGCTGTTTCATAACCTCTATTAGGATTACAATCCCAACACGATCATCAAAAGCTTTGGAAGTAACCATACCGTTTGCTAGAGACAGAAATTCGCGGTCAATACTAACTGACGTACCGATCTCTATTCCGATGTTTTCAGCATCTTCCCGATCCTTCGCTCCGATATCAATAAACATATCTTCCAATTTCACAGGCTTTTTCCTGTCATCTTCTTTCATCAAATGTGGAGGCTTGGAACCAATTACACCTGGAATTGAACCTTTCTTGCCATGAACTATAACTCTCTGGCTGAGGAGTGTCTGGTCAAACCATCCTCCGATCTCTACAAAACGGAGAAATCCGTTATCATCAATATATTTGATCATGAGCCCAATTTCGTCCATGTGAGCAGCCAGCATTACAGAAGGTCTGTCTCCTTTTTTGGTAGCTATAAGATTCCCCATGATATCTCTCCGAATAGTGTCAACATATGGCTCTATTTCCATTTCAAGAAGATCACGGATATCATCTTCATAGCCCGAAATCCCATGAGCGTTTGTGAATTTTTTAAGAAGAGATCTAATTTCTTTAAGATTTCCGCTTTTTTCCATCTTCGTCCATCTCCAGCATATTAGTTTGTGATTCAAATAGATTTCAATATATTATTCTTAAGTTAGTATGTATAATTATTAATTATTACAAGATTTCCTAGATTTTCTTGTTTAAGCTTGTAGTCATCAAATAAAAAGTAAAACTTCATGATCTTGGCGAAATTAATTTATCATCAAGTGAACACATCGTCCTAATGCTTTTAGAATTTAAAGTTAAATGAAGGAAAGCTCTGAAAGCAACTGAAAAGCTTTTCTCTTACTACCTGTTTCCAGCTTTTTTTCCGTACTTTCCATGTTTCATCTCTAATTTTAGGATCAGTGTGTAAATTTTGTTAAGTGACTATAAAAATCATTTTTCTCATATGATAAAGTGTTAATTTTTATACTATGAGGATTACATTTTAAGTAACTCCCATAAAATATTAATAGTAAGTGTACTGTTAATTAATATTAACTTATTGATTACTTATCGCCCTACAAAAAAATCAGCTTACTGAAATATATTTTGAAGCAACATATACTTCTGATTACCAACTGATGGAAAACTGAAAAACATGATCTTTAGCTGACAGCTAAATAAAATCAGCTCGCTGAAATTTGTACATTGAATCTTAGTAAAGATGGCTTTGACATTTTTTTTGTCAGGCTGAATAATTTAACTCATTGTTTAATTTCTTTGTCAGAACTACTAAAGAGGATTCCTATTTACCTTTGATTTTGCTTTTCGCTGAAATTCTATTCACCTCTTCTCTACAAATTCTTGTATTTGACCCAATTTTTTCTTTTCTGATTCATTATTCCTTGATTTTAAAGATAGCTTCCACTATCCTTAAAATACTCCTTTAATTTTCAATGTCATCAAATGATTAAAATTATAACAAAAACCTTTACACAACATCTTTAGATTCACTCTTTGAATAGTAATAACAAAAACTTTTCCTGATTTGAATATCTTTTTAGTTACTGAATAAGCTTGTTCCTCTAAACTTTTTTTAAGCAATTCTCTTGTTTTTTAGATATCCTTTCTTCCCATAATATGTTCTTTTACTGCTCTTTTCATTGTTGCATAATAACCTTTTGATTTTGCTCCAAAGTATCCTTTGTCTCTGTAAACAACTTCATTTTTTCTAATAAATTTACCTTGGAATCATGATGTGAAGCAGTTGTTGTTTTTAATCTTCCGATCAGTTCATAAACCCTATTCTTTATTATATGACATTTATATCCAAAGTGTGATTCGGTACCTTTTTTGTCCAGGTTCCTTCTCTAAGTCTCTTTGTTTTTGCTTCATTTTCTCGAGATTTATATGCCTCTACATGCCCAGGATCTGAATAGATAAGAGCAGATCTTGAATAAGTCCTATTTTTATTTTCAAAATCAAAGCACTTAAGTTGGCTTTTTAACTATCTTCATATTTATTCCCTTGCAGTTATCAATAATTCTTTTTCTGAATGATCAGATTGTGGTACTTTCTTATATGTACTCAGGAAAACCAAGAAATATCTTGAAAAAAAATCGATCAATACATTCTTTCTCAAGTTCAATATCGGAAAAACCATAAATTGCTGTAAAATAAATATTTTAATATAATGACTACATTAGCTTCAGATCTGATCAAACAACTGTTTTGTTTAGATATATGGACTCAAAAATGATAATAAAAATTTACAATCGATTAAGGAATTACTTTCATCAAGTTCGTCGTCTTCTGACTTAAGAGGTTTGTATTCTTCTTTAAGAGCAAAATAAGTAAGAATTTTTATGAGTATAAATTATTGTTAAGACATTTAAAATATCCAATAATCAAATAATTAGGAGTTTATCAAAAT
>PLUB01000028.1 GCA_003164755.1 Methanosarcina sp. | reverse complement strand
AAATTTCAAGAATATTCTTGAGAGCACCTTTAGTGATCATAAGATTCATACCGCTTTTTGAGACAAGGATACTCAATCTTTTGCGCAGGAAATCATAAGGAATTCCATCCAGTTTCTCATACTGGGACAGATCAAATTTATTCTGTTCAAGAATTGCCCTATCGATTGGGTTTTCAAAGCCTTTCTGGTAAGAGGCATTAAGGCTGGCATAAAGGGAGGACTTTTTCATTCTGATTTCCTTTGAGATCCTGAGAAGAGTGAAGTTGCAGCTCTCCTTCGGTCAGAGTACCGGTCTTGTCGGAGCAGAGCAAGTTCATGCTTCCAAGGTTTTCAATGGAAGCTAGTCTCTTGACAATAACTTTCTTTTGTGCCATCTCTCTTGCTCCGTGGGAAAAATTAACGCTGATGATTGCAGGAAGGAGTTGAGGAGTCAGCCCAACTGCAAGAGCCAGCGAAAAGAGAAAAGATTCACGAATCGGGCGTTTGAGATATACATTGATCACAAATACGATTAATACCATCAGTGTCGTAACTTCCATCAGGAAATGTCCAAAATCTGAAATTCCTTTTTCAAATTCTGTTTCTGAGGGCCTGAGTTTTAATCTCTCTGATATTTTTCCAAACTCAGTTTCCTTTCCTGTAGAAACTGCCAACACTTTTCCGCTACCGCTGACCACACTAGTTCCCATCCAAAGAGAATTTGTGCGCTTCGCGAGAGGGGTCTCTGCGTTCAGCACGCCGGCTACTTTTTCTACGGGATAGGTCTCTGTGAGAGTTGCTTCACTAACAAAAAGGTCTTTTGATTCCAGAATTAGACAGTCTGCAGGTATAATATCTCCGGCGTTGAGGATTGTTATATCTCCAGGCACAATCTCTTCCACAGGAATTTCTTTCTCTTCACCATCTCTGAGCACGACAGCCTTTATCTGCACCGCAGCCAGTAGTTTTTCAAAAGCGTCAGCAACTCATTTTTCCTGCCAAAAACCCAGCATACTGCTGATCATGATGATAATTAAGATGATTACAGTATCTGTGACATCATCAAGAAAAAAAGAAAGTCCCGATGCAAAAATGAGGATAAGAGTAATTGGACTCCTGAATTGAGACAGCAGGAGTATGAGGGTGTCGGTTCTTTTTTTGGTTTAAGAATATTAGCTCCATACCTATTAAGACGTTCACCGACTTCTGAACTTCTTAGACCGTCAGTTGTTGTTTGGAGTTTTTGCAACATATCGGATGTAGAAATACTCCAAAATTCGAGCTTTTTCTCATTATTGACCAATAAGCCGTCTCCTTATTTCTGCTCAGTTACTTGTGTGTATTTCTCAGGTCTACTCAACTTTCAGGATTTGACAAGTTCATATCCTTTGCTCTCTATTTCGTACTTTTTGTAATTTAAATGTAAGCACGTATGACATAACGGCACATCATTCTGTTGCTGTTGAAATAATAGGCTATCATGCCTATGGAGTTGTTGATAATCTTGCACTATTCGTCTTTTCGATCATAGTACATAGGGACGAGGATATAGTAGAGCTTATTGCAAATGTGGTTAATTTCAGCGATTCTAGTCTCTTCGTCAGAAAAGCTCTCTTCGGGTTGAGATCCAATAGTCCAATCTAATACATTTTCTGTCCATTAGTCAATCCACAATCCGGCAAGCACACTGAAATTCCCGACTCCATTATTATCAGTCTTCATACCACTGTACCCGATGCTTCGTAGGGACGAATAGGAGTATCCAACCAGATGTCAACTCTGTAAACCATTTTTGCAGCCAGGTTCATGGCGTAATTTTTCCAGGGAAATAATTTTTATTTTTTTTATAAGTACTTAGATATTTTTAAAAATATCCTTGATAATCTGGTTTTCAACTCCATACTGGGATGGGCTTTACCTCCGAAAATAAGTTGAATTTTGTCTATCTGATTTACTTTTCTGAGCACCTCAAGGTCGAAGAAGATCAATTCGGCACGCTTATATTTTGTCATAAACGGTGCGAAACCTATCGTCAGGGTTTTGTGATCTATACCCACGTTTGCTCTTCCGTCTACCTCACCAATCAAAACTTTTTCCCGCTCAATGTGCTTTCCATATATCAGTTTCTGGGATTACCCCTATCTCACGCTCATTTGCCCAACCAGAGAGGTAGCGATCATAAAGTGTCCTGAAATAAGGAAAAGTCTATATATAAAAATGAACACTGGTAGTGACATACCGGATTTTGTATCCTGGGAAGAGTTCTTTTGAGATCATGCTGTTTCGCTTTGTGACTAATTTACATAATTTTACAGGCTCAGAGCAAAAAGGTTTGTATTAAAACGATATGTTTCTCCAAAATTCCTGGGGATGTCAATATCTTTCTTATCACGGATCGGATTTTAAACCAAAACGTTGCTATTTTTGTCCCGCGAAAAGCAAGAGATCCATCAAAATTAAATGTAAAATATAGGAAAAAGCACTATTTTTAACTTAAGAACGTATCTATCATTTCGTGCGAGCCTTATAGAACAGACTTTAAATAGATCCAATTTTAAACACTAATTCCTGAAAAACAAAAAATATTTTAATATGATTGGTAACATTTATTTTAGTTCAAAGGAATTAATTACATATGGATATTTCAGATAGAAAAGACTTTCAAGGAATTAACCTCATTAAGGCTAACTTTGAAGGAGCTAAACTCAAAGGAGCTAATTTTATAAATGCTAACCTTAAAGGAGCAAAATTCATTGGAGCTAACCTTAAAGGAGCTAAACTTCAAGGAACTGACCTTGAAAAAGCTAACTTTCAAGAAGCTAACCTTAAAGAATCTAACTTTTATGGAGCTGATCTCACTGAGGTTAACTTTGAAAGAGCTAACCTAATGGGAACTAAACTTCAAAAGGCTAACCTTTATAAAGCTAACCTTCAAGGAGCTAACCTTGTAGTGGCTAATCTATATGGAGCTAACCTTGAAAAAGCTGAACTCCAAGGAGCTACACTTCAAGGAACTAATCTTCACGATGCTAATCTTAGAGAAGCTAACCTTCAAGGAGCTAACCTTATAGAGACTAACCTTCAAGGAGCTAACCTTCAAGGAGCTAAACTTCAAGGAACTAACCTTGAAAAAGCTAACTTTCAAGGAGCTAACCTTAAAGAATCTAACTTTTATGGAGCTGATCTTAAAGAGGTTAACTTTGAAAAAGTTAGCCTTATGGAAACAAAACTTCAAATGACTAACCTTTATGGAGCTAACCTTCAAGGAGCCAAACTTGAAGGGGCTAATCTATATGGAGCTGACCTTGAAAAAGCCAACCTTCAAGAAGCTAATCTCCAAGGAGCTGATCTTATCGAGACTAACCTCGAAAACGCTATCTTTACAGGAGCTAACCTTCAAGAAGCTAGCCTCAAAGGAGCTGACCTTGGAAAAGCTAAATTTGAAGGAGCTAATCTTCAAAAAACTGACCTCCAAAGAGCTTACCTTTATAAAGCTAACCTTCAAGGAGCTAACCTTCAAGGAGCTAATCTTCAAGAAACTAATCTTAGAGGAGTTAACCTTCAAGGAGCTAATCTTAATATGGCTAACCTTGAGGGAGCTAATCTTAGAGAAGCTAACCTTCAAGGAGCTAGCCTTAAAGAGACTAAATTTGAAGGGGCTAAACTTAAAGAAGCAAACCTTAGAGAAACTAACCTTGAAAGAGCTAATCTTGAAGGAACTAACTTTAAAAAGGCTTACCTTGAAGGAGCTAATCTTAAAAAGGCTAACCTTTTAAAGGCTAATCTCAAATGGGCTAAACTTAAAGGGAGTAATCTTCAAGAAGCTAACCTCATAAAAGCTAACCTTGAAGGAGCTAACCTTGAATGGGCTAACCTTCAAGGAGCTAACCTTGAAGGAGCTAAACTTGAAGGAGCTAACCTTGAAGGAGCTAAACTTGAAGGCGCTAAGCTTAAAGAAGCTAAACTTAAGGGGGCTATTAATCTTTCAATTGACCAGTTTTCGAAAGTGAAAACACTTTATCATATTAAATTAGACAACGAGATCCTTAAAACCCTGAAAAAGAAGTATCCCCCCCTTTTTGAAAAACCATCTCAATAAAAAATCTTATCAAAAATTACTAAAGATCTTTTGAAATTATCACAATGTAATTAGCCTGGCCATATCCTAAGAGTTCGATAGAGAGTCTGGGAATCAATCAATAATCTACTATGAGAGTTTACTTGTGGAAATCCACGCAGGTTAACTACAAAATATAAGCGGTATCCTTAAAATTGATTTAATAGATGAAAATTTGTTATTTATCTATACAGTTCTTATTATCTTTTTTGCATTTACTAGAGATGTAATCTGCAAAAACTTGTACATTCCTAAAAACTATAGAACAAGCATGTCACCAAAAATATAGTAAAAATTATGAGATTTCACCTTCGTTCAAAGCAGCCATGATCTATTCCATTCTTTGGATGAAGACACCTTACAGGTAAGCTCCAGCTATAGCAGTTAGGATGATTTTTTAACTATCTAATGCTTCCCAAAAAAGTCTTGTTCGAATGAAAACTTATATAATTAGAACTATAGTAATCAATTTAGTCCATATTTAGTTTTAAGAGCTGGAGATTTGTAGCCGTTTCTACTAATTTATATGGAATCGATTCTCTTATAGTTTTTAGCGCTAAATTGAAGGCTATCTTCCTCTTCCATTAAATGATTTAAAAACCAAGTAATTAGATGGTGAATTGCATCTTCCCGATCGGAAATATAATCTATTATGAGTGAGAAAATATTACCTATTGACTCTGTATATTTTTTTTGAGAAAAAAACGAAATACAGAGCCAATCAGATTTTAAAGAACTTACGAGGCACCTTTAATAGTTTTTTTGCTTACCCTTAATATTAAATTTACTTATCAAGTTTATTTGCTGTTTCATATGCTTTTATGGCTTCATTATACTTGCCTAAGTTCGCTAATGCTGCACCTTTGCTATTCAAAGCATCTGGATTTTTAGGATCAATTTCAACGGCTTTGTCATATGCTTTTAATGCTTCATCATATTTACCTTGCTGAGATAAGACATCTCCTTTATTGTACCAAGCTTTTGAATCCTGTGGATTAATTTCAATTGCCTTATCATATGCTTTCATTGCTTCATCTGATTTGCCTAATTTCTCTAGAGAACGTCCTTTATTGTTCCAAGCCGTTGAGTTCTGCGGATTAATTTCAATTGCTTTGTCATAGGCTTTTGCTGCTTCATCGGATTTTTTTAGTTTATCTAGATTCTGCATGTTAATTTTAAATGCTTTTTCATATGCTTCTGCTGCTTCATCGGCTTTTTTTAAATTATCTACATTTGAATCCTGCATCATTTTTTGACCATAGGCATTTATTGCTTCATCTATTTTATTTAAATCAGTTTGAGCATTTTCTTTATTATTCCGAACCATTGGATCCTGCGTCGCGCCTGCGATACTCGCTAGGATTAAAAAAACCAGCACAGTGATTCCTAAAGTCGTTATAATGGTATGCCTTCGATTCGCTTTATCAAATGTCACTTTTTTCATTTTCGATCTCCGTATATATTTTATAGATTCATAATGAAAAAAACTAAACAAATACACATTGTTAATACATCTTGCTATAAATTAAACATTTCTACTTAAAAATTATATTTTTTAACTTATTAAAAATAACCTTGATATTATTTTTCTTTGTAAAACTTATCAAAACGTTTAAAACCAAAAAGTAAAATAACATTTTAAGTTACAAGGCAAAAATTCTAGAAAAAGATTTTAGTCTAAATTCAGATACAAGCCAAGAAAAGCTACATTGTAAGGTTAAACACAACTATCAAAAAACAATGATGAATCGATTTTAGCAATGCACTGAAAGTTTATAAAATACTATCGCTTTTCAATCCCTTTCTTTCATGACAAAAAACGGGATTCAGATTCAAATGTTTGTTTAAAACATTTTTGTCTTTCTTGTATTCACTTATACACAATTTTTATATTAAAGTTCATAAATTTGTTCAGTTACATCCGAAATAAAAAAATATTGTTACTCCATGACTCATGGAGCTTATGGAACTTATAGAACATATGAAGCCCACGAAAAACTAGAAATCAATTAAATTAAACAACAATCTCAATAAAAATTTTCAGAAAAAAAATCATGATATAGTACTTCTAAACAAAACTAAAAGCATGAATAAATTGGATCAGGAAGTTAATTTTTTTGTATCAAAGTCTCACTTAACAAATTTTTAACAAATTTCTCCATCTGTTTACTTTCAGTAGAAAAAACTTTTTATTATGTTTATAACACTATTTAAATTTGTATATATGATTATCAGTGAAATATCAATCTTTCATCCCAAAAGATTGCTTGCATGATCCGTGGGATCAGAACTACTAACAATATATACTATTTATCTAAAGTTATTACTATATTGTATATATGCAAAAAATTTAAATTCAGCCATATTCAAATAATCTTTTATGATTCATAGATACACTATAACAAAGATCACGAGATGAATTTTTTTAGTGTAATTATGTATCTAACAATGAAAAATAGTCACGGAGCTCTTCGACAGATAATCTAACAAGCTACAGGTATCGCTTACCTTTTTAGTGTGGTTATTGTCTGTAGTGAAAAATTATCATGGAGCTCTTCGACAAGTAGTCCCCAGGCTGCAGGTACATCTTTCCTGCAGCTTATAAAATCTACTTTTTTTGGGACGTCATTGATGACCACATGCCTAGTTATTTATAGCTGTTGTCATGGTCAAGGATTGAGATTCCACATCTCTAGGATATACTTGAGAAATCGGAAGCTACACCCCTACAATTCTAGCTTAAACTGAGAAAATGCATAGATTTTGTTACATAAACTATGCATTTATTGGAACTTGATCTATCCATACTTGTATGGTTTTGACAAAATTCAATCCGATTTTTCAAAAAGGGCAGGTGGAAAGATCCACAAGAAATGATAGATATTATGGTTGAAGTGATTCCATCTGACCATCATCTTTACCGTACTGTAAAGCCAGATGAGATTGCGAATATGATGAAGCAATTCCAGGCTAATGAATGGAAGGGTGAGTTATAGGAGATATAAACGTTTTTGATGTCTCCAATGTTAGGCATAAATTGACAAATAAATCCTAAAATTGATTCAACTTATTAAATAAAACTGGCAAAAACTACCCAAATGATCAAATAATTCAAATAAAATTCATGAAATCAGCGAAAATCGTCAAATAAATATCAAATAAATTCGCTATTCACTATTTTTAATTAATTTTAGATAAACATAGATTACCAAAACCACCGCACTGAACAAACTGCTACCGCTAAACAGTCCACTGAAACAGTCGTAGTCTCTTTCATGGGCTCTATCAAGATCAAGATTATACTATAGATCTCTGTTATAGGCATTACGGTCACTAAACTATATATCAAAAATTCAGCCCAAATCAGTTCTCCCATAAAGTCTACCCTTCATTTTTTAACCCAACTAGATCTAAAAGTGTACTTTCTATCTAAAAATCTAAGTAATGAAATATTATAATATAATTTCTATTATTCTATAATAAAAGTATTTGAAAAATATCTCAAAGGTACTTATCGGTATCTCTCAGTAAAATCATGGGGATTCAGTTTGGTTGAAAGAATGACTTCATTTGGCTTAATAGAGAGACTTTTATGACACCACTGTCCTACCCAGAAAACGTCTTAAAATGCCTGAGAATAGTTCATGTTTGATTAATCCAGCCTAAAGTTCGTCTCATGCAGAACAAAAATAACTAAATATTAAAATACTAGACTAACAAATATTAATTGTAAAGTAAAAACGGTGAATTTATGGGCAGCCCGACTAAAATGACGATTGAAATTATCAAATGAATCGGTGAAAATATTGCTCTAGGACTTACATACTCTTTGGCTACCGAATCTGCTGGAATCACGTATAAGACTTTTAACGAATGGATGCAGCGGGGAAAAAATTCTACCTCTGGAGAGTATTATCAGTTCTATAAATATATTAACAAATGTAATGCTGATGGAGCTAGGAAACTATTCGAACGCATTCAAGAAGCTGCTGAAGCTGGAGACATTCGGATATGTCTATGTATCATTAGAACGGAGGTATCCGGATGAATTTGGAAGAAGGGTATATAGGAAAAACAATTCAGTTTCTGAAAATAAAAACGAAAATGTTGAGATAACAGTCAGGGATACAGATATACTTAGGAAACAAATTTTAACGAAGTTTGATCGGTTTTGAGAATTGTAGTCGGAGTTACAAAAATAGCCACCAATGCACACTTTTTTATGTATTGTCCGGAAGCAGCTTGATGTTGCAGACGAAGAAACTACAACAAAATCATTACAGGAACTCAAAAAAGCATAGAATACGCACAAAAGCTTGGCAGAACTTATAATCAATTTACCCAATAGCTTGCAATTCCTCAGGTTCCAGACTTATTTCTTGGGAAATAATTTGGATGGAGTTTTCAACCCCACTTTAATTATTTCATATCATCTTTCCCTATAACAGCGATGACACGGGTCATTCTTCAAGTTCCAATAAGTTTTGATATCTCTTTTTACATTCCATTCCAGATCTCAAATTCCAGGCAAGATTTTAACATTCTGTAATCCGCACATATTACAAAAATCAGAATATAGAGATTAAGTACTTCGCTAAAAATCTTTCCTTTATATTTCCCCCGATTCATTTACCCCAGAGGCTCCACCACTAACCTATCACTGGCCCATTCCGTACTATATTTACTGACTCTATGGTACATTTTGGGGTGGCAACCATTGATAGGGGATGGAAACTTCACTTTGAGCCTATAAATAATCCGATCTTGATTATGTTTATGAACCTAGTGTAGAGCATCAACATCTGAAGCATTTGGCAGCCTACATTATAATCATGAAATGAGACAACATTTAGTACCAAATTTGCAAACATAAAAGAGCTTGAAAATCAGGAAATTGCCAAACAATACCGAATTTAATAGATTAATTAACATATAAAGGTTGTAATTCGCGAAAAATCATAAAATAACTCGCTGCAGCCAACAAATCCATGGAAACCGTCATATTATCTTTCATGATCTATATCACGACTGCTTCCATACTCACCACGGTCACTAAAACGCCTTCGCCCACAAAGTTCACGAAATCAATTTCGTGACTCCATAATAGATTTTGTGATGGCAGCTTAATCCTATGCCAATGAATTAGAGCATTATCTGAGCCTATCAGTGTACCTATCCTTTGGTTTATTTACAAGTATAAGGTTGCAGACCTGCATCTGAATTCACGTGCCTGAGAAAATAGCTAGATATATATTCCTCACATGGAGATAAAAGTGAAATCAATCCTATGGTTTTGTTCGCAGAAACCTTAACAGACTGCAACCAGTTACATACGGCCAAACAGAAATTCACAAATCAGAGAGATATTAAATGGGTATATTCTACTTGCTATCTTGTAAAGTCGCAGAATAAATATATGTTTATTATCTTACTAAAGAAATATTATCTAATTTTCAAATAATAAGAAACAATGACTGTAAACAATTTAGGTATTTATAGTAGTTTCATTTATACTAATGTTAAAAATAAGTAAAAATTTTGCTTGAGAAGATTATTTTCCATTTTTAAACATAATATCCTTCAGCTTAGAAAATTCTTCCAGCTCTTGTTTTAACGTATTTTTCATTTCTCTAATTTCTTCTAGATCTGCAAGCTGCATGTAATCTGTTTTAATGGATTCCGTACCATCCCGTACCTCCTTCATTTTTTGCAGATCAGCCTTTCACTCTTCCAGCTCCGATCTTTCCACAACATTCCGCGCGGTTTCTGCTTGCAAGATTTGGTTCTCCTGCTTGATTCGCAGGTATTCAGGGCTTTTGGAAATATCCGCCTCTGTTTGAATTGTGAGGTAAGGGATGTACTTTAGATAAAGCTCTCGAAGTTTCTCCGGATTAGCCCTAAAATATGCTGCTCTTGTATTGTCTAGCGTGTGCCCCATAAAGAATTCAACGTGAAAAGAATCAGCACCACCATTTAACATAGCACTGTTGAACCGTTTCCTTATATTATGCGATCTAATGAGATTCCAATCTGACTTTGGCATATTTTTCTGTGACTTTTCGGATAGAGTCTGATATAACCTTTTTAAGGAAATATCTTCGAATTTTCTTAATTCATCATTTTTTGTGTTAATGAATGAATCGTGAATCTTCCGGCCTATAAACAAATGATTGTTATCTGAATAAATTCGCTGTTTAATAAGATACCTTTCTTTTCTGGGATCTGGTGATTTAGTTGGTCTACCCCTATAATTGATATAATCCTGGACTGCCCTTGAAGCTTCAGGACTTAGAAAAGTTATAACATCAAATCCAACCTTTTGCCTGCGTAACTTCAAAGTTGTTACTTCTGTTTCAGGATCGTAACCTTTTTTAAAGTCCTTGACTTTCAGATTACGAATTTCATTGAGGGATAATCCGCTTGAAGCCCCAACTAATAAAATGGTCTTCTCTAATGGATCACAAATTTTCAAGACTTCTTGTAAATCTTCCTTAGTTGGAATATCTTTATTTTTTTCAAGCACCTTCACTTTGTTTTTACCTAAAACAAGTAGTTCAATATCGCAGCTACGATAAAAACTTTGGACACAATTCATGTACGATTTTATCGTCATTGGAGCAAACCTTTATCTTGCAGAGACTTCTTGAAACTAATGAGATATGTTTTAATGAACCTCTGTCTCATCAACAAACCAGACTTTACTTCCTGTTCAGCTTCCATAATAAGTTCATCTGGTGTTTTTTCTGTGAATTCACAAAACGCTTTTATAGCTTGAAGGTAATTACGCTCAGTGTTGGCACTTGCGTCAATCGACAAAAGCCAATTAGATACAATTGGATCGCTTTTCAGATTATTGGCATAACTTGATGTCAGTTTAAGATTTTTCATAGAAGATATCGCCTGATCTGATGTATATATGATTAATGATCCACACTAACTGATAAATGTATCAATCTCTTTCCAGTTTAAGCTAAAATCATATTTACCGGCATTTCTGGCCTGAAGGCCTAAATTATAAGAGTCTAGGAAGTCCAGCTTTAATAAACCAGCAAGCATGTCTCGAAGTAGGAATATTTACCTAGTTTAGAGAAAAAAGCTTATTTATGGAAGGCTACGGGGGGAAATCGGCTTTATTGTCCCTGAGCTGCGAAATAACTTAATTTGGAAAAGGAGGAGATTATGACAACAGTATTTGATGTCCCTTCAATGGAACTTATTGAAAAGGTTGCAGACATTCTTGAGAAAAACGAAAATATTGTGCCCCCTAAGTGGGCAGAGCATGTGAAAACCGGAATTCATAAGGAGCTTCCCCCGAACAATGATAATTGGTGGTATATCAGATGTGCTGCAATCCTTAGGAAAATTTATACTGATGGACCTGTAGGGATTGAAAGGCTTCGTTCCGTATATGGTGGGAAGAAGGATAATGGATCAAGCCCGAGCCACAAAGCAAAAGGTAGCGGTTCGATTGTTAGAAAGGCAGTGCAGCAGCTTGAGGCTGTGGGTTACCTACAAAAGGTAAAGGACGGAAGAACAGTATCTGCAAAGGGACGTTCAATGCTTGATAATGCAGCCAATGAACTAAAACATGAACTCATTGATAAAATTCCAGAACTTGCAAAATATTGAGATAAGTTTTTTCCGAGGGGGACTTTCGATGTTTAGTAGTCCCTTCAAATATATTATCTATCTTTAATACTGATTGTTCCAGAAAAACGGGTTTTTTGGGTGATTTTACATGTCTACAATGGATGACGAACTCAACGAAATTCGAAAGAGACGGCTCGCTGAAATCCAGAAACAGCATGTACAGCAACAGCCTTCTGATATGCAGGCAGTATACCAGCAGGAACAGGCAAGAGCTGATATCGAAGCTCAGAAGCAGATGATCCTGAGGCAAATTCTGACGCCTGAGGCCAGAGAACGCCTTACAACTATGAAGATGTCAAGACCGACTCTTGGTGAGCAGCTTGAAATGCAGCTTATCTCTCTCGCTCAGACTGGACGCCTACCATCTCAAATAGATGATGAACAACTTAAAAATCTTCTGATTAAGATGCAGCCAAAAAAGCGTAAGACGTCCATAAATCGGATTTAAGAATAATGAAAACCTCTATCCTTTTTAGCGGAGGCAAGGACAGTTCACTTTCTGCCCTTTTGATGGAACCGTTTTTTGAGATCGAACTTGTTACGTGCAGTTTTGGTTTGCTTCCCAATGGAGAGCTGGCAGCAAAAACTGCAAAAGAGTTGCAGTTTCCTCACAGGATTCTCTTTCTGAAAAAGGAGATCCTTGAAATGGCATATAAGAAAATAATAAAAGACGGGTTCCCTAAAAATGCTATTAATTATATTCATGAAAAAGCTATAGAAACACTTGCTTCCTATCCGGAGGTTAAATGCATTGCTGATGGAACCAGAAGGGATGATAGAGTTCCTGTTCTTTCAATTTCACAGTTGAGAAGTATTGAAGACCGACTGAAAATTCAGTACATTTGTCCACTGAGAGGGTATAACAGGAAGACAGTGAGTATTCTCGCTGAACGCTACTTAAGGATCGAGGAAGGACCAAGTGAGAGTACTCCTAAAGCGGATTACGAAAACGAGCTAAGGGAGTTAATCAGGCAGAGACACGGTGAAGATAAAATAAGGGAACTATTTCCGGCTCACCTTCAATCTCATGTGCTTTCCAGGAAAGGACAGCAATGAAAAAGATATATGAAAGTTTGGAAGTCTTCAGGTAGATGAAAAATTCTGGAATAAAGATTTATACGATAATCGAGTTATATCCAAATCTTGCAGATTAACTGAGACTTTCATAGAATTTACAGGATACGGTTTGAGAGCTACTTTTATCCGCGGGGCAGAACCGCAATTATGTAAGGATTAAGATCACAGTTATCTAATTACTGGATATAACCAGAGATTATAGAGATAAATTACTTACAGATAAACAGGTGTGATCCACTTGAGTCATAACATGAAAGGACAGAAGATGCGCCTGGCAAAGGCGCACAAACAGAACACACGCGTTCCAGTGTGGGTTATTGTGAAAACTAACCGGAAGGTAGTAAGTCATCCTAGACGCAGGCACTGGAGAAGGAGAAACCTGGATGTGAAATAAGCGAGGACGGTGAACAAAAAAATGGCAGAAGACTTGGTGAAAGAACAGATATATACTATCCCACTCAGGGCGGTAAGAAAAGTACCTACCTGGAAAAGAGCCAATAGGGCAGTTACTGAAGTAAGGATTTTTATCATGAAGCACATGAAGGTTGGGTCTGTACATGTTAAGCTGGACAGATCTATCAATGAACGTCTCTGGGAAAAAGGTTGTGAAAAGCCCCCCCTCTCCATCCGGGTCAGAGCTGTAAGATTCGCAGATGGGGAGGTGCAGGCAGAACTCTCCCAGTAGAACATCCCAGAAAACGTGAATTACCAACAAGTATGATTCGAACGATTGATATCTACGATACCCCAATGATAGGGGTCTTTGCAACCTGCACAGACAGTATTGCTATTGTTCCCCCTCTGACAAAGCTCGATATCTGTGCTAGAATTGAGAAATCGTTGGATGTAAGGGTAGTTGAAATTCTTGTAAATGGGAGTGTTGTGGTAGGAGCCCTTTCTAGAGGAAACTCAAACGGGTTTTTATTTTCATACGGAACCAACACAAGAGAGCTGCAAAAACTAACAGGAGTAAAAGTAGAGACTCTTCCAGATAAATTGAATGCAGTCGGAAACATTGTACTTGCAAACGATTCAGCATCTATTGTTCACCCAGAACTGTCAGACAGGACTATTGAGGCTATTTCAAGAACTCTTAATGTCGAAGTCTATAGAGGAACAATTGCCGGGATAAAAAATGTAGGTATGGCAGGAGTTGTCACCAACAAAGGGCTCCTGGTACATCCGAGAGTGACATCTTCGGAAAGAGAAATTCTGGAAAAGATCTTCGATCTTCCAGTGAGTATAGGGACTACAAATTTTGGAACTCAGATGCTAGGCTCAGGCATTCTTGCCAATTCAAATGGCTATTTAGCAGGTTCAGAGACTACAGGGCATGAACTTGGGAGAATCGAAGAAGCACTCGGATTCATAAAGTGAGCACTAATCATTCAATTATTGCGAAATAAAGCTATATCAAGTGTGGTGACCAAGATGAAAAATTTTTTTGTCAAAGGCAAATTTAAAGCAGGAAGTAACTGGGAAAATTTCACTAAGAAAGTTGAAAGTCAGAATGAGAAAAATGCAATAGATAAGGTATATTCTGTCTTTGGAAGCAAGCATTGCATTAAAAGAAGCCAGATCCAGATAGAAAGCATTGCTGAGGAGTGAAGGATATGGTCGAAATCAGTGAAGATGCCAGAAATATTGCGACCAAGTATCAGGAGTTCCAGAGAGAAACTGAAGCCTTGAGGCAGGAAATGAGTATGATTCAGGCTTCTATTTCAAGCTGCGATCAGACAATAATAGCTATAAACGAGCTGAAGGTGGCTTCAGCAGAAGGTAAAATTGCTGAAACAATGGTTCCTGTAGGTTTTGGCTCATTTGTTTATGCCGAAGTGAAAAATGCAGGCAGGATCATTGTAGACCTCGGAGCAGGCTTTAGGGCGGAAAAAACAGTAGATGAAGCTATTGATACCTTGAACAGCCGAAAAGAGCAGCTTACGAAAATTCTCGAACAGATGAGCGCTTCACTGACTAAATTCATACAGGGTATGCAGGCTCTAGAAGTTGAGGCTGAAAAAATTCAACAACTTGGCCAGGCTTAAAAAATCTGGTTCAGTCAAAAGTTAAATCAAAGATTTCAACTTAAAGAGAATTTCGAGAAACATCCGATTTCAACAAATTACTTTATATACGTTTCATAAACAACTAACTAAAAATTGGACTATATAAAAATCTTCTGAAGAATGAAAATTTTCACTTTAATAAATGATAGAAGGTTTAGATGAATTCCTAAATTTCGTCATATGCTTATAAATAGTATCTAAATGACTAGTGAAAATCAGAGGTTTTTCGAGATCTACAATATCTTATTTTTTATTGAATATCTCTTGGATGGATCCTGTGTTCAACAAATTTAAAGAGAAACTTGGGAGTTTTAAAAATGCGCTCAGCAAAACTATTGAAAAGAAAGCAGTAGCTATTGAATATGAAGCTGAACAAGCACCTGAAAACGAAGAAGTCCCTGTAGGGGAACTCGAGCCAGTTTTAGAAGAGACAGATTTTGTAACATCTCTGAGAGAGGAAAGTCCCGAAATTGAGCATATAGAGTCTGTAACGACTACGCCTATAACTGTTGACAAACAAGACAAGAAAAAGGACGAATACCAAAAAAGAGTTAAAGAGAGAAAAAAAGCGGCAGAGATTGATGCTGAAAAAGAAAAAGTGTATGGAGATCAAAAACCTAAGGAGAAAAAATCCTTTTTTAAAAAGGTATCGAATGTTGGGTTTGCGCAGAAGGCAAAAGCTCTGGTTTTTAATAGGGAAGTCTATCTGGATATTAAGGATTTGGAAGAGCCTCTATGGGAACTCGAAATGGGTCTTCTAGAAAGTGATCTTGCTCTCTCAGTTTCCGAGGCGATTGTGGAATCAGTGAAAAATCAGCTCACAGGTACCACAAAACGTATTGGCAGCAATACAGAAGAAATAGTGGAGGCAGCCTTGAAAAAAGCTATCCTGGATATTGTGTCTGCTAATACCTATGATTTTGACGAGTATGTGGAGAATATAGATAAGCCTGTCCACATTGTTTTTGTTGGGATTAATGGGACAGGAAAAACAACATCTATTGCAAAGTTAACTCACAGGCTGCTTAAGTCAGGTCATTCCGTAATTCTGGCTGCAGGAGATACTTTCAGGGCAGGTGCTATTGACCAGCTTGAGATTCATGCTACCAGGCTGGGAGTAAAAATGATTAAGCATCAGCCTGGAGCTGATCCAGCAGCGGTTATTTATGATGCAGTCAAGTATGCAAAAGCCCATAAAATAGATTTCGTGCTTTCAGATACTGCAGGCCGTATGCATACAAACCTGAACCTCATGGCACAGATGGAAAAGATTTGCAGGATAAGTACTCCAGACCTCATAATTTTTGTAGATGAAGCAGTCGCAGGAAATGATGCAGTTGAAAGGGCTGCCCTATTCAATGACATTGTGCCAATAGATGGGTCTATTCTGACAAAAATCGATGCCGATGCCAAAGGTGGAGCTGGAATTTCCATTGCCTATATCACAAAAAAGCCAATTCTCTTTTTTGGGATAGGGCAGAGCTACGAAGATCTGAAAAAGTTCGATCCCGAATGGTTCATAGATCAACTTTTTAATTAGTAAAAATAATAATCTGAATTAGGCAAAGGTTCAACTTTTTATTTCATTTTACCAATCAAAACAGCAGAATTTCAAAAACCAACTTTTAATACATGAATACGTTTAGAATTTTATCTAAATTTGTCTATTAAACAAGTCTGGTAAATGAGAACATAATTTTCTGACTCAAGAATACTATCATTGGCATCCAAAAATCTTATCTTTGAGATTTAGAAATTACTTTACGGTATAAAAGTTTATAAAAATAATTTCTTATAATTCTTCTAAGGCATAATTTTCAATGAGTTAATATTAAACTACTAAAGACGTAATTTAAACGTTACTTAGGCTTCTAATGCGCCCATACCGGTTATATATTATTTCCCGTTCTCTGTCTCTGGATACTTTACAACATGTCATTAATGACTTTTCGAATGGGCTCTAAACTACATGGATATGCACTTGAAGCAAGATGAATCTCTTACAACGCACGGATAAGTTTAAGGGTGGTGAAACTTTAATCAAGCATGGCTGTTATTAGGAAAAAACGAAGATTTATTTGAGTTTTCGCTCACTTAACTTGCTAACTAGTGCTTAAATATAACGAAGTATTACGAAAAATAAAGTAATTCCCCAGCTTTTTGGGTATCTTTAACTCACTGATTAAATCCATTATATGTAAAAAATATTAAATGTTTGAGGCACTAAATTTTAGAGTCCTAGTAAGCATAGCACAAACTTACACTCTTAGTAATGAAAGCCTCTAGAATAGGCTTCAATGAAGCCCAGAACAACGCCAAAAAAAAATAAGTCAGTAGATGTCACAATTGTCGATAATAGCCTTAATTTGTTCTACAGCTTGTTTCGCGGCATTTTTATATTCTGGCATAAGGTCGTATAGCTCGTCGGCTTCCATCATGTCCGCAAGTTTCAGGATATACAATAAATTCTGTCCTTCAAGTTCGAGTGTTAAGGATCTTTTTGACTGTTTCTGCGTATTTGATCACCATTTTGTATTATCCTTTCAAGGTTTAAAATCTACTCCCATGCTTGCAGGCTCCCAGGCAAGCCGGAAGACCAGTCCAAGGTTTAAAAGAAGAGCCAGGCCACCGAAGCCAGATCAACAGTAACCAAGCAGGACAGGTTAAAACAAGGAAATAATTGTAATATAACGTAGTGTCCGCAGAAATCCACTTCATGAAATCCTTTCTGGTTGCTTCTTTCACAAGTAATATATAATGTTAGATTCTGATGACTTCACAAATAATAATAAATAATTCTTAGTATTTTTTTGTTTTTTGATTGCAAAAAATTTTATGCAGGATTATTTTCCATTTAGAAACTATTCTTCGTATAATTTAAAATAACTACAGTGACAAGAATAAACGTCTCTAAGTATGTACATCATCAGTACATAAAAAAAGACTCGAATTACAATATCATGTATTTCTAAAAATAAATAGGAAGTGCATATTTAATGGGAAAACAAGCATTTGACAGAAGAAAAAATATACTAGTTATTTTGGTAGTATTTTTTGTAATAATTTCAATGACAGCTACGGCAGTAAGCGCTGCAGATGAAATAAAACACTCTCACTCCAGTGAACAACACAATGGTGGAAAATATTCAAGTGAACAACATAAAGGTGCAAAACACTTAAGTGAGCAACACAAAGCTGGAAAACACCTCAGTAAACAACACAAAGCCGGAAAACACTCAAATAAACAACAGAAAGGTAAAAAATACTCAAGTGAACAATTTCAAAACGGACAATATTCAGGTGGACAAAACAAAGACGGAAAATTTCCAAGTGAACAATACCAAAATGGCCAATATCCAGGTGGACAAAACAAGGGCGAAAAATTTTCAGGTGGACTATTAACAGGTGAAAAAAACCTAGGTGGAAAATTCCCAAGTGAGCAATACCTAAGAGAAAGATTCCCAGATGGACTATTCACAGGTGAACAATACCTAAACGGACAATTCCCAGATGGACAATATCCAGGTGGACAAAACCAAGGTAAACAAAACCAAGGCGAAAAATACCCCCTGGGAGCAAGACCAGCTGTAGGTACACCAGGTTTAGCAACACCAGCAACACCCGGTTTAATATCCGATGCGACATATGGACCTTCTGCACCCGCAACGCCCAGTTCAAAAACTCAGGTGAGCAACACAAAGGCGAAAAACACTCAGGTGAACAAAAATCAGGTGGACAAAAGCAAGGCTGACAATTTGATGTAACTTACTGATCACCTTGTATATCATATTGATTTACTGTAATAATTAACAAAGTGATTTGTATAATCTACAAATCTTCTCATATAAGCAACTGATACTCCGAGGTAACATCTATCTCTATACAAACGGTAGCTAGTAGTCCTGTTTAATTAATTAATCGTATTCGCGATGAGAAATGAAGACACATTTTGGAGACAAATTGCTGGAAAGGCCGGAGTGGATCTCCAATGCATTTTTTAATTTTTATTTTTAACTTTATTTAAGAAAGTAAGAATATGTCCATTTACTGCATATGCTCAACAATATATCTGAGTTATATAGTTGAATTAAAAATTCAATGGATTAAATCTTTAATTTTCTAAAATCAAAGTTTAATCGACAAATTATATTGAACTTGATTTTATACCGCATGTGTGCAAGTCCTATATCTAACAAGTTTGATTGCACAAAAAAGCACAGATTAAGAATTATTACCTTTTATAACTTTCAGATAGTGAAATATTTTTCACATTATCCGACAGCAGCTTAGTGCTTAACCAACCATTCTCCGGAATTAAATATTGGATTTGAACAAGTATTTTTATGTAGTTTTTGGGATGAAAAAAGTGGAGAGACTTAAATTTTAAAATTCTATACAACTAAAATTGTGATTTACAGAATAAATAATTATTAAAATATAGATCTCGAATGGAGTTATTCGGTGCTTACATCTAGTTAAAAGTATTAATGGATATATAATTAGATGTATTTATTTATAAATATATTTTTACTACTCTTCCCCTATTTTTCTTCTTTATTTATGTTACGGAAAATGGATTCGATTATCTGTATCTATTTAAAAATATAATGGCATTTACTATCTTCTCCTTTTTTTCCAGTATTTATGTTATGAATAATGGATTCAAACTATAGATAAAGCATATCTAAAAGGGTGAAAATGCATGATAAATAAACATAAATTGTATAAAATAGCCTTAGTTTCAGTAGCTATGATTTTAATGCTTGTAAATATCGTAGGCGCAAAGCCCTATAATCATGATGATAGAACCTGTGGATGTGGAGATGACAGTGTATGTGGATGTGGAGCAACATCGATAACTGATCTGACAACTCAATCGATGAATTTCTTAAATTTCCCAGTTTGAAATGTACAATGATAGAGTAATCCACTAAACTGGTAGACACCTATTAATGCAGCAAGTAATATAATCATTGCTTTAAGTAACTAAATTAAGTAAGCAGAGATTATTTGGAATAAATATACAAAACACAGAAAAACTTTTCACTTATTTATTGGTATTCTCTATGCTCCACTCTAAGTTTAGGATCAATGAGAAAATTTTGATACTTGATCATAAATGCATTTTCCTCATTTGATAAAATGGTAAGTTTTATTATGAGGATTTTAGTAATAATAATTCATAAAGTATACCTAAAGGAAATTCATGGCAAACAGGATTATATTCGGACTCACGCACTTTTTTCAGTATTTAGGTTTGCATTTGACAACTATTAAATCGGTGGTTTGAAGTCGATTACCAAAGCTGTTAAGACACAGGTTTTGGTAAATGAAAAAGTTTTGAATCTAAATTGTTTAGGGATCAAATAGTTGAAAATAAAAATTTAAAAATGTATTTGGAGGCCCATTCAGGTCTTTTAGGCTTTTTTGCCTCCAGCATTTTTCTCCATTGTTCATCAGTCAGTCGATCTTTTATGGGCTGTTTGAACTCATACTGGCTCATCACAGGCCCAGCTCCAATAAGGGATTCTGCCGTCTGGAATTTTATATGCGACTATTAGCATGTCAACATGTCCGCCACCTTCTTCGAGTACAGTTTCAGTATTCTCATCAGTATGGACATCAGCCATAATTGTGGTTTTCTTAGCTTTATCATCGACATTAGTTATAGTACTCTCAAGCCATTCTCCAAAGTTTTTGATGAACTCATAATCTTCTGCTGTCAGTTCTTTATTTCCGAGTTCTTTTTCCGAGATTGTCTGGAGCCTTTAGAGAATATCTCCAAGGTTTGAGAGCCTTGCCTTTGAAGTCGGATCAAGAACTCCCATTTTATTCAAACCTTGGTTTGTTATATTCATTAAGACAAGTAGTCTGGTATAAAATTCAGGTACTGGTTCAGTAGTCCATATTAGTTTTTTCCTCCTCTCTATCCATCCTTGCTGACCCCACTAAAGTCTCACTCTGTTTGGCCATTAGAAAAAAGTATGGTATCGTGTCTAAGTTCTGTTCATGAGGCTAGAACTGTGTTAAGGTTCTTGTTCTGCCATGCATCGATCTGCATAAAAGTCGGGTACTGTTTCCATAGTTTTTCAAAAGGGTATGGAGTGAATAAAGCCAGAACCAATAGAAGTTTCTGTTCCAGTCAGCTGCACTGAAGTTTGAAAACTCAGATTCCATCTTCATACTAAACACTGTAATTTTCATAGCTTGAGTCATTAAGTTCGGAGCCAGTAAAGAGCCCCTTTAGAGCCCAGAAGGCCCATGATATCAAGCCCGTGCGGGAAGCCACGGATAAGCCCAGCTTCTGAAACCACCAACGTAAATGGTTTTTTATTTTCTCCTATATATCCTCCTGTATATCCCCCAACCATGTTTGAGAAAACATAAGAATGCAGAATAAAATGCTGTCCCATAAATCGAAACCCGCTCGTGTCTTTTAGACATTCTTCTGTTTGTTTAGATGTAAAAGGCGGTTTCAGGATACAATTTTCTGTTCCGCCATAAATTTTTGGACCCCCATATCCGGCAAGTTTTGCTTTTAGTTTCTCAACCGTTTTGTCTCGTTAAATTTCCTTTCTCCGTTGCCAAATGCTGTGTCCATAGCTCTAATGTATTCATAAGGACCAAGATCATCGGGAAAACAGACATACAAAGCAGTGACCGTGTAGATTTTGTTCCAGTTTTTGAAAATTTCAAGCTCATTTTTTAGCTCCAACGCTATTAGGCTAGCCTGAATAGTCTGAATACGAGCATCTTTTCTGGGATCTTCAGATTTGATTAGTTTTTCCTTTAGGAGCATACTCATTCGATCATGTCACATGAAAGCTTTGAAATAATTTTGCAGTTTCTCTGACCTAGTATAATGGCTTCTTGGTACGTATTAGGAATAGTCTTCCTGATGCTTGAAAATAGGGGAGAGCTTATATCCTTGGTGAGATTCTATCAAGGTAATTTCAGCTTCTACTTTATTTTTCACGAATTCAGGAACTTCAAAATGGTATTGTTTCTCTGCACCTATAGGGAAAAGGGACTCATTAACAAAGTATTTATGTCTCTTTTTTCTGGTACCTGCTTTTGTTTCGGCTGGAGCAAGCTTAAAGCAACTGAAAAATAAGGTACATTTCTTCGTGAAGCTTCTTTTTCGTTCCCGGTAGCACTGTTATACTTATCTAAAGAGGCGTTTAGCAGAGCAAGGTCAGTCTTCCAGAGAGTATCATAAAACTCTTTCTCTTCTATTTGGCGTAGGGTATCATCAAATTGGATATGATAGATGTGCAGCAAGGAATCAGTAGTAATAAAATTAGGAACTTTATCTTCTTTGAGAGTTGAATACATTGAGGTTATGTACTCCTCTCTAGAGTTGTAAGGGTTTTCTATCACCACGAAAACATTATTTTTCAGTTTTTTAAAAGCCGATTCATTAAGATGAATGCTACCTGAAAAGTTCCCATAGTTGGAAATGGCATCCTTGGTCAGAGGTAATTCATAGTTCCTTGGAAGAGTATAACTCTCTTCAAAAGTGGAGTTTCCATTTCTAGAATTAGTTATTGCTTCTGTTTTCAGATAGTTCACTGGATAACTTTTATTATTGTCTAGTTATTATTTCCTTTGGCCTACGCATCCACCTGTAGAAAGAGGTACAACATAATCAAAATCATTAAATAAGTTGCAATTTCTTAGTTTTGTGTTTCATCATTACATCTCGAATGCGTGATATTTATTATCGTCTTAGAGCCTTGCTTGCTCAGAAAGTGGAGTATTTGGTTTTTCCATTTACAGGTTTATGATTATTCTAGTTTTGAACAGATGTTTTTTAGATAAATAAAATATTCTAAGAATTAAATTTTTTCATATTTGTATCTCAACAAAATATTTTAACCTATCTGGAATCCAGTTAATTATAGTAACCAGAGAATTATTTTCAACCCACAAAAAACAGTGAAGAGCCCGATTTTTGCTTATGTGCCTTAAAAGTCAATCGTTCCATCATGTAGAGGAATGTACAAGTTTCTATCGATTGCATCCAGTAAATACAAAAAAATAGCAAAAAACATATATAGGTAAATTTCAATAAATTTTCTTGCTATTCATTTTTAATGTAGTATACCAAAGGTCCTGTAAAATGTGATTTCTCTTTTCTACGGATTCATAGGTTTTATAGAAAAAGCTGGCATTTAGCAATTATATATTGAATAGGACTCATACGATCAAAATAAGAATTTGGATCTTTATAATTAATATTATATAAAAGCTTAACATGCATAACAATAACTTAAAATAAAAATGTCTACTGAACTTTATTTTTGATTTCAAGTACTAAGCTTCAAAATTAAACGTATGAAAAAATATGGGAAATCTACATCCTTTTACTCTTGCCTTTATTTTTGTAACTAGCATAGTATTCTTTCATCTTGCAAGCTGCTGCTGATGTCACTGCTGCCGAAGCTGTCAATATCGCTATAATCACTAACAACAAACCAGTGAGTATCTGTTGAATTTGTTTTGCCATATAGTCATTAACTCCTTAATTTTAACTTTTTGGAAGGAAGTTGTGTATAAAATTCGTTAGCCTTTAATATATGGATTTAATTAATACGCAATATTTCCCAAAAAAGAAAAATTATAGCATTTGAGGCTACTTGAATAGTTACGAAAATCTCTTATTTAAGATAATTTCTACAGAGCCTGAATTTTCATTATCGTTTTTCTGTTGAACATTAGCTATAACTTCTTTTTTTAACACGGTCATCTGTTCATATCACTTATATTTAATTCCATTAATTTTATAGCTTTATTCATTCTCATTACTGCAACTTTCTTTTTCTGTTCTACAGTCAAAAGTTCCCACATTTCAACCATCGCAGTCTATAGTATTTGACCCTTTCATACTATGGAGTGTTCTTTGCACATGTTTTAATATCTCCTTTCATCGATAATATTCCTTAAAAAGTAAGGGTTATCAGGAGAAAAAAGTAATTGATTTTGTATTTAAATATAGTTAGCAGAAGGGTCTGTTTTTACGATAGGTTTAGCTGTCTTTTCTGCGTTAACGTCATCAGCTTTAGGTAATACTTTCGAATCTGACTTTACCACACTATATATCTCCTTGTCATACTGTACATATAATGCCGGTTCATTTATAGTAATTACCTGACAATATATATATTTTGCAACCTATAAGTACCAATCTATTTTTTAATTTTTTTATAGAGTCTAAAATCATTATGAGAAGTTAATTATTGCGGAGATATATTTTTGGAAGACGGTAGTGGAGATGTGTTTAAGTATAAACTTGGTGATTGGATTCTAAGCATAGAAGAATGTGCTTTTACGAATCTTATGGATCTTGGAAAGAATAAATCTATGCATCAATATCTGATCGAGTCAATTGATAGTTGGGTAAACAAAAAAGAGCCACTTATGACAGATAAATTTATTTTAGAAATGTGCGACTTTATTAAAAGTGAAAATGAAGTCATTACGACCATTTGATGAAAAAATGCGCTCTAGAAGGAATAAGTATAGTTGAAGGCATGTTTGAATCACTTAGTCTTTTGAATTGTGGAATGATAGGTTAGATGAAGTGTAGCCAGGTCAAAGGCGACTTCTCTGATGTGTGATGTTTCGGCAGTATTTTTTTTACTTTTTTGAGTAAAGTGAAAGGATTCATGCAGTTGAAAGGAGAAATAAACAACTTCAAACCATATACTGTCAAAAAATAATAATTGAGACAAACTCCATCAGTTTTGTACATTCCTGATATTGAAAATAAGATGTGAGAATGGATTCTCAGTGCTGAAAAATCTCAATATCACATCTCTATCTTTTCTTGGTCTTGTTCTTTAATAGTGATCATAATGCAGCTATTAACATTCTAAATTAGGATTACAATAGGTTTATAAAACCGCTAGATACCCCCTTACTTTAGTTAGGGGAATAGTCACCCGTTGAACTGCCAAATCCAGATTCCGAACTAGTAATGTAATCACATAAAAGGTGCAGGTTTCACATTCCTAGCATCTTCCAATCTATAATCTTGATATAGCAACTTTTCTAGTTTTTCTTTCGAAGGAATGTCTAATTCGATCTCTCTTCCTGATTTCCCTCCTTTCTCGAGAGTTATTTCTTTAATCCTATCAATAATAGAGGATTTCGATCAATTTCCTATTTCAACTAATTTCTTATATATTGTTTATCTACAATCAGCCAAAACTTGGGGATTTATCAAAATCTTGAAAGATTATTCGTCTGGGTCTTAAGAAAGGTTTAATAAACAATTCCTTAGTAAATTACAGTGGCTAAATAAACAACAGGAATATCCCTTTATGATTCCAAAAGACTATTACGATGTTATCGTTGTTGGCGCAGGTCCTGCAGGTTCTACTGCTGCTTATTATGCGGCAGAAAATGGATCCTCTGTCCTTCTTCTTGATAAAAAAAAGGAATTAGGAAGTCCTATTCAGTGTGCAGGCTTTCTTCCCGATGCCTCGGAAATTCAGGCTCTTCTTCCTGATGCGAAACTGCCAAATCTCCTAAAAGACTATCCTTATTCCTGCGTACTCCAACGTACCAAAACTCAGCGTATTATCTCTCCAAATTGCAGTGTGAAAGAATTCGCTGTCAGCGGTGCTGTTCTCGATAGGCGCAGATATGACCAATTTCTAGCTGAGCAGGCCGCAAAGAAAGGGGTTGAACTGCTGATCAAAACTCGTTTGACAAAGGTGGAAGGTACAACTGTAGAAACGAAAGGAATTTATGGGAAACACGTTATCAGAGCAAAGGCGATAATTGGAGCTGATGGTCCCAACTCTCTGGTTGCAAAGTCCAAAGGTCTCTCTTTCAAGCCCGGAGAAAGGGAAACTTCTGTAGCTCTGGCATATAAGGTAAGGAATGTGGATATAGACCCATATTCTCTTGAGATGTATTTTGGGAACAATTTCGTTCCCGGAGGCTACGCCTGGATTTTCCCCGAGGGCGAAGATAGGGCCAATGTAGGGCTAGGGATCCGAATTAGAATGACTGAAAAAGGGGTATCTGCAAAAGAGTACCTAAATAGTTTCATTCAGGATCACCCTATCGCCAGCCAAAAGCTGAAAAACGGTATCTTTCTGAACGTTATTGCAGGTATAATTCCGGTCGATGGAGCTCCGAAGAGAACTGCAACCGAAGACTCGCTGATTGTAGGGGATGCAGCTGGGCAGATTATTGCAACAAACGGAGGTGGAATCCCCACTGCTATGATTGCCGGAAAAGTGGCAGGTGAAACTGCAGCAAAATTTTCTGCAGGGAAATGTCGACTTGAAGAATACGATCATCAATGGAGAACTCAGATTGGGAATGCTATTGAGACTTCAGTACATATAAGGCGGTTCATGGATCGGATCATGAAGTCCGATACCCTTATGAATGCAGCTTTAAAGCTCATTTCTCCTGATCAAATGAAGATCATGCAGTGTGGAAAACTTCCTGAGCCTGTTAAAATGGGGCTGCAGGCTATTAATAGGAGAAAGAAATGAATACGCGTCTTCCGCCAAAATTCAGGTATTCGGATTTTTCTCCTCTGTTTTTTTTTCCTCCTTTTCACCAAAATTTTCTGCTGTCTTGATCTTTCTTAATTCTGTCTCTGCGTCTTCTTTGTTATACTTTGCTTCCAAGTAGCCGGGCTGTATTTCAAGAGCTTTATCAAAAGAGTTAATAGCATCCTCGTACTTTTTCAGGATAACAAATTCAAGTCCTCTAAGGTTCCAAGCTCCAGCAAAACCAGGTTTAAATTCAAGAACCTTATCAAAGTACTTTATCTTTTTTCCAGGATCATTTTCATCTACTGCAATCCTGTACCATTCCTCGACGGTTTTTCCCTCAATTTTTTTTTTAAATAACTTGTCCAGGAAACTCAAAAATATCACACCTTTTTAGGAGATTGATCCGTAAGATAGAAATAGATAATTGTACCACCAGCTAAAATAACTGTACCATATTTTCACTCAGTTGGCTTTATCTAATGTTATTAGAAATCTTTTTGGTCTTCCTAGTTTTTCTCCAATTTTGAAAAAACAATGAAATTTCCGCTCTGTAGAAATCCTCTAAGTTGTGCATTCTTCTATATTTTTATAAACATGGTGTTATAAAACTCCCATATATTCCCCACAAAAAAGAATGAAGACCTACAATATTGAAATCGAATAAGTATATTAAATTTGTTGATACCAGCCCTAAAGCTGTTTAATCTTCCAGAATGGACATTTATTCCTGAAATATTCCAAACATATTTAAACCTAGCATCAATTTCTTGTTCTGGTTTTATTGACGGAGTATATTAGCACAGAATATCGTGATTTTGTAGAACTTATTGACCTAAGGAACAACATAAAAGAAAAATTCGATCTTAATGAGACTCCCATTTCACTACCTTTAAAAATTTGTATCCAGAATTCCCTCATCTCTGTTTAATCTTCTTTTGTCAAAAACTCTAAAGTTGTTTTACTCACATGGAGAAATGATCCCTATTGCGACAATTAATTCAACAGATTTACAAGTTCCTATACAAGTTATTATTATTTCCACAGATCATGGACGCTACGAGGGAGCTTCTTGAAATTTTCAATATTATTTGACACAGATAAAAGGTGTATTAGGATGAAAAATTAGTCAAAAAACATATCAAGAAATTAAACATGCAAATGCTCTGATAAAACAATTAAATAAAATAAGAAAATCTCAATGTTGTGTGATGGATAAAAAATATGATTCAGAAAAAATCCATTCCCTAATTGGAGAAAAAATAAAAGCAGACTCAATCATACATGTAAGGAGAAGATAGAGAAGCAAAATTTTGAGAAACTATAGAAGACAATACACTTAATCTTTGATAAAATTGAATACAGTCAAAGAAATGTAACAGATATAACGTCTTCTGTTGTCAAAAGGTAGTTTGGAGCAGTACTTCGGGCAAGAAAATTCAATAATCAAGTCATGGAAGCAAAACTTAAACAGATAGTTTATAACTCAAATAAAAGGATAGTAAAAATAATTTGCATTAAATTCAGGATTTCTACAGAGTCTCGAAATCCTCTATATATTTGTTCAGCTTAATAATTTAGGAGAATTTCCTTGAATGGCACAAACATTGCATTGGGCATTTTTTTACTGTACTGGTTTTTTGTCTCCGTTCTTGACAAAAGGGGTACTCTTGAGAAGTATAACATAAGCACTTTCGGACCACTTCCCATTCTTATGATCAGGACAACTAAGGGTCTCAAAATGTTGGATATATTGGCTCGTCCTAAGCTTTACTGGAGAAACTTTGCAAACCTTGGAATCTTGATAATGTTTGCAGGAATGCTTTCAATGTTCCTGATCATTCTTTTCTCGGACCTGACACTCTATGCTTCCTTCCTGAATGGAAATGTGCCAGAGCCTGGAAAGTACAATTCCCCAAAAAATATTTTTCTGATCCCTGGAGTAAATGAATTCATTCCTTTCACATGGGGAGTCATTGCTCTAATAGTCGCCCTTGTTGTGCATGAGTTCTCCCATGCGATTCTTTGCCGGGTTGAAGGCATAAGGGTTAAATCAATGGGAATCTTGTTTGCTCTGGTTCCAGTCGGGGGTTTTGCGGAACCTGATGATGAACAGCTTTTTGGAAAGAAGGAGAAAGTAAAAAAAGAACTGCCTCTCACAGCTACTATTGAAGAAATCGAGGAATGGGAGCTGAAAGAAAATAAATGGGGTGAATGGGAAGAAAATGAAGGATTTGAAGCTAAAAAAACATATTTAAAGGCTGAAAAAGCTGTAACAAGGACTCAAAGGGCGCGGATTCTTGCAAGTGGGGTAACGGCCAATTTTACCGTGGCTTTTATCGCTTTTCTTCTTTTTTTCGGGCCTGTGCTTGGAGCAATTGCTCCTTTGAGCGACTCCATGGTTTTAAAAGTAAATGAAAGTTCACCAGCTAGTCTTGCAGGGATTCAGAAAGGTATGATAATCACGCAGGTAGATAATACGAATATCACTACATCTTTGGACCTTTTGATATATCTTGAAAAGATCGCCCCCGGGGCTCCTGTACGCATTCATGCCAAAAAAGATGGTTTTAATTCTGTGTACTATTTAAACACAGTTTCAGTTCCAAGAAACTACTTTAATGGAGTGCTAGTAGAAGGGGCTATTAAAGGAAGTCCAGCAGAAGCTGCAGGAATTGAGACCGGAATGGTAATGATTCGGATCAATGACGTTAAAATGGTCAGCATTGCGAGTTTCGTAAACTTCATGAAGACAACTCAGGCAAACCAGACTTTAAAGGTTGAACTGATACCTCCTGAAAACTATACTGGCAACATCAATAAAAATGGTACTGTTGTCTTTGATGTGAAACTATCTTCTAATTCCTTTGAAAGTAAACACGGCTTCCTTGGAGTTCGCTACGGGAATAAATCGATTATGGAGTGCCCTATGCTTGGAATTTCTTTATGGATGCCACAGGCAAAGTTATATCTTGAAGCCTTAAATAAAATACCTTCCTTACTCGCAGTTCCTGCAGGCTGGGTTATCCTTTTCGGATTACCTATTTATGGATTTGCAGGTGAAGGATTCCGCGGATTTTCAGGCTTGATCATGCAATTTTATCATCCCGTGGGCTGGGCAGAACCTTTAGGGATTGGTATTTTCTGGATCGCAAATACTTTGCTTTGGGTCGGTTGGCTGAATTTTTATGTAGGCCTTTTTAACTGTCTACCTGCAGTACCCCTGGATGGAGGGTATGTATTTAAAGATTCTATCTATTCTTTTATATATAGGCTTACAATGAACGAAGCAATGTCAGAAAAGATCTCAAACTCTGTCACATCAGCATTTTCTATGTTGATCCTGTTCTCTTTAATGTTCATGATATTCGGACCGTTTATTGGACAGTGGGTCTAACTGTTATCAAAGCTGCATAATAAATCGCCCACCTGCATGAAGGCTGAGGGCTTTGATCAGCTCCTTTTCTAGTTTATTTATTCAGCTAGCTAAATATTTTTAATTTTTACTTGTTTAAGGATTTTAGCCGTTAACTCAAGTCATTGATCAAATCTGAAAAATGATTATACTTTCATTTTCAGGAAAGTTAGAGAGTGAGTTTAGTGTATACTATCATAAATACCTATATTGTTTACAGCTATTGTTTATTATTACTTGAAAATTAAATAATATTTATTCCGTAAAATAATAAACATCGATTTATTCTGTGACTTTGCAAGACAGCATGTAGAATATACCCATCAATATCTCTCTGATTTATGAATTTATGTTTGACCGTATGTAACTCGTTACAGTCTGGTTACGGTTTCTGATAGCAAAACCATAGGATTGATTTCACTTTTATCTCCAGGTGAGGGATATCTCTCCAGTTATTTTCTCAGGCACATGAATTCAGATGAAGGTATTTAATCTTATACTTAGAAATACCACTAACGTATAGGCCACTGATCGGCTCAAGGTAAGGTTCTCATTCGATGGAAATGATTGCTCGCCATCATACAATCGGTCCTATAGTCGTTAAAGGGGGTTTATAAGGGCTTTGTGGACTAAGGAATTTTGGACTACATAGTTTCACGACCGTTGTTGAGATTGTGATAGAGATTATTACATAGACAATGATGGATTATGTAAATTTATTGGCCATAGTGGTTTATTTGATGATTTTTCGCTACTCACAGCTTTTTTATGCTAATTAATAGATTTAATTTTGTATTATTTGGCATTTTAAAAGAATAATTCGAGTTAATTTTAGGATTTATTTGTCAATTCATGTCAAAATTTGGTATTTATTTGATACTTTATTTTGACGAAAAAGGTAAATGAGTACGGTTTTAGAGAATAAAAAAAATCTATTTAAGCTTTAAATCCAAAAAAAAATCAATTTACTAGCAATAATTTTGGCCTGGAAGGGGTAAAAATGATGAAAATTTATTGCGAAAATTATTTTCACCCAGGTTTGCTTATCCCTGATTATTCATAGATTAAAATTCTTTTTTGAGTTAGTCGTTTGATGGCCTAAATACATTGAGATCTGGTATGTAAATTCTAATTGACTCTGTATTTCACGATTATAATGCAGAATACCCAACGCTTTGGATGTGGATGTCCAACCTTAGATACATTTGACTATATTCTGTTTCAAAATTTTTATTAATCGAAAGCCAGAATCTAAGGTTGTCGTTGCAGTCACTACTTTAATACCGAGTGATTTTTTTCCTGTTTTATGGTGTTTGGAGTGGTTTTTATGTTTATGTTTACTCAAAGAAGCTTTAGCTTTGGAACCACTCAATTTGGCCTTGGAACTTTTAGACGAAGAAACCTTTTCCTTGTAGCTATGAGAATCCGAATTTGATACTTCTGTTGTGTTAGTTGAAGTGTCAATTACATAAACAGTGTTATCGCCAATGTTTGTCACATATACCTTTGTTCCATCCTGGTTGACTGCAATTCCCCTAGGCATATTCCCTACATGTACAGTGGTTATAACATTGTTTGTTGCTGTGTCAATTACAGAGACAGTACTGCCGGGAACACTGTCGTTACCTGAGTTTGCCACATGTATCTTTGTTCCGTCTGTAGTGATTGCAATTCCCTTAGGTCCATTCCCTACATTGACTTTGGCTGTGGAGAGTGTTGCTTGTTATGTCAATTATAGAAACATCGTTAGTTTCTACGTTAGTCACATATGCCTTTGTTCCATCTGGGGTTACTGCAATTCCATAAGGATGAACCATTGCATCGTCTACATACGTTGCTGTTTCAGTATCTGTAGCTGTGTCAATTATAGTGAGGGCGTTGTCACAATCGTTTGTTACATATACCTTTGTTCCATCCGGGCTGACTGCAACTCCTGTAGGATAATCTCTGACAGGCACTATGGGTGTAACATTGTTTGCGGATGTGTTAATTACGTATACAGTCGGGTGCGGATCCATGTGGTTTGCCACATAAACCTTTGTTCCATCTGGTGTGACTGCAACTCCAGCAGGCCAGGCTCCTCCAGAAGGATGAGATTCTACAGGTTACCGTGGATGTAATTTTATTTGTTGTTGTGTCAATTACAGAGACATTGTTGCTGTTCTGGTGTGTAGTATGCGCAAATGGCACCGCACCGGCAATACTCATCAGCATCAAAAATACTACTACAGTGATTCCTAAAACTCTTATTAATATATGCAATCGACTCGCTTCATCACATTTAGATGTTTCAATATTAAGTCATCTGATGTTGTTTTAGGTATTAATGATGGACAATAACTAAACGAATGTACCAGAATTAATAATCCGCTCTCTAAATAAAATTAACCTACTTAGCAATTATATTTTTTAATTTATTGAACTAACTTGGGTATTATTTTTAAAATTTATCTGGATTTTCAAAGCTCCAATAGTGCAACAACATTTTAAATTTCAGAGAAACTATTACGGAAAATAACTTTTAGTCTGAATTCAGACACAAGCCAAGAAAACTGCATTGTAAGGTAAAACATAACTGTCCAAAAACAATAATGGATAGAGAATACAATCAAAGTCCTTTGGTCCTACAATAAACGATACAGAATTGGAATAGATAGTCTTACGATGTGGATCAATTATTAGTCTTACAAAATGCCGCCATTGACGATACGGAGATACTCTAGTCAACTACGATAGATTGTGGAACGATTTAAGGCACTTTTTAGAGTGGGGCGATGAAAAACATAAGGGAGTAGGTAAAAAAAACTGTTTGATGCGCTGAGATTAAGTCAAATTGTGGCTAAAAATGGGGAAAAAATTGATCAGTAACGCCTGAACCTGCTGTTTGAAGACTACATTACTATTGAAAAAGATTGGAAGTGGATATGTATTTGTCCATACCATTGACATCAATGGGCTTTAATTTTTTTAGAATCTGTTGAGTTATCTGTTAACTGTTAAATTTAGTTGAGAACTGGTGTTACAAAAAAAGAGTGATTTTCCAAAAATGCTTAAACTATCTAGTAAAATTTTTTAGCATTGGAAAAACACAAACTTAGGCACATTACTTATAAGTAATTTTGACTCACTTAGCACCATCCGCCAAATCCTCCGCAGCCACAAGGAACAAATACGTAGTCATAGGGAACTGGTCCATAGCCAGTCATTGGGTAGCTAACAGGTGACTCGGTAACAGTGTTAACAGGTGGCTCTGAAACGGTTTTAACAAGCTTACTCTAAATCGGCTTACTGGAACATGCGCTTGCCGAAGCAACTGTCAATGTTACTACGAGAATGACAGCTAATAAAATACCAATTGTCTTTCCTATTTTGAAAAATGTTTGTTTTCTCATCTATTTCCTCTCCAAAATTTTGTTTTCTCTGATGTGCTTTTTATGTGATAACGTTTCAGACTATCATGATACTTTTTAGGGATATTTTTTTCATACTGTTACCTTTTTAATGCACTTCCCATCGGCAGATACACTGTCAAAATATTATTAAACTAACTCGTATTTCTCCAACTTGGTCACAACTAGTGGTATAAGCAGCTAGCCCATGCCATTTCTAAAAGACTAATGTGCAAATAAATAATGAAATTAGCTTATTTGCCGATAGAATTGATCCACAATTGTATTATCAGACTATTAATATCTAAAAGATACAATATATAAAGAAATATTTATTATGAATATATATCATTAATTAAATATACGAATTAATTATTACCATAAGTTAACAACTTTTAATAATTAGTGAGAGTTCACATAAACACATAAATCTCGTCCTAATCTTATGAAAGATATATACATAACTCCTGGAAAATCAATTGTTTATCGAGATCCGCAGTAAAAGTTTTCTTGCAAAAGATTGACATTGTCGTAAATTTGCTGTACGAGCTGAGAGTAAGTCGATTCATTAGCTAACTAGAAAAATATCAACCTTGATATGCAAATAAAAAGAAGAAAATTAAGTTCTGATCCCAAAAGCACCTTAAGCTAAGGCCAAGTATTGACAGTTTTTTTGGATTCGCACACAATGTCCGTCATCACCCCATATTTTAATCGCAAATTCTTTTATAGTTACCCCACTAACAACCTTTTTGAAGATCTGCCCTTCCTTCTTTTATTTTCCGAAACGTTTTCTGAAATTCCAGTACCCATTTTTCACTCTTTCTTCCAAAAATCAGCAACGGTGGCTTTGGCAATACATGGAATATCTTTCAAGAAAAAGCTTCCCGCTTTCTCCATTTCATTTTTTACAATTGCTGCTACTCAGTCAGCTTCTTCTGCCTTGCACTCAAAAACTATCTCGTCATGCACAGAGTTAATTAATTTTATTTCCTTGGTTCTATTATTAAGAACAGATTACCCATTGCTATTTTAAGTATGTCTGCACAAAGTCCCTGAACTGGAAGATTTTTACCTTTATTTTTTATTTTATAATCTTTTTCTTTTTTGTTTGGATCTCTTGTTTTACCCACTCTTCCAGCAAGGGTCTGTATTTCTCCTTTCTGGAATCCTTCTTCATCTGCTTTGTGCAAATACTTTGTAACATGCGGATAAAGGTCGCTGAAAGGTTTGCTTTAATTTCTGTGCTTCGTCTAATGTTACTTCGATATCACCATTCATTTTTAGAGTTTCTTTAAGAGATGGTGCACATATACCATAATTTAACCCAAAATTAATAGTTTTAGCAATTTCTCTTTGCTGCTTTGTGACATACTCTCAGGGATCATTAAACATTTGTGTTGCTGTCTCTTTATGTAGATCCAGGTTGGCTTTATATGCCTGTATATACTTTTGTTCTTTAGGCTAGTTGGCCTATAATTCTAAGCTCAATCTGAGAAGGGTCACAACCTATTATTTTATTCCCCGGCGCTGCTGTGTATATCTGAATCCCCATGCTTCAATTAATTCGAATCCTTTCGGAAAACTCCGATTTGTAATTCATAAATACAAGTGACAATTTTTATCTGCATATTTAACCACAGCATATTTCAATAGCTCTTCAAATGGAATAATTGCATAATCTGGCTTTTCTCGTCCCATTTGATTATTGTCTTTCTCATCACCCCAATCCAACGGTGGATCAATTACAATAGTTTGGAATAGATTATCTATATCATCGAGTGATTTTGCGTTCTTAATTTTCTCAACATTTTCGTTTATACGTTGATTCGCTGCTTTTCCGGTTCTGTTCTTTTAATTTGACTATATATTTGCTGCACACTAATATCACCGGTTCTTGCTATCTCTATTTCTTCGGATTACGCAGTTTCCAATATTTTATTCAATTTTGAAATTGTATCATGAGATTTTCATATTTCCAAAAATTAAACCATACAGTAAAATAATTTCTTTCTTTTTTTGCTTCATTTTTTGTGTCGATTTTGTTTTTCAATTGTTTCATGAAAGAGGATTTATCACATCCACATTGTCCTTCAATAGAAAGAGTAATTGGAAGTAATGTCCCCCTCGACAGTAAGAAATTCTGCAATTGCTTCAACGTAAGGAGCGAATCCGAGTAAATCTACCTCTTCTGCAGTATCATTACTCAAACTTTTAGATTCAGGTTTATACTTATTGTCTACAAGAGAATTTATTTTTCCTTTAATTAATTTCCGGGACAAGTTGCATATGATTTTATGGAAATACAAATTTTGAGGCCAAATATGAAAAGTATCAACCTTATTTAACTATTTTCTAGAAGTTGAAACATTTGTTCAAGTTTAGTTTATTCCTTTCACCTAGGGTAACACTTATTTTACATAAGTATGTAACATTTATTAAAGACTCCTTATGTTAAATTTTTGATTGTGTTCAGGAATAATTGAAAATCATGCGCATAAGAAGTTATCCATATTTTTCTCACATACAAGTATTGATACTCGTTTTTTAGATGAAATCAACAACTTAAGGACACGACAAAATTTCGTTGGTTAATATTTATCAGGATTTAAGTAATTGAACAAAGAACTTGGTTTTATAGAAAACCTATTGAAATCAGGTGCAATAAGCTGAAAATACAAAAGTAACGGATATCTCAACCTAGTCAGTTTAAATTAATGGTGATTCTCTATTTAAGAAGAGTTCTATATAATCATTTTTACATAGTATTAAAAAATATGAAATTATAAATTATTTATAGGCTGTGTACCGAAAGTTCTGTAAAATCTCTGAGTTTTTTGTTTCTAGAAGAACTAATAAAAAGTAGTTATTTTATAATTTATGTAGCTTATGGATCTCATGTAATAGATGGATCTTATGGAGTATCTGAACTAATTCATATCAATCAGGATCATGAATTTAAATTTATTTCTTTTTTGACGTCGTTTATTTTTTCATAGGACCCTGTAAATTCTTTTTTGTAAGAAGTTTTCCACTCTTCTACAATTTTAGTAGGAATATTTTGGTTATACTTTATCCGGACTCCCTTTGAATAGATATCCCAAAATATATTCATCAAAGTTTCAATGAGGAGCTGTTGTCTTTTTTCAGTTTCTGGTATCCAGTCTAGAATAAGTCTTGTTGTATCATCCCATTCAAGATAAATATCTATAAGTTCCTCGAAATCTTTTTCGGGGAATTTAAATAGGAGTTTATTTAAAAAAAATTCTAACTGCTTCTTCCTTGAACTAAACAGTGTGCTCTTAGATTCTACTGCGCCGATGTATTCTTGAAAAAGGGTGTTAAATTGATAAGGAGAATTTAAATTATATGATGCTTTTTTTGCCTTTAATCCATATTCACTCTGATATCTAAAGTCTTCACATAGATCTCGAACGGCACGATCAATAATATACTTATCCTTCCTTTCAATATTATAATTAGTTCTTGCGGGGTGAGGTAGCATGATAAACTCTTTAACTTCATAATGATCCCTAAAGTTAGGTATTATATTCTCTAAAAGTCTTGTTTCTGAGTAATAACCAAATTTGTAACAGTAGGAAGGATATTTGATATCAATTCCTTGTTTTTTAAGCCGTATATCAAGTATGCCCATAAGTTTAAAAAAATGCAATTTTTTGATTATAGGTTTACTTTCAGGATTAAAATTCTTTAAAAGAGAATCTATAGAATATACGAGGAGCGGATCGTTTTTCTGATCAGAAAAAATTTGTCCCATGTTATCAAGAGTATTCTACGACCTTTAATATTAAAAAAGATTCCGTTATTATAATCATTTATTTTAAGGTAGTATCACAAATTTGCTATAAATTCCACGAAAATGGCTATGTTTTTTTTGATTTGTAGTTATAGAGGCTTTAAATAAAATATATGTATAGTCTCAGCCTAAACTTCCGATTACAATTTTTTTGTGTTTAATGGACTTAAACCGTAATCTATGGCTATTCGGATCTTTCGGATCTAATCCAATTAGGAAGTTAGTGTTTTTATTTTTTCCCTTGCGTTTCATTTAGTTAAGGAAAATTTCATAATGAAGCCCCTATATTCCCCTATATTCTGCGGGTTAATTTCTATTCCTTTGGCATATGCTTCTATTATTTCACAGGATTTTCTTTATGATTTATAACCCATCTAGATAAAACATCTTTCTTTATCGAAGCTGCTTCATTATATGGGTTAATTTTTATAGCTTTGTCGTAGGCCTTCATTGATTCATTGTATTTGCCTAACATCGAACCAATTCAGCGAATTCTGTGTCGCACCTGCGATACTCACTAGGATCTAAACAACAGTACAATGATTCCTAAAGCCATTATGATGGTATGCCTTTGACTTGTTAATCATATATCGCTTTTTTCATAATTAGCCCACTGATATTTGTTTGGATATTAAGGCTAAAAATAACTACAACTTACTAGAAAAAATTTCATCTCTTTCATGTACTTTCTGTGACATATTATAGGACCACAGAATAAATAATATGTTTATTATTTTATGAGATAAACATTAATTGATTTTCAAGTAGTGACAGGCGATAGCTGTAAACAATAAGGTATTTATGGTGGTTCCTAGTAAACAGAGCCAGTTTTTATTTTCATTTTTCTTTAAACTCTTCTATAAATATACAGTTGTCACAATGCATCTATTTTTGATTAGTTATCTCTATTCTTTGCTCAAGTTTTTGTTATATCACGCTTATCGGGAAAAGATTATAAAAATTGCTTTTACTATATAGATACTTTTATATATAGTAAGTTAATTGAATTGCCATTTAGAATTGCTCTTATATTCGGACATCCTCTCTAAAGCACTTTACAGATTTGGTTTTATAAATGTAACTAATTTATGCGAAGATCACAAATTGTTTGGAAGTTACTTCTATTTATTCTTTGTTCAACTACGTAATATTTCTATTTGACAGCTGGGATTAACTTTAGTGATTAATGTCAAATTAAGCGTAAGTTGTGGCTATCTATTGATGATCCTTATATAAGCCAAATGTCAAAAACCCAGCAAAATGATTGAAAATTGAGTGAAGGGTGAAATAATAATGCAAGATATTGGAACATATATTAAGAAATTAAAGACTTCAATTATTGGAGCACCACGTAACCCATTAGATTCGAATATATTTCATAGTATTTCTTTGATATCACTTTTTGCTTGGGTTGGTCTAGGATCTGATGCAATGTCTTCCTCATCATATGGTCCTCCGGAAGCATATCTGGCATTGGGAGGACATATTTTCTTGCCATATTTGTTGCAATGGGTATTATATTGACAATCTTTGTAATTAGTACGAGTTATTCGCAAATAGTTGAGTTATTTCCTACGGGAGGTGGGGGATATTTAGTTGCAAGCAAATTGCTATTGCCATCTCTTGGAATGCTTTCTGGTTGTGCACTCCTGATAGATTATGTACTTACAATTTCAATTTCAATAGCAAGCGGTGTAGAAGCCGTACTTAGCTTCCTACCTATAAGTTGGCAGATAACTAAATTGGGGTTCGCTTTTTTTGTGATTATAGCACTTTCATTATTGAATCTGAGAGGGATAAAGGAATCAGTTATAGCTTTAATACCAATATTTGCATTATTTGCAATTACCCATATTATATTAATAGTATATACGTTTTCTACCCATCTAACGAATGTACCAACAGTGATGAATAATACAGTACCGATGTCCACGACGTAACATCTGGGATAGGGATTACAGGGCTGCTTTTTATTATTCTACATTCATATAGTATGGGAGCTGGGACATATACTGGAATTGAGGCCGTAAGTAATGCAGTACCAGTAATGAGAGAACCGAAAGTGAAAACAGCAAAGAGAACTATGCGTCTTATGGCTATTTCACTGGCATTCATGGCAGCAGGACTGATGTTTGCTTATGTACTTTACAATGTCGCCCATGAACCTGGTAAAACTTTGAATGCCACCCTATTTGAGAATGTGACAAAGTCCTGGGGAACTCTGGGGAACTATTTTGTAATAGCAACTCTCCTCTCAGAAGCAGGATTATTGTTTGTAGCGGCACAGACTGGATTTATAGATGGTCCACGAGTCCTGGCAAATATGGCTCTAGACAGATGGGTTCCGACTAAGTTCGCAACGCTAAGTGATAGATTTGTGACTCAAAATGGCATATTGATAATGGGCATTTCAGCGTTAATTATGGTCTTCCTTACCCAGGGATCAGTTGAACGCTTGGTAGTCCTTTACAGTATAGCAGTTTTCATAACTTTTTTTCTATCCCAAGCCGGAATGGTCCGCCATTGGTGGGAATCTAAAACGGAGGTAAAATACTGGTGGAAAAAATTTTTCATTAACGGTATGGGATTGGTAATGACTGTTTTGATATTAATATCAGTGATACTGGTTAAGTTCCATGAAGGTGGATGGGTGACATTGCTTATTATCGCAGTATTTACTGGCGTTGTTCTTATTATAAGACATCATTATGACTATGCTTCAGGGCTTATTAAAGAGCTGAATGCCACAATCATCAATTATACCGAATTTGCGGATATAATTAGAAATGATACACCGGATAAAGTTAACATGCAAGATAAGACTGCCGTATTGCTTGTAAACGGTTTTAATGGTTTGGGAATACATACACTGTACAATATATTCAAATTATTTGGTGGAATATACAAAAATTTTGTATTTGTACAAATTGGAGTAATTGATGCTGGAGTTTTTAAAGGAGTAGAAGAGATTAAAGGACTTCAGGCCGAGGTAAATAAGGATATAGATAAATATGTAGGATTAATTTCATCATATGGTTATTATGCTGAAAGTTATACTTCAATAGGTACTGATGTTGTTGATGAAATTACAAAGCTGGCACCAAATATCTTAACGAAGTTTCCTAATTCGGTATTCTTTGGTGGACAGATTGTCTTTCCTAATGAATCGTTACTCTCAAGATGGCTCCATAATTATACTGTCTTCTCATCACAGAGAAAGCTATATGCGGAAGGCATTCCTTTTGTAGTTTTGCCAATCAAGGTGTAGACTGAATTTTGAAGACTGAAGTTACGTACTTGAGGGTCAAAATCAAGTACATAGGAACTTTGTTTCCAATTTAGAGATTAAACGTTAGAAGATTGAAATGCTATTGATTTTTCAATTTGGCTATATATGTCCTAAAATTTAGTTGTCATATGGAATGATTCTGCTAAAATAGGATTGTTATATAGGTATCCAAAAAATGTACTTGATAATAACAAAGGAAAAATATTAAGTGGATTTCTGAAACTAATATATAGATCATGAAAATAATAAAAATTTTATGATATATTTTTGGTCACGTCAGTGAGTTATCTATCAATTCTGGGAAAAACTAATATTATCAAAATATTTGAGGGAAATGCAAAGAGATTTTGTGCTCACTATTTTCAGTAACTTGTGGACACTACCTAAAAGGTAAGATTGAAAAAATTAATGTAGCTTTGAAGGAAGACTCGAAAATTAGGAATTCTCTCGTATATTGGGCAAGAATGGCAGAATTGGAGAACCATAACGAAAAATTGAAGAAGAAACTTAATAAAACAAGTCTGTATAGATTAATTTTGAAGATATTCTTTTCTATAATGACAAAATTTTATAAACTATATGTTATCCGTTATAAAAATACATTATCCCCTTATTTTTTAGAGTATATGTTTTTGCTCTAGTTGTAGCCAGGATATTCAGAATAATAATTTTCTTTTGATATATATCCGATCAAATAAAAAATAGATATTATTTTCATATCGATTATAGAAAAACAATGGCCTAAGGTTTAAATTTACTTTTATAGGTTATTTTGCATGGTAACATACATGTTTTTTACAAGGAAACACTCAAAAGAAAGTGTTGATTCTCAGGATTTCTGTTGAAAGTTTAAGATGTGGATAGATTAATTATATTTCATTCGTCTTCATTTGTATCCGGTTAAGGAATCTGTCAACTTTGAAATGGATACTTCGATAATCTATTGATCTCAATTTGCATTTATGGATTTACAAAAAAAAGAAAAAATAACCCATTTCTTATGGATTATATCTTTACAAATATAAATGAAAGTAATAAAAGACAGAAGATTTTGAATTTACCTCGAATTCTTTTTTTTGCAGGAATCTTGTATAATGGATAACATTTTAATGTGTTCCAGTCAGTTTTTGTGAAATAGAGCGCTTGGCTCTCAATTAATAGATATATGAACTAAAAAGTATATTCAAAAAAATCACAAAACAATATAATAGAGACTATGCATAATTTTATACTTTAGGCATATACGATATTAAATTATCTAGAGGAGGTTAGAAAATGGGATCAAGATGTGTTGATGAAATTTTTCTTATGAACTATTGAGACAAAATTAAAAATAATATGACTGTTTATTCTGAACTATCAAAAATAGGAAATACTGTAAGTTATATCATTGTTGTTATAACTGCAACTAATTTTTTTAAAAACTATAGCTATAATTCTCTCAATAAAAATCAACACTTCATATTTATGAGAAAAATGTATTTTATGGCAAAATACCAAAATTTCTTTACCAATCTTAAACTTAGATATAAATCGCGTAGAGCACGGAAAAATACTCAAGAAAAGAAATATTGGAACAATTTTTCCTGGTCTTTTCAGCATTTTTATGCTTATAGAATTTTGAGTGCTTAAGTGTAAGTAATTGTGTTTGAAACCATAATTTATTTAAGAAAGTGAAATTTATTCATTCGTTTACTATACTTATATATATTATATCTACTCTCAATTATAGATGATGTTTATGGAGCCCATCATTCCTGAAGCTGAACGTTCTCAAGAACCTCTTGATACTGATAAAATAATTTATCACCCAGATATGTTAAGGGCCAACGACTGGATTCTGAAAGAATATGAAGCCCCTTTCAAAAAACTCTGTATTTTCGTTCCCTGCTCAAAAAAAAACCCTATCATGAGAGTCCCTCCCACAAAAAGTTCGATCGAGTAATCTTCGAGATCGCAGAACTTGAGGATGTACATATTGTCACCTTTGGAACTTGCGGTATTACTCCCAGGGAACTTGATATGCAATACCCTTTCATGCATTACAGTTTCATGATGGGAAAATGTAATGTGGTGCGGATTAAGAGAGATTTCATAAAATTGGAGAGCGAAAGGATTGCCGCTTATCTTAAAAAAACGAGAAAAAATTACATTCACAGGATAGCTTACTGTATCGGAGATTTCCGTATTGCAATGGAAAAAGCCTTGAAAATGGTCGATATAGAAGTAAATGTAATTCCCAGGGAGACTACAATTCAGAAAATGCTTCAACCCTCAAAATCCTTCATTTTTAATAGTCTCTCCTCTAAAGAGTACCTGCAAGATCTTTCAGATTCAATTACCGATGCTCTCAAGTTTCCCAGAAGGACAGTAGGTATCAAGGAAGATCTTTCGGTCGATGATACGGACTGGTACGTCATCTAAAATTGCTTGAAAAGTTGTATTCATTGATATCCTTCTCAAATGTCCGTAAAAAGAAGAAAGGCCTATTGTAAGAAGATAGCCACATAAATCAAGCATCTTCTATTTCTAAAGTTTTTTCCACAGAAAGCATCAGTTCTCCATAAAGTAACTTTTCCAGTGTTTCAGCTACATACTTCCTTTCCTGATATTTCTGAATATCCTCATGCATCCTAAGGTCAGAATCTACCTGAACTCGCAAGAGAGCAAAATGAAAAGCGTTTTCATTTTTTATATTTGCGATGTAGAAGGTATCCAATAGATAAGGTAGTTTGAGTGGATCCTCTATAACTTCACTTAAAAGCAGCATCTCTTCTGGAATATCTTCACAATTTAGAGAGATATCTTTTTTTCCTGTTATAAGTTGCAGGTTTTTTTCGGAGTACTTTTTTCCAAGGATTATAATCTCGTCAATTATGCTTCCCACCTCATGTAAAAATAAAATTTCAGGTCTTATGAAAAGCTTTTCTACTTTCTCAGATAAAATTATATGAACTATGGACATTTCGGGTAAAAAGGAATTGAAAGATATTATAACAGCATTCCTTTAACAATAAAGTAGAAAATATCGTATCCTTCAAGGCCAGGGACCATGAGAGTTTCTGTCGCTTTTTCATTCAAACAATTGATTTATCTTCAGGTATTATTTCAACCAGAGGAGCATTAACATTTATACTGGGGATGCTTCAGCTTTTGAGTTACCCCTGGTAATTTCCATGCAGTTCACGTGCCTCAAGGCTCTGGGAGCATAACACTCAGTGATTCCCTGGGATTCCAACTCCTCATCATCGATAATGTCTAATAGCCTTTTAATTATGCTTTAGGAATTTTCCACATTAAGGGATATTTTTTCGAGTATTTTTATTTTGTCATTTTTTTGTCCTGCCTACCTCCCTATATCATATATTAATTTTTTCCCCCGGCATAAATGCTATAATCAAAGTCCAGATATCCCACAATTAAAGAAATAAGTGAAGAAAAAAAGAATGCAATAGCTGTTTTTTCCCGACTGTTGATGTTGGCCATTGTAATACCTGAACACCTCTATGTGGATCTTATAAGTGAATTTTAGCTTAATTTGATTATACTTTTTCCCTATAAGTATCCCAACGTCCATTTTATGGCCCACCTTCACAGAATTAGGGTATTGTACCGTGGGCAATTAGTTCAGCAGTTGAACCGTCTTCGACCACAAAATCAATCTTGATCTCTGAAGCTCATCTTTTGGATCGCTTCGAAGCAGAGGTGCACAGTAGTTTAATCTTATACCTTTTCATAATGGCCATTTTTTATTCCCAGTCCCTTTTTGTATTAAGAAATTTGTTTCCGCCTTCCACGAGATTTGCGAGCTCATGTTTATAGAGGACTGCAGCATCTCCCTCTAATAACTTATAGGTTGTGGATATGCCTTCAAATCATTTGGAAGATACTTTTTATTCTATTCTGGCTTTTATATTTCAACTCAAAATTATGTAAAATTATCGAATTTATGGTGGCAAATCCCACTGTGAGCAACTAGATACGTTAGCGCAACTGCTCTGAATTGAAAGGAATTATTCAAAATCCATAGCTTTATTTGCTATTTGCTCCTTTTTCTTACTGATTTCCCTGATTTTCAACATAGCTTTTAAGGATATCGAAAGTTGTTCTATCCCCCCAGATCCGGTGTAATCTCCTTCATGCCATACTTCCATTTTATAGTACAAAAGGACCTAAAATATAACTCGGTTGTTAATAACGGTTCTCGGGAAATTTTGCGTCCCTGCAACAATCTACTGGGTTTTTTATTGAAATAAAATCATTTATGAATTATTTGACGAAATTTAATTTAGTCAGAAATAGGATGCTTTGCCCCCAATTAATATAGATATAAGCTTAAAATATCAAACAAAAAAATCACAAAATCGTATAGTGAGAATTTACATAATTTATACTTCAGCACTCTATAATATTAAATTTTCTAGAAGCGGTTTCAAAAAAATGGAATTAAGATATATGGATGAAGTTTTTTTGAAAACTATTATTAAAAAATATTGATGAATAAAAATTATCATTCAAACTACAGCAAATTGTACTATCAACATTTTTTGCATTCTTCTACGAGGAAGCTGAACATATAAAAATGGAAAGAAAAGAAAGGAGGAAAAAGTGAAGAAAATGTGGGCAGATGAAAGTAAAGAAAAACAATCGAAGAAAAAAGCCAAAAAAAGTTTCACCTTTTAGAGACCTCTTATTATCAAATTATTTTACCCATAATACTTAGAGCTTTTTCAATAGCTTTCATTGAAGCTGAATACGAAATTCTCATATAGCCGTCACCCTCGCTTCCGAAGGCTATCCCTGGAACGACTATAACACCGTTCGAAATCAATTTAGAGACAACGGTTGCAGAATCTGAAACTTTTGGGAAGGCATAGAAAGCTCCTTTAGGAAAAGCACACTCCATCCCTAGTTTATTTATTCCATTCACAAGAACATCTCTGCGCTTTCGGAATTCTTCTCTCATTGCGTTGACTGAATCTTTGGGTCCGACTACTGCAGCATAAGCAGCTTTCTGAGCTACTGAATTGGCGCATGCCTGCATATACTGGTGTACTTTGAGCATTTGGCTTATATACTCAGTTCTGCCTGCTACATACCCTAGTCTCCAGCCAGTCATAGCATAGCTCTTCGAGGTAGCGTTTACAGTAATTACATTGTCCGAGTAGCTGGCAGGGCTGACATGCTCTCCTTCGTAGATAAAGTACTCATAGACCTCGTCTGAGATAATAGTTAGATTGTGGTCATCTGCAATTTCTGCAAGGGCTTTGATATCTGCCCTGCTTGCGACCGCACCTGTGGGGTTTGAAGGAGAATTGTGGATAATGACTCTGGTTTTCGGTGTAATTTTTTCAAGCACTGTGTCAGGCTTCATAGTAAAGTCTTCTTCTAAAGGGATACTTATTGCCTTACCATTTAGGATCTCTGTAAGTGCATTATATGAAACGAATCCTGGATTTGAGGTAAGTACTTCATCCCCTGGGTTGAGGAGGGCTGCAAGGGCAATGGAAAGAGCTTCTGATGCTCCAGAAGTGACAATTATTTCTTGTGGGGAAACTAAAAAATCATTTTCTTCCTTGAATTTTAAGCTCAGAGCCTCTCTAAGTTCCGGAATTCCAGCTCCTACCGTATAACCAGTAAATCCCTCGTTTATGGCTTTTATTGCAGCTGCCTTAATATGCTCAGGGGTATCAAAATCCGGCTGCCCTAGCCCAAGGTTAATGGAACTCGATCCTGCAGCTTCAAATATTTTTCTAATTCCAGAAGTATCTATTCTTGCAACATTTTCTGAAAAATTTATCTCCTTCAAACTGAACTCTCCTGTATCCCTCAATTCACTACTTCTGAAATATTCCCTCTTTTTCTGTAGATCTTCAGACTCTATTCGATGTTTGTGTGCCTTGATTTAAGTTCGGCTTCCGAAGCGCCTGTTAGCATAATCAGCTGACTAACCACAGAGTCCAAGAAAACAAGTGCAGTAATTTCAAAAGAAGTTCCCAAAGGAGGTATGTTTTTATAGTCACCTCGCATGTGTCTTTCAAGGTAGCCGGCTTCATCAGGGTCATTTTTAGTTTTCCTTGGAATGATCACAGCAATATCGGAAATTCTACCCAGTGTAGAATCTTTTTTAGATGTAATTGTTATAAGGGTTGAGCCGATATCTTTCGCTAATTTTCCAAGGTCAGCTATAGTACGGGTTTCCCCGGACCCAGAAATAGCAAACACGACATCCTGCGGCAAAACAGCAGGAGTTGTGGTTTCACCGACCACATACACACTAAATCCAAGATGCATAAGTCGCATTGCAAATGCTTTGGCAACAAGTCCCGATCTTCCGGCTCCCATTACAAAAACTTGATTGCCATCAATTGTTTTTTGGAGCATTGCCTTTATGGCTTCCCTATCAAGTTTATCAATTACCTCTTTTAGGGTTTCTATGATCAGTCTCATTGATGATAATACTTCTTCGCAATCATTTACCTTAATTTTTTTCATATGAGTTCTCCAAAAAATATGGGGTTAAAAACCTGATTCATATAAAAATAATTTGATTAGAGCTTTATCTACCTGTCTGCATCAATGATTGTATAACACTCCTAAAACTCATTTATATAACCTGGTTCATTTTGTGTAAATTAATATATACTTTCAGCTCACTTTCGGAATCTGTACACAAAAAATTCATATATTGTTTTCAATATGGCAGTAACTTCTAAATTATCTAACTATTAATGAAAATGATGGACAAATAGGCAAACAAATGCTAGATCTGCGTGGATCCGCAGAATTTCTGTTCCAAGGCAATTTCTTGGAGTTTTCTTTTCATCGAATAGCATGCCAGCATGTTGCCTTTTTTATCGATTTGTTTGGGATTCCGTTTTATAATTTATACATTTCATCTCCCAGTTCTCGATGTTGTTTTTTAATTCTTGGTAGAGCCTCTGAATATCACAGTCACTACCGTTCCAGTAAAAATCCTGACGTACGTCTCCTGTTTGGAGTTCTTCAAGTATAGATTTAGACATATGGAAGAGAGCTTTTTTATTGGAAAACGGAATACTATAGCTCACGCGATAACCTCCGGCTGTTTTTCCGTAAGACACCAATATGTACCCCTTACTTTCATATTCCGTGATAACATCAAAATTACATATTGTCTCAAATTCATGAATTGCAGATTGGTCTATTTTCGAAATTCCAATGAGTATCTGTGCTATGATGTAATCAGGAACCTTTCTTCCAAACCATACAGCGATTTTCCCGTAGGTACAAACTATGTTAACGTCATTCCTGCCCATTTCAAAGGAGCTTAGGGACTGAGGAGAGGATCTTTTTGCTTCCATGTCTTGGGTCTTTTGGGCACGCATCGCTTCCACTTCGTTCACTTACTTATAGAGACAAGTGCGCTGATAAGGTTACTATCCTTTTGAAGAGTTTTTAGCTGGTTTGCAGGACCTATTACTGTGAGTCTCCGACTGCTTTGTTTTTTGAAAAACTTTCCTAGCAGCGAATTGTCTGAATACGCGGGGTAGCTTTGCATTTCAATGCCTGAAAAAACATCCGGCTGGATTGCTGACATTGTCATCTCTATTAGCTTTGCTTCCTCCATAGGGTTCAGGCCTTTTTCAAGCACCAGGATTTTGCCTTTCCGCACCTCATCAATTATGTATCGGACTTTCTCCATCGAAGCCATCTGAGAGATTCTGGCCTCAGATATCAGATCAAGTTGAATTCCATGCATATTGATCACCCGAACTGCTTCGCCAGAGCTTCGTAAAACGAATCCATCCCGACTCCTTCAAGTGCCGAAACTGGTACCATGGGATGTTGTGGGAAAGCTTCCTTAATGTTTGCAGGATCAGCATCAGGAAGGTCTACTTTGTTTGCTACAATCAAAAGCGGGAGGTTTCTGGCTTCCATGTTCCCTATTACTGTTACGTTGACCTGTGTATATGGATTTGCAGTGGAATCCATAACCAGTATGACGCCGTCTAGGTCATCGAGCCATTTGACAGCTTCAATTACCCCTTCTGTCGCTTCTTTAGATCTTTTCTTTGATTCAGAGTCACTCATTCCTTGTTCCATGAAATCGTGAAAATCTATTTTCGTGGCAATCCCAGGTGTGTCTACTATATCAAGACTAATAGTGTACCCGTTAGCTTCGATAGTGATTTCATTCTTTCTACTTGCATGCCTGGTTTCATGGGCGATATGAGAAACAGAGCCCATAGTTTCTTCTGTCCCGACCCAGTCCTTAAGGATCCGATTGCTAAGAGTTGTCTTACCGGCATTAGGTGGCCCATAAATTCCTATGCATGCTCCTTTTCTCTTGAAAAGTTTATTGAACATTTTTGAAAAGCTTGCCTTAAATCGTTTTAACATATTCATGGCTTCCCTCCATTGGGAAAGCATAAAACCTAAGGATTTCTCGGATTGCTTTCCTGTATGGGTTTATGTTTTAAGTGACTTTCTTGTTTAATTAGTCCAAGCATAAAACTATTTCCATTTGTTACTTTGAAGGAATCAGATAACTTTGAATGCTCTCTTCTCCTTTCTGGGACACCTGAACATAAATAGTAAACTCCATGCCCTTTTTATAGTAAAATAGAAAGTTTCTCCGTGAAAATACCACTAAAATGTATCAAATTACTTTTTATCGCCTGATTCCCTTACCATATTTAATAGAAATGTTTGATCATATTTAATAGGAGGTTTTTTATAATATCTCTTTTCAGCTCTGCACTAAATCCGTTAATTTGTTTTAAATTTTTTATATTCTGATGTTCTGTACTTTCCTTTATATTCTTTCCTATTTTGATACAATCCGATAGATATAACGCAGCATATCGATTTTTTACCATCCTACATACAAAAAAAGATAACTGATGTGTTTCAGGGAAATTTCACGTGGAATTTTATTCTCCTATCTTCTAGAACTTAAGATATATATTTTGAAATAAAAAAATTATATTCAAGATTAATCTTCTGTAAAACTCATGAAAACGGAGTGAAATTTTACTGGGTATCGGAGTCAGTTGGTAAAGTGCTGTATTTGGTTGGTGTTATTTCTTAATGCGCTTATAGCATTTTCCGGACTTTTTTGTCCCAAACCTTCAGTGAGATTAGCTGAACAGATATGCTTCAGTATGCGAAGACACAACTTTCATTACAGTGGAAATTTAATTATAAAAACATTAAATCACTTAATGACGTAAGACCGACGAAGGAAAAGGAATAATTGAAAAATGTTAGAGCTGCACATAATGTGCAACTTCACCTAAGTCTTCCTCTATTCTAAGTAGCTGATTATATTTTGCAGTCCTTTCACCACGAGCAGGAGCCCCAGTTTTTATCATTTCTGCCCCTATAGCAACTGCAAGATCCGAAATTGTTGTGTCTTCGGTTTCAGCGGAACGATGGCTCACGATTACTGTATAGCCGTTTCTGGAGGCCATGCTTGCAGCATCAAAAGACTCAGAAAGTGTTCCTATCTGGTTAATTTTCAAAAGAAGTGCATTTGCTGCTCCCATGTCCACACCTTTTGAGAGTCTCTCGATGTTCGTAACAAAGAGATCGTCACCAACAATGATTGTATCCCACAGTTCATTGGTCAGGGCTCCAAAGTCCTCGAAAGCTTCCTCAAAAAACGGATCTTCGATAGAAAGAATTGGATAAGAGTTAACAAGTTCAACATAGTAATCTAGCAATTCTTGAGCAGTAAATTTCTTTCCATCGATGGTATAAAATCCACCTTCATAGAATTCGGTTGCTGCTGCATCAATCCCTATGGTGACCTCAGATTCAGTATAGCCTGCTTCCTCAATAGCCTGCACAAGTGAATCTAGGGCTTCCGTAGATTCACTCATTTTAGGAGCATACCCACCCTCATAACCTACGTTTGTAGAAGATTTGCCATATTTTTTACCTAATGACTTCCCAAGAACGTGGTAAATCTCTACCCCTATCTGAAGAGCTTCGTAGAAGGTCTCTGCACCTTTGGGTTGAATCATAAATTCTTGGATTGCAAGCTCGTTTCCCGCGTGTTTGCCTCCATTGAGGACGTTCATTATGGGTATTGGCAGAGTAAAAGCATTCGAACCCCCTAAATAACGGTAAAGAGGTATATCGAGGGAGTCTGCAGCTGCTTTTGCGACAGCCATAGATACACCAAGAATCGAATTTGCTCCCATACTTGATTTGTTATCGGTTTCGTCCAGTTCGATCATCAACTCATCGATTTCTCGCTGATTTCGCACATCGAGCCCAAGCAATTCTTTCTGGATAATAGTGTTCACATTCTTGACTGCGGTTAGAACTCCTTTTCCTTCGTACCTATTGGGGTCTGCATCCCGCAGTTCAAGGGCTTCATTGGTACCAGTGGAAGCCCCTGAAGGGACACTGGCTCTACCAAATCCCTTCGGTGTGAATACATCAACTTCAATAGTGGGATTTCCCCTTGAATCCAGGATCTCCCGAGCATGTATCTTTTGGATTTTATATTCTCCAGAATCCTGCTGTAGACCGATATACGACATAATTTCACCCTTTCATTTTTGATTTATCATTATACATATATTTTGTTATTTGAAGCTTAATATTTGACTCAGCTTAAGCATTACATGTTCGAATTGTATTTAATTCTTTATCCGGTACAAAAACAATAATTTTAATTAAGTTTTACACTTGTTTCTTAAGTAAGTCTATTTTGACATCCATAGATTACATTTGGAATCCTAATTATGAAAACACCTTTAGTTAAGGAATCCAATATTCGCACCGTACAAATTCGAAAAATATTGGGTTTTGGAGTTTTTATGCATATTTCCTCATTATATAGTTCTATTTGCTGTAGTTTCGAATGGTTATTTTTATTCATTCAAAATTTCTCGAAATATCAGGAGATATTGCGAGTAACAACACAATTTTTCATCGAAATGAGAAAAATAGAATGTAAAATTAATTTTTTTATCTATGGTGAAAAATAAAGAGATTCTTGCTCTGTTTCTTCAAAACCTGAATTTATTACTTATATTGGGAGTTTTGAATCTCAAATTAAAGAACTCACTGAAGATTATCTTATATTTAATCGTGTTTAAATTGAAACAGTCGTAACAGTAACAAACATCTATCGGTTGATTTTTTTATCACAGAGAAACCCAATCCTCAGAGTCGCTGCAAAAAGGGTTGCTAGATACCTAGAGATCAAGAAGATCATCCAGGAACGATTTTGAAATGGTTATTTATTCTGATTGGCTTTCAATAGTAACACTCTTTGAACTACTCTGAAGAATTCGGACACCCTGTTGAGAATTTTGAAGTTGGATCCTATGAGAAAAGACAATGTTTTGATATTTCACCTATAAATCCTATTGTTACAGAAAATCGAAGTCGATGAAGACTTTTCTATGTCGTGGAATATCAAAGAAAACTGTTTTTCCTGAATTAGTGAGATCTCCAGATGGTCCTAATTATTCTGGCTTCAGCAATCTACTATCAAAACTACTAGTTTATCCCTCATGAGAGGATTTCTGAGTTTTTAACAGAAGATGAAAAGGTGCACTTTTGAGTAAATTAAAGTCTTTAAAAAGAGGTTTGATCCCGTAGTAATGAAAAGAATTGAAGAAAATCTGTCTCCTCTAAACCACCTTCTAAAAAAGAAAGCACGGTGCAAATCCAAAAAAAAGTAAAGAATATACTTGATAGATGTTTATACAATACAAAAAAGACTCCTGGATTCCTTACAAATCTGAGAGTTCCATTTGAAAATAACCAGGCAGAAAAGGATATCATAATGACGAAATTACAGCATAAATATAAGGGACTTTCAGAAACACTCCAGATTCGGCAGCTTTCTGCAGAATTAAAGCTTCCATTTCTACAATCCCACTTCCCTCAGATGTACACAAAAATGCCATTTATTTTCTCAATAGGACATTAAATTAAAAATTAATCTAATTTTCAATGAATTAATTGTGGGAAAATAGGCAAACAAATTCTACATTTGTGTACATCTGCTGAATGTCGGTTAGTTTATCTTGAGTATCATTTTAATTTCATCGGCTCTCCGCAACATTTTATGTCGCCGTTACAGCATGCTTTTGTAGAACAGCTATCATCCCCGCATGCATTTACTACCTTCAGTTCGAACCCGCATCCTTCACAAGAAAGTCGCTGATCTTCTTTTAGTTCACTGCAGTTCACTTTATATCACCTCAAGATGTTTAATATAAAAAGTATGTAATTTAGATTCAAATCTTTTTCGAAACAATGATTCTGAAGATTGTTCAGAATTCTCATTTTTTTGTATGGGTTGAAAATGATTTTCCAGTTGAAAAGTGACCATCACTACAAAGAGATAAAATGATTCCGAGTGTGATTTTTCCACATAAGTGTTTTCAAATTTTATTTGTGTTACATCCATATTAAGAATGACTATAAATTTTCCACTTAAAAAAGAGAAAAGCCCTTTATTTTAATTCTCTTATGCTTATGCTCAGACACCACTTACAGATTTGTGAAGTTGATTAACAGAGGAATTTTGATATCATTTGCTCTCTCAATCACCAATTTTTATTCTTTTCACGGCAAAACAGAATGTGAAATCGCAGTTGTACCTGGAAAAAGAGCTTTACAAGCTGCCTAATGTATTTGAAGAGCAAATGACCACGAGATTCTAATTTTTATAAGGTCATGAGCTCTTTCCTTGTCGATACCGCAATATGCACGAAATTACTTTAAAATCAATTACGAGTTATGTTTCGAGTTATCTCGGTTTTTTACGGTTTTGAAATTAGTTCAGTTATTGTTGACTTTTTGCAATCGAAATCTGAGCTGTTATGATTATTCTGCAGGATCGATAAGCTTAGCTTTAAGGTAGAACAATATCCCGCTGAGTATTAGGCTCTCATTTATTTCGAATTTCTGGTCCTGTTTTGGATTAAAATAACATCCTAACATTTCTGGATGGTTAGGAATAGAATAACTTTTGGATAAGCTTCTAAATCTTTCTTTTTGGGATTTATCCGATCTCAAAATATTTTGTGGTTCACAAAATGAGGACAGGTGAAGTCACTAGATTAATTTGTCAAAAAATCTAAATGTCATAGCCCTTAAGATTCATTGATAACAGAAATTCAAAGAAAAAATATATGGTGTCAAATCACCATATTAGTTCCTATTTGGTGTAGTTACGGATGACCAATCTTATTCGTTTCTAACTTTTCCTCAATAAGTCACAAGAAAAAAAACTTTATCCATATATCTTAGTTCTATTTTTGTGCAACAGTTTCTAGAAAATGTAATATTTAGTCTGACTATGACAGTTGAGTAAAAATA
>PLUB01000091.1 GCA_003164755.1 Methanosarcina sp. | reverse complement strand
TTTGTCAACCGCCCAGATGGAATATGATCTGATTTATCAGAGATTATCCATGCCTGTTACTTCAGTAGCAGGTAGTTGACACTGATCTAAACTTAAGAAAAAGCGAATTGAGAAACCGCAAAAAGGAGTTAATTTGAAATGCAAAACTAGAAAGTTTTTGGAATCTTTCAAATAACTAAAAAGAATAAAACATAGAGGATTTCCATAAACATTTGACTTTTACTATTCATTTAGATACAATTTACAAGCACATGACGAAATCAATGAGTGTAGCGAAATTATCTATAAATTCTGTTGAACTTTATTATTCTGTTCCATCCTTATGTGACAATCAAGTTAGTCAAAATTTCCAGGTTCCATTGAATAATTAAAGAAACCAAATGAAAAATGAAAGTGAGGATTAATGATTTAAGTGAAAGTTCCATATATTCAAGAGAGAATATGGGCACAAACATAAGCGATTTGCTTCAGAAAAGAAAAATTGAGCTTGCAAGCCTTTCAAACCAAGTGCTTGCCATCGATGCATTTAACACGTTGCACCAATTCTTAAGCAATATTCGCCAGCGAGACGGTAGTCCTCTGGTTGATTCTGGAGGGAGAATAACCTCTCACATATCAGGCTTATTCTACCGAACAGCAAACTTTGTTGAAGCTGGTATCAAGCCTATTTTCGTCTTTGACGGCAAGCCCCCTGAATTGAAATCCGAAACTCTGAACCGGAGGAAAGAAATCAGGGAATCGGCAAAGGAAAAATGGGAGATTGCAAAAGCTGAGGGGGATCTTGAAACTGCTTATAGGTATGCTCAAGCTTCTTCGAGGGTTAAACCGGAGATCGTTGAAGATTCTAAATACCTTCTTAACATTATGGGAATCCCCTTTGTTCAAGCTCCCAGTGAAGGAGAAGCGCAAGCTGCGCATATGATCCTCAAAAAGGATGCTAACTGCATTGCTTCCCAAGACTATGATTCCTTACTTTTTGGAGCCAAAATAATGATTCGGAACCTTGCTGTCACTGGAAAGCGTAAGCTTCCTGGGAAGGATGCTTATGTTAATGTTGAACCCGAAATAATTGAACTGGAAGAAACCCTTTTCAATCTCGGAATCAACAGAGAACAACTTATAGATATTGCGATCTGTGTGGGCACAGATTATAATAAAGGCCTGAAAAAAGTAGGTCCGAAAACAGCCCTTATGCTTATCAAAAAATATGGTGGTATCCATACTGTGCTCCGGGAAAGAGGGGAAGAAATCGAAGAGTTGGACAGAATAAGGGAACTTTTTATCCACCCTGAAGTAACTGACGATTATAAGATCAAATGGACGAAACCTGATTCTGAAAAACTTATTGAATTCCTCTGTGGCAACCACGGTTTTTCGGTTGAAAGAATTGAAAAAGCTATAGAACGCCTTAAAACCACTTCAGCAACAAGTCAGAAAACTCTAGAACAATGGTTTTAACGGAATTGGTTGTTCAACAAATAGTTCTTTAGATATTAGATCCACTCTTAACACAAATTTTTATTAAATATGCGTGACTAGTCCACATATAAAAAAAAATAAATAGCCATCGTTATGACAATTTAATGCGGAAATTTATGTGGAATTATTTTATTAAGCTGTCGGCTATATAACATGTTTTTGAATTTGGACAAGATATTTTGTCTCCAAAATCTCACTGAATTTCTAAGACTCAGTGCTTACGCTTTTGGACTTAGCTTAGCAGCACAAATTCAACTTTGAATAAAATATAATTTTTTATATCAGAGTTAATGTTTGAGCATTGAGTTTTTGTTATATTTTAGCATTTATTCCATTCAACTTTTGACATAGCAATAAATATTCCCCCGTTATCTTATAGAGGATTTCGATAAACCCCTAAATTTCGTAGTATCTTTACAAATGGTATATATCACAAGTCGAGAAGAGGTAGGGTAAAAAGTACTTTCATTAATTTGTGCATGTTATTCGGAGAATGTCTTTTTATTTTGAATAATCACTCTGCAACCCAATTTTGCTTCCGAGTGACAGCACTCTATACGCGATTCGCACTCTCTGACAGACTCTTTAAAAAATTATAACTTTTAAATAATTTACTACAGTCATAGAATCAAGAATTGTTAAGCGCAAATTCTCTTCTTCGAAATCTTGATATGAGATTATCCGAATCTACACAAATATGCTTTTACATGAACTTTTTAACATCGAGGAAGATATCTATTTTGTGGAGGAAAGTTATCTCGCCCAGCGAACTATTGAGCGTACACTACGCTATCTCAAAGGAGTGGGTAACGTTTTCGAGGGACAGCAGATGCAGCTCTTGAGAGCCAGGGAAGGGGAACACACACTTGGACTGCTGATCTTTAATCCAGCAGATGAAGAAGTTTCCATAGATTTCTGGTCGGTGTTTACTGGATCCCTTGCAGTAGCTCCATTGAAAAAAGAGTTTGAGGCTATTGTGAATTCCCTTCTGAGATCCAATATTCCTGAAAAAGATGTAGAGATATCTTCCGAAAAATGGCGAAATGCTGTGAATGAGTACTACTCCCTTATGCTTGTAAACCGGAACCTTTGTCCGGTTTGCACTTTCAAGCCAGAGTCTTATGAAAGTGTTTTTTCCGAAAAACGTGTGATTAGAGTGACTGAACTGTTAGATTTGCTTCAAAAAAAGGGTTTTTACTTTGGAGGACGGCTCCTCGAAGTATGCTCTGGGAATGGAATGTCCACCATTGCTCTCCATAGGCTTGGACTGGATCCGCTGGTAGTGGAGGTTAACAAATGCGCAGTTTGTCAGGGACTTGAACAGGGAGTCTTAGACCCGCAAAAAGTTATCGTAATGGATGCTACATCTATTTCCAAGTATTTCGATCCAGAAACCTTTGATGCAGTGATGGGATTTATGCTGGGGCTTATCTATGAATTTAATAAAGAACTCTGGACAGGTATAATAAGGGAGTCAATCTCAGTTACAAATAAAGGAGCTTTTTTACTTTTCACAGTCAGTAGCAAGCCTGAAATTGAAATTCTTACCGAAGCTCTGCACAGAGCAGGAGTCGAAGGAGATATTATCGACAATACGGATTCTGAGGGAATCTATGATCAATGGGTCTTTGCCGGAAGAAAGCAAATAAATTAACTTGCAAATTTTAAATGCTCAATCCATATACACTGTATGCAGTGTTTCATATATGGGATATTCCGGAGTCAGTATGCTTTTCTTTAACAGAACTTTATTCACTTTCATACTACCTAGTTGCACATCTTTGCACTCTCTAATGGTATTTATAAAAGCGTTTTTCTGGTCCCTATTGAGAAATTTCACCCTAGCAAGAGTAGCATGAGCTGTAAATTCTCTAGTATCTTTTTCGAATTTGAAAGGTTTCAGTAGATTTTCCACATCCTCATGCAAAATTCTGAATTTTCCGGCTGCCCCCAACCAGAGGACTTTAGGATTTGAAGGATTAGGGAAAACCCCTATTCCCCCGATTAACGCTTCGAAAGGCTCACATGTAATGGAATCAAGAGCTGAAGAAATTAATGGAATCATTGCTTCATCAACATCCCCTAAGAACTTCAAGGTGATGTGAACGATTTCGGGCTCAACAAACTTCAGCTTAAAAGAGGAGAATCGGTCCTGGAGTTCCCTGATCTTCTCCCTAAAACAGGGGTCTAGCTCAACTGCTATGAATGTTCTAATCAAAGTTTTCACCAATTTAAATAATAAAAATTATCAGAAAAATCTTCCTATAAGATTCTTTGTAAACTACCAGTCCCTGTAAGATTGATGCCCTTCTAAGAATGGGACTTCACGTCTTAGAGTTAAAAATATGAAGACAAAAAAAGATTAAAGTCTCAAGAAAATGTATCCAAAAAAACTTACCCATTAAACCTTGATTAAAAAGGTATTAATATTATTTTTTTTCAAGATGAGCAAGTCCTATATTTGTATTAATGTACACAGTCGCCTCTTTAGTTTTTGCTTTACACTACCTGACATCTGTTTCAGGATGATGGGCAGTGGTGTATTTTTTCCTGCAGGTGCCACTTCTCCTTTCCTTATTGCCCTGAGAACAGCTTCCAGGGTATTTTCAGAGGCATTAATTTCAGTATAGGCCTGACCTACCATTTCGGGAACATGTGAGTCACTCCCTCCAACACCTGGGATTCCGAGTCTTTTTGCCTCTGTTTTGGCTTTAAGGTTGGCATTGTTTAAAATGCAACGGGAATTGAATACCTCAACCGCATCAATATCAAGCCCTTCAAAATTTCCTATTCCATGAGAACTTTGCTTGAAAGGATGAGGTATGATAACCGTGCCTCCAAGTTTCCTGGCCCTTTCTATCGTTTCTTCCGGACTCAGTAAAGGCTCTATATTTTTCCTGATTCCCAGGATCAGAATGTGTCCTTTTGAAGATGTTACCTCTACTCCGGGAATGACTGTTATATCAAGACCAAGTTCTAAGGCTCTTTTTTCACAGACAAGCCCACCTTCCACGGTGTCATGGTCACAGATAGCTAAGCCGTCAAGGCCCCTTTTAAGGACGACCTCAAAGATATCATCATGACTCGATTTGCTATCTTTTGAATGATCGGAATGCACGTGAAGATCGAATTTCATCTTGATATAAGAATGGGAATTGAATTTATATAAAGAAGTCTAAGCGAATATTAGTTCTGTTTGCTATAGCTCCGAATGACTACTATAATTCGGTTACAATTTTTTTCTCAACAGCTAAAAAGAAAATGATTCCATTTTTTTTGTGACCTTCTATCGAAAATCCAATACTTGAAGGTTCTAAAGTAAAAATTGAGTACAGTTCTCACTAAAACTATTTTGTGTTTTGTGAGAATATTTTTGGCCTAGATAACAATTTACCGAAAGTGAAGCTCTTGATTTTTTTTTGATTAAATCTTATTAAATGACTCAGAGTAAATTTACTGGAATATTGTAGCATGCAACAATTATGTCTGTTACTACATATGTCAACAACCTGCCACTAAAGTAACAGGCATGGATATCCCCTGATAAATCAGATCAATATTCCATCTGGGCGGTTGACAAA
>PLUB01000121.1 GCA_003164755.1 Methanosarcina sp. | reverse complement strand
AGATAGGTAAACAAATCCTGATGACCCGCGGAGCTCTGACCACCTTTTCTATAGCTAACGATATCGCCAAATACTTTGCAATCATTCCCGCCGCTCTGGCAGGAATATATCCGCAGCTTGTGGTGCTGAATATTATGAGTCTTGCTACACCACAGTCAGCTATTCTGTCTGCGGTCATATTCAATGCTGTGATCATTCCAATGCTGATACCACTTGCACTAGCCGGGTTAAAGTTCAAGTCTATGTCGGCCTCGAAACTTTTTGCCTATAACCTAACCATCTTTGGTTTTGGAGGAGTTATCGCTCCCTTTATAGGAATCAAGGTAATAGACCTGATATTGGCCGGTTTAATGCATATCTGAGGAGGTATTGATCATGAAATCTCTCAAAAAAGCCACGTTGCTATTCGGAGTATTATTTATAATCACAGGACTTGTCTATCCCTTTGGTGTAACGCTAGTCTCAGAGGGCGTATTTCCTTCCCAGGCTCATGGGAGCCTTATTATGGACAGTAACAACACAATTATTGGCTCAAAACTCATCGGGCAGAACTTTACCGCACCTCAGTATTTCCAGAGCAGGCCTTCGTCTAGTGGAAGTGGATATGATCAAACCGCGTCTGGAGGGTCTAATCTAGGCCCAACGAACCCTACTCTTTTAGGAGCGGTAGCCAACAGGACTAGTGCACTAAAGGAAGCCGGTGTTACTGACCCTATACCTTCTGATCTGGTTATGGCTTCAGGAAGCGGGCTTGATCCACACATAAGCATGGAATCCGCACTTGTACAGGTACCTGCTGTGGCTAAGGCACGAAATATTCCGGAAGAAGAACTCAAAGAACTGGTGCTTTCAGAATCTATCAAGTCTCCATTCACTGGAACTTATGTTAATGTTCTTTCTCTCAACCAAGCACTTGACAAGATAGGGAGCACTTAAGAGGAAATTATGGCAATAGGTCGTCATGAAGCAGATGGAAGACCACTGGCTGAAGACTTGCTCTTCATTGCTCGCCGTGATGAAAAAAAAGAGCATGAAGGGAAGTTGACAGTTTACTTGGGCTATTCCGCAGGTGTTGGTAAAACATACTCAATGCTTCAAGATGCACTTCAACGGCTACGAGAAGGAAAAAATGTCGTTATCGGTTATATTGAGAGCCATGACCGACCTGAGACAAACGCACTGATAAGTAATTTTGAGATTATTCCAACAGTCTCCATCGAACATCATGGTCTCTCCCTGAGGGAGATAGATCCCGATGCAATCATTAGGCGTCATCCTCAAATAGTCCTGGTAGATGAATTAGCCCATACCAACGCTCCAGGCAGCAAACATGTTAAGAGGTACCAGGATGTCGAAGAGATCCTGCAAGCAGGAATATCAGTTTATACAACCATTAATATCCAGCATATTGAGAGCCAGAACGATGCAGTTGCCCAAATCATTGACATCCGGGTTTCTGAAATCGTACCGGATGCTTTCTTTTCAAATGCCGATGAGATTCGGTTGATAGATATCACACCAGAAGAGCTAAATATCCGCCTCAAAGCTGGGAAAATCTATTTAAAAGGTATGGCTGAAGCTGCTATACAGAGTTTCTTCAGAACCGGAAATCTCCTTGCACTAAGGCAACTTGCACTGCGATATATGGCAGTGTATACTGACCAGATGATGATTGGTTATATGAGGAGCCGGGCTATCCCAGGTCCATGGCCTGCCGTAGAAAGGCTGCTTGTCTGTATCCGGCCCGGGCCCACAGCTGAAGCCATGGTAAGGGCAGCATATAGACTCGCAACGAGATTCGATGCTGATTTCATAGTACTTTCAGTAGATATAGGTGACGAGAGAGCTTTGTCTTCCTTGGAACGTGTATGGCTCAATCAAGCTCTAGAAACATGTAGAAGGCTGGGTGGAAGGATAGTTCGTTACCGTGGAAACGATATAGCTGACGAGATTATACGCTATGCTCGGCGGAGCAATGTCAACATGATTATGCTTGGAAAACCCCACGGCATAGATGTGCTCTTCTCTCCGGTATATAGGGTCATAAGGAATTCACAAGGTATTGATATCCACCTTTACGAGCCAAAAGGAAACGTCTTGCACATACCTCTTCAGCGACGAATTCCACTATTTTTTACAGTGGAATATGCAATTAGCCTCATTCTAATTATAGCAGTAGTGAGCGTCAATTTTCTTCTTAAGGATCATATAGGACCTACGAACTTACTGATTATTCAGCTCTTGCCAGTTCTTGTATCTGCATTTTTTTTCAGGCGCAGAGTAGCTATGTTTACAGCATTTGTGAGTATTTTACTTTTTGATTTTTTCTTTGTCAAACCTTACTACTCAATTGGTATTGACGACTTGGAATACTTCATCGCTTTTGTAGGATATGTCGCTATTGCTCTTATAATCAGCAGCCTTGCAACTCGACTGCGTCATCTTCTGCCTCAGATCTGGAAAAGTGAAGCTCAAGTGGAAGCAACATCAGGCCTTTCCCGTGAACTTGTGGAAGCAAAAACACGGCAAGAAGTTTTTAAAATTCTCTCCGATCAAATGCATAACTTTGCATCAGGTGCCTTTGCAATACTCACATCCAGCTCCGCGGGGCTTCAAATCGAAGAAGGTGATGCTGACTACCCGCTCAAAGATAAAGAGGGTAACATCGCTCAATGGGCTTATGATAATTGTCAGGCAGCTGGATACGGAACAGATAATCTTCCTGCAGGAAGGGGGTATTACATTCCGCTAAAAACTCACAGAATGATATTAGGCCTCATGGCATTTGCCTTTGAAAAACCTGAGATAGCTCTAACTCCAGAAAATAAAGAGATATTTGAAACAATGGCATTTCTTGGAGCTCTTGCACTTGAACGCTTATAATAAAAAACGGACTTCATCTGAAGTAGCAAGCGTTGCATACAGGTGTTTTGTTCTTAAAATCCCTGACTTAGTTTGAAAATTATTTTTTAAAAATATCCTCCATTTTTTTTTGAACCTAGTTTTATAATTCCGTAAGCTTCAATATATAACTTATCCACTGGAATTACAAACCAATAACAGCAAATTAACAACGTTATGGAATTCAAATTTTAATTATGACGTTTAAAGTACTTGGTTTTGCATCATAAGTGAGTATCATCCTATATTAATGCACAGAACAAAATGGAAATGGGGAATCATAAATGAAAAGTGCTATTTTCAAGAAGATAATGGTTGCAACCGACGGTTCGGAATTGGTAAAACAAGCAGTTAAGTCAGCAGTTGAAATTGCAAAATTAAGCGAGGCAAAACTATATGCTGTACACGTGATCGCAATGGAGAGTTATTCGATAATTCATTCCTTAGATGAGAAATGGAAAAAGACAATGAAAAAGCAACTCACAATAAAAGGTGAGAAAGCAACAGATTATGTCGAGAATGTTGGAAAAGCTGCAAACATTGATGTAGAATCTGTAATTCTGGAAGGAAACCCTGCAAATGAGATTCTAGATTTTGCAGAAAATAATGACATCGACCTTATCGTTATGTGTACACACGAAAAAACTGAACTCCAGAGATTCCTGGTTGGAAGTGTAGCCGAAAATGTGATCAGACACTCGGGAAAAGCAGTACTTGTTGTAAAAGGGGAATCTGCCGATTTATTATTAAATGCTTTGTTAAAATTATCAGGATCAAAGACATTATAAGCATTAAACGGAAAGGTGATCTAGTTGCTCAACAAATTCTGTTTGCAGCTTTCGGTGTGATTTATTTCTCTGAGAGAAATTCCAAAGGATTTTTAAAGAGCCCAAATATCTTATTTGAATGAAAAGTCCGAGCTGATAAATGATGTGGAATAAACCCTATTATTCTATAAGTACGAGACAGAAGCGATTCATCTTGTAGGATCTGTCCTTCAATACTTCAATATGATAGCCGTTATTCCTCACCGTGCTGAAAACGTCGATGCCGCAGCTTTCCAGTGATGGCCTAGCACTCTTAGCATGCCTGCAATCCTTCATTGTGCATTCAGCGCAAAGATTACATGGCCCAGCGCCCAGTGCAAAAGCCTTATAGTACCCAGCAAGGAAGATGTCTCTTTCAAGCATGGTTGATGACCCTCGTGGATCTATGGGGTCTTCAGTCGCGTTGCCAACATCTTCTGTAAAGTGCACTAGGAGAACATCCAACTTTTTGTTCAAAGCACTTATATCTCATATTTTGCTCAGAAAGTTTATTTATAAATGTTATATATTAATTAATCTATGCTAAAGGGAATTCTTTTTGACGTAGATGGTGTTCTTATAGATTCAATGCGGCTCCATGTGGATTCTTGGTATGAAGTTTTCGAGGGAGTTGGTATTAAAATTGCTAGTGAAGATATTTACTTTCTAGAAGGTAATAATGATAGTGAGATAATAGAAGAGACATTTAAAAAAGCTGGAAAAGAACTTCAACCAGGGCAAATTGAGTACTTGGCTAAGACGAAAAACGAAGTCTTCAAATTTGATCAGGTAGAACCTTTTAGAGGCACTCTGGATTGCCTTAAGGAGTTAAAACTACATTTTACACTAGCTGCGGTTTCTGGGTCAAATCGTTTTACTGTTGAAAAAGCTATAAATAAGTTTTTCCCAGGCTGTTTTGAAGTAATTATTACAGGAGATGAAATGGAGCGCGGGAAACCATATCCCGATCCTTATCTCGAAGCAATTAAAAAACTTAATCTTACTGAGAAAGAATGCATTATAGTTGAGAATTCACCCCTTGGTATCGAATCTGCCAATAGGGCCGAGATAGATTGTGTAGCAGTTGCAAGCACGCTTAATACTAAATATTTGCAACATGCAAATCTTGTTTTCAAAGATCATAGTGCCCTTTTTGAGTATCTTAGGAATCTAGTTCCAAAGTGAATATCTAAGTTCTACAAATATTCGTACAATAGTCTGAAAGTCCAATAAACGACAAATCTCTTTGAATTTTGTAGCTAATAGATTGAATGTAAAAGTTCAATGAGTGAATTTATGATATAATGGGATTTTGGGTGATGATTTGGATCTACCTGTTTCATATGAGATACTTTTGGCGATAATTGGAATATTAATTACATGTTTTGTTGCTTATCGGCAAGATAGACAGAATAGGAAAATAGAAAATATTGGTACTGAAACAAAAGATATTGCTCAAACTCTCAAAACAGATGCAGTAACTCAAAAAAATGTAGAAAGTTTTTCCCTCAAAATGATAAAAAATATCAATCAGTTTGTAACGCATTACTTTTTCCAACCAGATCAAACTTTGCTAGAATTTCTTTCCGAATTGCATCTGTATCCTGGACTATTATCTCAATATTTTCATTCTTATTCTCTGAAACTGCATTAGTTTTCCTATAGACCCGCCTTCCAAATTCTTCAGGAAAACGTCTCTCCAGGATCCACATACACACCGTGCAGTTTCTTGCTTTTGCTGCTTCATTAAGACGTTCAAGACATTTCTTTGCCGCATCGGCGTTGCATTTTTGAATATGCTGTGTAAACTCAAAATATTTTCATGAAGTTGAATTTTTTCCCCGCTGCATCCATTGATTTAATCTTTGGTATGTGATTCCAGTCGAATTCGTAGCAAGAGCATAAGTCAATCCAAGCGACACACCATCGCAGATTCTCGGTTGTATTTCAGGAGTTAGCTTTGTGGGTCTGGCCATAAATTCACCGTTTTTCACTCGTTAAAATAACTATCTATTAACATTGTATTTATATTTTCGTAGTTTCCTTTTGTACGAAGGCAGGATTCACACATGCCAACTGAGATAGGGGCCATTCTCAGGCGTTCTGGGGCATCTTATAGATTTGGTAATGGTAGATCAAACTTTAAATAAAAACACAGCAAGTGGTCTCAGAGCAAGTCGTTTATTTGATCATTTTTATTCCCCATGATCTTCATCGCTGACACCGATAGGTAACCACGAGATATTTTCCATAAACTTTTATCACTTAACAAATATATATATTATTAATATATGTTGGTACTTAAATTTTAGGATAATGTTCGCTAAAAAGTCATACTTATTAGTTGATGGTTGATCTATTTTGAATATATCCAATAACTATATAATTATTCGAATATTGTTATATCATATAGGTATTCCCGTACCTTGCAATAGGCTTTTCGGCAGGCTGTAGGCACGACCCCCTGCAGCTACAAGATCAACTTTTTGAAACAGACGATCAGCAGGATATTCAGAAATGATTAAACAAAATATAATCTTTATACCAATATCTTTAATTGGATCGGATTTTGTTTGGCTACTGCAACTAAATTGATCGTATTAGGAATTTGTTGGACTTTAGTTGGTTTCATAGTTTATCATAGAAGTTTATGTTGTCCGTCGTTTGAGAGACAGACGTTCTTGTATCTTATGAGCAAACGGAAATCATATAATATAATACAATTACCTAGTATAATAACAGTAATAGTTGGTGTAATAACAGTAATAGCTAGCTTAATTATAGCAATTAAACCTAAGTGATAAAATCTATCCTCAATTTTTAAATTTTTCTTCTTTTAGGGAGCCTACAATGCTTAATTCTTAAGATGAAACAAGTGCCCAACTTATGGGTGTAAGTATGATTGGCAACGCATTTTTGGATAGTCTTCCACATATTGGTTAACTATTTATTTTAAGATCTATTATTTAATAAATATCTAAAAACTATATACTCTATTACATCTAATTATAATTTGTAGGTATACCAGTACTTTGCAATAAAAGTGTCGACAGGCTGCAGGCATCTCTTCACCTGCAGCTTATACGATCTATTTTTTTGGTAAGTCATTGATGACCATAAGGCCTCAGTTATTCATTGCTGTTGTCATTTCAAGGATTGAGATTCCATATCTTAAGATACCCGTGTGAGATCAGAGAGATCCAGGATCTCAAGGATCTTGAATGACAGCAACCTTTCAAATAAAAACATTCCTATTTTTCAGATTTTACACTCGAATTTCATAGATTTCTTACCATTCAATAAATAAAAATCGCAACATTTTGGTTTCTTTTAGTTGTTATACTGATTTGAGTAAAAGTTATGTATTCTCTTCAAATTGAGGTAATAATGTCCTCGAATTTTGGCTAAAATGTTTAGGAAACACGCATTAAGGCAATGTGCCAATTTTTCAAAAAAATCACAAATATCAAGAAGTTAGTGGATAGGTGTTTCCATTTATGAAGAACCTAATCACATCAGTATACTAAAATTTAACTTGAATTTACAGTAAATTCGCTACACTGCCAACTTCAACTGAGAAATAAATGGCATTAACCTTAAATTGTCTAAATAGTAAAATTGACAATATTATCTGTTGAACTTGTTTTTATACTAGGTGTGTAAATCCTTCCAACTTTTAACTTTTTACCTGCTGCTCAATTCTTCTTTTAGCCTTTCAGAATATAACTTTGGCATTATATAATATGAATAGTATATTAAGATATAGTTTCCTGGCTCTTGCTAAATACGTTTTCTGTATATATATGTATATATATATATATACATATATATCTCTATATTTGGTACATGGAAAATAGTTATATACTTTCATTATATCTATTTTATAATATTCTATTATATTCAAACGAAATATAACTTTAAATAAGTAATTAAATATATATTAATATGTATATATATATGTTGCTAATATAATTATAGTTACTAAAAGGAGTAAATATTATATGGTCAAAAAATCTACAAACAATATAATTTTCATATTACTAGTCATTGGGCTTGTTTTTCTGGGAATTGGATGCGCTGGGAAAAATAGTGAAGGTTCTCACCTTGCTCAGAATATCTCTTCAGATGGAACCCCCGTAAAAGAAACTACTTCATCTCAAGCACAGAGCATTTCTGTGAAAGGCTCTGATTCAGTTCTGCCTCTTGCACAGGCTGAAGCGGAAGAATTTTTAAAAGAAAATCCCGGTAAAAGTATCTCAGTTACTGGAGGAGGATCCGGCGTTGGAATTGCAGCTCTAATTGACAAAGAATTGGACGTTGCTACTGCATCCAGAGAAATGACAACTGACGAAATCAAAAAGGCTAACGAAAATGGAGTCAATCCAGTAAAGAATGTAATTGCTTATGACGGCATTACAGTGGTTGTAAATACTAAGAATCCTGTTTCAAAACTTACCTTAAACCAGCTGCACGGTATCTATAATGGGAGTATCAGTAACTGGAAGCAAGTTGGTGGTGAGGATAAAATAATTTCAGCGATCTCTAGGGACAGCAGTTCTGGAACTTATGCAGACTTCAAGAACGATGTTTTGCTCGGGGATGAATACCGAGCTGATGCGCTTACCCAAGCTACTACGGGAGGCATAGTCAGTGAAGTATCTCAAAACCCCAACGCAATCGGTTACATTGGCTTTGCATACATCGATAAAAGCACAAAGGTCTTAAGTCTGGATCACGGAAAAGGCCCTGTGTTACCCACTCCTCAAACCATTCGAAGTGGTGAATACCCACTCTTCAGAACGCTCCAGATCTATACAAATGGGGAACCCAAAGAAGGTACTCTCACAAAAGAATTCAGTGACTTTATGTTGAGCCAGAAAGGGCAGGATATTGTGAGTAAAGTTGGGTACATCCCACTGAAGAAGTAAAAACTACACAATATCGTGGTAAAGGAAAGGGATTATGGCATAGTTGACTTTAAGGAAACTAACCTTCAAGAAGCTAACCTTAGAGAAGTTAGCCTTGAAGGAGCTTATCCTAAAGGAGATAACCTTATAGTGGCTCATTATTTAACATTTGACCAGTTTTCTAAAATGAAAAACCTCAGGATACAAAATTAGACGAATAGCTCCTACAAACCGCTAACATAAAAATAATCCGCCTTTTCGAACTGTAATTAGGATGTAGAATCCGTAATTTATACTTTATGGCTTTGAATTTCTTTAAAAAATATGAACATGGAACACTTTCGTACATTGTTGCAATCCAAAATAAGTGATGAAGCAGACGCAATGGCTCTGCAGAGAAAAAAATATGTCATTAGCAAATTAGATGGAGTGAAGTGATAACATGATATGGAAATGGCATGGGGAGCTGTTCCAAAGGTATAAGAAAAGTCCTATACTTACTGCTGAAGACTGGCCGTATCAGGTACACTCAGTATTTAACCCTGCAGCTGCTATAGTTAATGGTATAACTCTATTACTGATACGTGTCGAAGATTACAGGGGCTTTTCTCATTTTACGGTAGCTAGGAGTAAGAATGGAATTGACGACTGGGAGATCGATAGCCAACCAACCTTTGTTCCAGATCCTATAAACTACCCTGAAGAGAGATATGGCATTGAAGATGCGCGTATAACTTACATTGATGAGATGGGAAAATGGGCCGTGGCATATACGGCTTTTTCGGATTCTGGTCCCTTAACAGCTCTTGCCTTTACAGAAGATTTCTGTAATTTTGATCGGGTAGGAGCTACCATGCCTCCTGAAAATAAAAATTCTGCTGTTTTTCCGGTAAGATTTAATGGAATGTGGGCAATGTTACATCGGCCTGTACCTCAAATGACCACTAAGAAGGCAAATATCTGGGGATATCCTTTTCTCCAGATATGAAGTACTGGGGAGAACACGAGGTTCTTCTGTATGCTCGGGAAGGCTGGGATGCCGACAAGATAGGTCTCTCCCCACCACCGCTCTGCACATCTGATGGATGGTTAATTATGTACCACGGAGTACTCCAGATGACATCTATATCAAGTTATAAAGCAAGTTATCGAATTAAATTGGCTCTTCTTGATCTTGAAAATCCCAGAAAAGTGCTTCACAGATATGAAGGATGGGTTTTCGGGCCCCGTGAAATGTATGAACGTAGTGGAGACGTTAATGATGTTGTTTTTCCTTGCGGATGGGTTTTAGTGGATGATGAAATCCGCATTTATTATAGAAGTGGGGATGTGTCATTATCAGTTACCAGTACAAAAATAAGCGATATCCTGGAGTGTATACATAAGTGCCCTGAGACACAATGTCCTGATGGAATACTGTAGATAGTTTGAAGAAAACTGGATGCTTTTCAGTGATCCAAAAAAAGGTGATATTAGAGTAAAGAGTATTTCGATAAACCTCTGATTTTCACGAGCCATTTAATAATCATTTTATAAACAGATGAAGAAATATAGAGTTTATCGAAATCTTCTATAATCCTAGTTTTTCTAGAGATTGTTGTCTACATTAGGTTTCTAAAAGGTTGCTCTGATATCCTAGAAACTGCTGTTTTAGTGATTTAACAAGGAACGGAAACTCTTCTTTTAGTTTTATGAGGAATTTTTCATCTAATTTTACATTATAAAGCCCTCTCACTTTAGATAGGTGATCAATTAATAAATTGAGAGCCTTTATAAGGTTAGCTCCTTAAAGGTTAGTTCCTTTAAAGCCAGCCTTTTCGAGGTTATCCGCAAGTTGGCTTCTTTAATGTCATACATGCCATGACTCCTTCCAAGTACACGAATTTTTATGTCCGAAATCAATTGGGTCGTCTACTATTAATACAGTTGGCCCTTAAAATTTCTAAATATTCGGACTTACATGAACCGTAATAGGCTCTGTAATGTTTACGTTTCCTGAATTATTAGTTACATTGTAGGTATACGTGATCGTCTGTCTCTCACAATGATTCGGATTATCTACAAATATTGCTGCACCTGAAATATTTACCAGCATTAAAACAATAGCTTCTGAAACTACAGCTATTGAATACAATTTTTGTTTGATTATCATTTATTTTTTTCGTTTAGATTTATTTTCCCTATAGTTTTCCATGAAATATAGCTATTTTTTGAAGAGATATGGTGTCCAAAAATACGTCTCTCTATAAATAGGGGGAAATAAACGATTTTATTAGAAAAAATTGTCAATATTATACAAAGATTTATACAATTATATTTTAATTTGATTATAATATATCAACGTTAAACCCAATGATTTGTTATTCATTTACCCCTTTTTTACAAGAAATTTAAGAAAGATTGCGAATAAGTTAGGGAATTTTTACTATCGATCAAAAATAAAATAATTAAACTTTCATGCCTAAATTTACTCTACATGCAAGTCTCTTACTACCCTTATATATGACTAAAAATATACTTCACTAAATATATTCATTTTAAAACTATACTTAAACACATATATATTATAGGGTCCAGTTTTCGTAATCGAAATCCACTAGCTAAGATTCTAAAGACTTGCTAATATTATAATCAAATACATCTAATTATATTTAGAAACTATATGTAAGTACATAAAATAAGCATGTACAGTCCTATTCTTAATAATTATGTATTTTATAGAGTTACAATTCTATTCGCATAGGATTTTCAAATCTAAGTCTCTATACTTTCTTCATACCGAAACAATCTTATGACGCTGAAAAGTATTGACCTTTGAGAAACTGCAACTTCCAATCTTGTGGGATATACTGATCACGAAGTACAGCTGGAGTGATCCTAGCAAATGCACAGCTTTTTTGTGTTTAATAGCTACAAAACCAAAAAGTTGCTATTTTTGTCTCGCAAAAAGCAAGGATCCATAAAAATTAAATGTAAAATATTGGGAAAAAGCACTATTTTTAACTTCAGAACGTATCTATCATTTCGTGCGAGCCTTATAGAACCAGAATTTAAATAGATCCAATTTTAAACATTAACTCCTGAAAAACAAAAAATATTTTAATAGGATGGTAACATTTATTTTGGTTCAAAGGAATTGATAGGATATGGATATTCCAGAGAGAAAAGACTTTCAAGGAATTAACCTCATTAAGGCTAACTTTGAAGGAGCTAAACTCCAAGGAGCTAATTTTATAAATGCCCATCTTAAAGGAGCAAAATTCATTGGAGCTAACCTTAAAGGAGCTAAACTTCAAGGAACTAACCTTGAAAAAGCTAACTTTCAAGAAGCTAACCTTAAAGAATCTGATTTTTATGGAGCTGATCTCACTGAGGGTAACTTTGAAAGAGCTAACCTAATGGGAACTAAGCTACAAAAGACTAACCTTTATAAAGCTAACCTTCAAGGAGCTAACCTTGAAGGTGCAAATCTATATGGAGCTGACCTTGAAAAAGCTAAACTTCAAGGAGCTAAACTTCAAGGAGCTAATTTTCACGATGCTAATCTTAGAAGAGCTAATCTTCAAGGAGCTAACCTTATAGAGGCTAACCTTGAAGGAGCTAACCTTGAAGGAGCTAAACTTCAAGGAACTAACTTTAAAAAAGCTAACTTTCGAGGAACTAACCTTAAAGAATCTAACTTTTATGGAGTTGATCTTAAAGAGGTTAACTTTGAAAAAGTTAGCCTTATGGGAACTAACCTTCAAATGACTAACCTTTATAGAGCTAACCTTCAAGGAGCTAACCTTGAAGGTGCAAATTTATATGGAGCTGACCTTGAAAAAGCTAAACTTCAAGAAGCTAATCTCCATGGAGCTGATCTTATCGAGACTAACCTCGAAAACGCCATCTTTACAGGAGCTAACCTTCAAGAAGCTAGCCTCAAAGGAGCTGACCTTGGAAAAGCTAAATTTGAAGGAGCTAATCTTCAAAAAACTGACCTCCAAAGAGCTTATCTTGAAAAAGCTAACCTTCAAGGAGCTAACCTTCAAGGAGCGAATCTTCAAGAAGCTAATCTTAGAGAAGCTAATCTTCAAGGAGCGAATCTTAATATGGCTAAACTTGACGGGGTTAATCTTAGAGAAGCTAACCTTCAAGGAGCTAGCCTTAAAGAGGCTAACTTTGAAGGGGCTAAACTTAAAGAAGCAAACCTTAGAGAAACTAACTTTGAAAGAGCTAATCTTGAAGGAGCTAACTTTAAAAAAGCTTACCTTGAAGGAGCTAACCTTGAAGAAGCTAACCTTTTAATGGCCAACCTCAAATGGGCTAAACTTAAAGGGACCAATCTTCAAGGAGCTAACCTCATAAAAGCTAACCTTGAAGGAGCTAACCTTGAAGGAGCTAACCTTGAAGGAGCTAACCTTGAAGAAGCTAACCTTGAAGGAGCTAAACTCAAAGGATCTAAACTTAAAGAGGCTAATCTTAAGGGAACTAAACTTAATGGAGCTATGGATCTTTCAATTGCCCAATTTTCTAAAGTGAAAACACTTTATCATATTAAATTAGACAATGAGATCCTCAAAACCTTAAAAAAGACGTTTCCTGGCCTTTTTGAAAAACCCTATGAATCGCAAAATCTTATAAAAGATCACCTAAAGATCTTTTGAAATGCTCATAATGTAATAGCCTAGTATATCCTAACTGTTCGATAGAGAGCCTGAGAATCAATTAATAATCTACTATGAGAGTTTACTTGTGAAAATCCATGCAGGTTAACTACAAAACATAACCTGTATCGTAAAATTGATCCAACAAATGAAAATCTGTTATTATCCATACAGTCCTTATTATCCTTTTTGCATTTACTAGAAGATGCAATCTGTAAAAACTTGTACATTCCCATAAAACTATAGAATAAGAGAGTTATCAAAAACATAATCATAAATTCAGAGATTTTACCTCCACTTAAATCAGTCATGATCTATTCCATCCTTGTGTTTCTTCGCAATCCAACCTTATTTAAGTGCCAGTAAGATTGTTATTAGATAGCAACCATTTTTCAGTGATCTCAAAACCTTGCCAATAACTAAGCTATTTAAGCTTATGCTTATCGTATGGCTGTGTACATTGAACTAATTTTCTATCATCATAAGCCTCTTTTGGCTTCAATGCGATCAGACTTTACTGCCTCCTTCAGTGC
>PLUB01000019.1 GCA_003164755.1 Methanosarcina sp. | reverse complement strand
CATAGATTTACATGCTTATTCTGAAATTTTTGCAACGGAACCGTCCTTTTTGTAGTGTCTTTGAAAGCAGTGGCAGCTGTGCACGAGGAGGTAGCTATAATCCATGCCAGTGGTATAGGCGGTAGCTGTGGAAGAGAAGATTCTACAGGCCCAGGAAATTATTGGGGTGCAGCTTTAAATGAGTATTATGCAGATGATACTTTAAATGAGGTACTGGGAATTTAATATTGAAAATATCGACCAAGTAATAGAACACACCATGCATATTTTTTGTGGGAAAACTTATGCATCAGAAAAACGATAAATCCTGTTTATAACACTATATGCAGATTATGATTTATATTGATTTAAGCGGCTGAATCGAAATATCGAAGCATTATACATTTAATCGTTCAAATATTGTAAAAATTCAGCCTAAAAAATCAGTTAACGATGTCGAGTTTTACGTAAGAGATATATCTTATTTTTAATTGATTAAAAAAGTAAAAACATGATTATTAGCTAACAACAACAAAAATCAGCTCATCGAAATTCGCTAATGGATCTCAATAAAGATGGCTATAGATAGTGTTTTCTCCAGGCTGAATAGTTACTTTTTTATTTCCCTTTTCTTTTCTTATCTTGTCCTTTTATTTTATCATCCAATTCTCGAACTTCCTCAACTGGTTGTTTAATTATGTCGCTTGTTTCCTTATCTCTCTTATCTCGTTTTGCTGCTTTCTGTTTTTTGGTAGCCAAGTTATGAACCTCCTGAAATCACATATAATAAATATATAATTATATAACAGTCTGTTATTATAAAAAGGTGCATCTCTTTTTAATCAATTCTCATAGTTTCTTTAGTTTTTGAGTTGGCTAAGAAGACTTAAACTAGCAAAGCTTTTTAAAATTGGATAATGGAATCGTAAGGGAGTAGATGAGAAACTTGACTGGGGAGACTTAGTTAAATCAAAAAGAGATTAAGAAAGTCAATTTATCATAAATTTATTTAGATATTTTCCCATTGATTTGCCACTCGACTTTTTTGAAGCACTTTATTATTTAAATGCATGCTTACTCATATTTGCATTTTTGGATCACTTACTTCCACAATTATTGCAGTAGGTAAATTATCGATACTCAATCCTGCTTTTTCGAGTAGATTTCAATATGTACAGTGGATCGTTATATTTTTTGGGTCAGCTTTCAGAGCAAGATCAAAAGTTTATGATGCAGTAATGAAAAGACCAGTAAAAGAACATCTTCTGTGCATAAGAGATATATTAAGAAACACGAGAATTCAGTAACTGAAAAAAGTATTCAAGCCAAGGTAAGATTTTAAGTCAGCATCCGAAGACTCCTATATCCTCATTTTGTCAACAATATGATAAATTTAATTTATATATCCTTTATGATATTATGGGAATTTTTCATAAACCAAATACTATAAAAACATTTGCAGAAAAAGATATATATCTAAAGACTTAAACAGTGTTTAGCAAAGAATTTATGAGGTGATCTTAATATCCGACATGAGAAATTTTGTTTTACGAGACAAAGATGGCAATGAACAGGGAATTTTCACTGGAAAACAGCCTCGACAAGCTGCTCTGAAAGCTGCAAACCGGGGCAAAGGGACAAAGTCAAAACCTGAGATTATCCGCCTCAGGGAACGTGGAACAAAGAAAGTACATGTTTTTAAAGCATGGAAACAAATTGTCGAACCCCCCAAAAATAAGCCAAGCTGGATGCCAGAAAAAATCAACAAGCCCTTTGTCAAGAAAGAGAAAATAGAAACGATCGAATAAATATAGTTTCCATATATGCCCTGAAAATCAGGGTTCTTTCATTTCTTTTTGATATTCATAAACGAAATTAGCTTGTAAGTGTCCTCAATATTTAGGACTATTTGATTGAACAACACTTCTCCTGCAAATTTAGTTTTTCAGTCCATATATCCAAAAATCACTAGATTTTGAACCAGAGTCCATAAGGCTGGATTTTTATTTTATTAATCCTCTCTGGATATACCAATCATAATCATGGACAAAGCGCTACTTATTGAATTCTGCCAGCTGGCAAAAATATTTTTTCGCTGACGATTTATTTCATCCTGGTCGGTAGATTTAATTTCTCCGCGGATTGACTTTATCAACTTCTTCGCAAGATCTTGCGTAGCACTATATAATTCAATCAACTTTCTGTTATTAACTCAACTCTTTCTTCAAAATCGTTTAGTTTATCTTTTTCATATGGCTTTGCTCTTCACTTTATATACTATTGATATTAGATAGCAAAACCTTTTTTAAAGTGGAATGCCTGGATTATTGTAGATTTTTTCTAATTATTGATATAAAAATCATAATCCACATCATGAAACTTAAATAAAACAAACTTATTTATGGGAAAAATCCCATGACACGATAATCACTATTAATGAAATAAACGATTCCCTAAAATGTCATTTTTCAAATTCATTTAAATCTATATAAGACTCTATTCACAAAGGTGTGCTGAGAAGATATGACTTCCAGAAACTTTCTCACGATCGATGATTTTGATATAGACGGGAAAACCATTCTTGTAAGGGTTGACCTGAATTCCCCTATGGATACGAAAGGCAACATTTTAGATGATATGCGTATTCGAAGTCATGTTGCCACCTTGAAGGAACTAGAGGGTGCAAAAGTTATTTTGCTTGCGCACCAGAGTAGGCCCGGGAAAAAAGACTTCACACTAATGAAGCCTCATGCCCATCTAATGTCTAAACTTCTGGGTAGGCAAGTTAGTTATGTGGACGATATTTTTGGAACCTTTGCAAAGATTCAGATTGCATCGATGGAAAATGGTGATGTAATACTGCTCGAAAACGTAAGGTTTTATTCCGAAGAAAGCTTGGAAAGAACGCCACAAGAACATGCCACTACCTATTTGGTTAAGAAGCTGGTACCCTTTGTGGATATTTTCCTAAATGATGCATTTGCCGTATCCCATAGATCTCATCTTTCTGTGGTAGGATTTACGGAACTTCTTCCTTCTGGAGCCGGAAGAGTAATGGAAAAAGAACTAGTGTCTCTCGACAGGGCAATAAAGGGAGTTGAACGGCCAAGTATTTTCGTTTTGGGAGGAGCAAAAGTTGATGATTCCCTTAGAGTAGCGGAAAATGTACTTGCAAATGGATGGGCGGATAGGGTACTATTTACTGGAGTGGTAGCAAACGTTGCTTTAGCTGCTTCTGGAGTAAATATTGGAAAAGTCAACATAGAATTCATCAAATCCCAAGGTTACGAAAATCAGATCGAAAAGGCAAGAAGTCTACTTGAGAGGTTCAGAGACAGAGTTTGTCTCCCTATGGATGTGGCTGTAAACGATAATAAAAAGCGAGTTGAAGTCCCTATTTTTAAGCTTAATTCAAACTCTCTTCCCATAAACGATATAGGGCTTGAAACAATTGTGAATTTCACCAAAGAAATCGAGAATGCAAAAACTGCTGTCTTAAATGGCCCTGCAGGAGTATCAGAGATTGATGAATTTGCTCTTGGAACCCATGAGATAATAAAGGCTGCAGTAAAATCTGAGTTTTCAATTATTGGCGGGGGCCATATAACTGCAGAAGTTGACCATCTTGGCCTAGAACATCGTTTTTCCCATATCAGCACAGGTGGGGGAGCTTGTATTGATTATCTTGCAGGTGTGAAGCTTCCAGGCGTTGAGGCTCTGAAGGTTGCGGCTAGGAAATATCATGAAATTAGAAAAATTTAAAGCTTTTGTTTCCTTGAATTTCCGAACCTATTAATTTTGTAGCAATATCTTCTGTTTAGCAGTTATTTCTGCTTCCTTTTTCTAATTAAAATATAGAAAGTTAGATTGATTTTTAAGATACTGTCATATTGAGAAAATGGATGACATTTTGTGCACAGCTGCTGAAAATAAGTTCCATCTCCTCATAAATGAAGTTCTGCAAATAACTAGTTCAGATAAACATATGTTATACCAGTTTCAGTATAGATATTGTTATTAACCAGTGTAAATTATAATGATAAATGAGATCTACAGGCTAATGGCAGTTATATTTACAGGCTAGACTATTTAAGAATAGGTGTTGGTTCACGCATGCTTACAGAAACTGAAGGAAGGACTGCAGTCAAACTTGCAAGAAAGGCAATTGAATCATTCTTGTCTGAGAAGAAACTCTCTGAGCCTCATGAATTTGGTTTTGAGCTTTCGCAGGTTTTTGGGGAAATGAGGGGAGTTTTCGTTACACTTACTGAAAAAAGACTCCTTAGGGGTTGTATAGGGCATCCTTTTCCGGACTCTAAACTAAAGAAAGCAATTATGGATTCTGCGATCTCAGCGGCAATTCGCGACCCGCGTTTTCCACCTGTTGAAGAAGATGAGCTGGATGATATGATCGTTGAGGTAACAATTCTCACCCCTCCTGAAAGAATCAATGCCCCTCCAAAAGAATTTCCCAACTTTATAAAGATCGGTAGACATGGTCTAATTGTAAAGCAAGGTTACTGCCAGGGATTGCTGCTTCCTCAAGTTGCCCCTGAAAACAATATGGATTCGATTGAGTTTTTAGGCCATACATGCATGAAAGCCGGCCTTTCTCCTGATGCTTGGCTCACAGGAGCTGAAGTTCACTGTTTCGAAGGACAGATCTTCAAGGAAAAAGAACCACGTGGAGAAATTCTTGAAGAAAAATATTATTAAAAACAGAACTCGAGGCTTAAAAGCTGTCACACAAGACTTTAGAGATTTCGACAAAGCCCAATTTTTTGCCGGTTTATTTATACACAGTCTAATAAATAATTTTCTTGTCAAGGTTATTTATTGTAAAATCATGCATAAGAATCTCTCTATATATTTTTCAAAATATTAGAAAGGTACTCATTTTTCAGATTTGATCAATAACTCGCGGACACGATCAATAATTCATTGAAACTAGTGTCTCAACAATTTAATCTTTGTCTTAATTGGTTCCGAATTCATCATATATTCATTTGGTAGCCTAACTTTGCTTGTTGAGTAAAAAATAAGTGCCTTCGTTTGTTTTCATTGGAACAAATACACAAACTAAGGTAATTCGCTTTACTCAACTATCAAAACAAGGGTGAATGAAGGAATAATGTTTTCAATATAAAAAAGTATTCTATCATGAAAATAGCATCAAGTGAATGCTTATTTTAGTATTTTTGGCTTTCGATAGTTAATTGCGAATTCAGGATAATTTTTAGAAGATGTTGTAGCATGAAATAGAAACTTAAGAACTTCTTGATAGCCATAATTTGCTTCATCAAATAAAGTTGTATATACCAAAGGTACTAAATAGTTCGGAAGATATATCGAGCAAAATGGAATGGCCATACCGGTAGTGTAGTCGCTTTTCGTTTTCCTAATCAATACTCCTTTATTTTCAGTTACTCTTTTTTTATTTTATTCTTTTTGTAAAAAAAGTTTACGAAAATGAAGAAATTTGAAAATATTGGTATAAGTCAAAATATTTATTAGGTAATATGCTGTATAAACTGAACATGCCCTCTCTATCTTTCGTAATGCCCTCAATGAATGAAGAAGAAACCATCCAAATTTGTATAGAGAAAGCTCAATACATATTAAAAAAATATAACATAGATGGAGAGATAATAGTCGCTGATAATTCATCAGATAGAACAGCTGAGATCGCAGTGGCTATGGGTGCAAATGTAATCGGCCCAATAAGAGGATATGGGAATGCTTACATCAAGGGACTTGCCCTGGCAAAGGGGGACTATATTGCTATTTCAGATGCAGATAATACATACGATCTGCTCGAGCTTGATAATTTTTTGGATCCTCTCATGGCAGGAGATGCCGACTTTGTAATAGGGACCAGAATCAAAGGCGATATAAAAAAAGAAGCTATGCCTTGGCTGCATCAATACATCGGCAATCCTCTACTGACTGAAATGCTTAATTTGCTGTTCGAGACAAAAATATCAGACGCTCATTGTGGAATGAGAGCTTTTACAAAAGAAGCACTTGAAAAAATGAATCTTAAAACTCATGGAATGGAGTTAGCTTCAGAGATGGTAATAGAAGCCGCTAAATGTGGATTAAGGATCAAAGAAGTTCCTATAACCTATTACTCACGCAGGGCTCCTTCCAAACTGAACTCTTTTAAGGATGGCTGGAGACATGTCCGCTTCATGATGCTCTATAGACCAGTTCCTTTCCTATATTTACCAGGTGCTTTTGTGTTTATCCTCGGTTTTTTAATAATTTTTTCCCTTCTTTTCACTGAAAGTGCTGCATATAACAGATCCCACTCATTTATTTTAGGTAGTATGCTTTTAATAATTGGCGGACAAACTCTTGCTACTGGTGGGTATATGAAAACATATGGCCTGATCCACGGTATGTACCAGGTTGACAAAAAAAGTAAAAAGTTGCTGAGCTACCATTCTCTCGAAAAAGAACTATTTGTAGGTTCTATTATCTTGGGGCTTGGCCTCATTCTCGGGCTGAAAGTTGCTTATACTTGGATCATTTCTGGATTTGGTTCTCTTAAAGAAGTGGAGTCGGCAGTTATTTCAATGGTTCTTGCGGCAATTGGGCTTCAGTTAATTTTTTCTGCAATTTTTATTAGCGTAATGCTACTAGAAGTGGATACAGACTAATAAGTGATACAATGAAAATAGCTTTCGTATACGATGCTGTATATCCCTGGGTTAAAGGCGGCGCAGAAAAACGTATCCATGAATTAGGGAAGCGGCTCTCGGCCAAGGGGCATGAAGTACATATTTTTGGGATCAAGTGGTGGGAAGGAGAAGATACTATTGAGTATGAAGGTATGACTTTACATGGTGTTTGCAAAGCTATGGAACTGTATGTGAACGGAAGAAGATCAATTTCAGAAGCATTTATTTTCTCAGTGAAATTGTTTTTTCATCTCCAGCGGGAAAAAATGGACCTTATAGATGTAAGTGTATTTCCATATTTTCCATGTTTTACCACAACAGTGATCTCAATCCTGAAAAAAACTCCTTCAGTGTTCACATGGCATGAAGTTTGGGGTGACTACTGGTATGAATATTTGGGAAAATCAGGCTTTTTTGGAAAAGTTATAGAGAAATCTGTTTCAAAAATTTCAGATAAAAACATAGCAGTTTCCGACTGGACGAAGAAGAAGCTTGAAACTCTTTTGGTTCCTGAAGAAAGGATTACGGTTATCCCTAATGGGATAGATCTTGAAATGATTAATGAGATTAAATCGGAAGGCGGCATAACTTATGCAGGGCTTGATGGAAAAATCTACGACGTGATTTTTGTAGGTAGGCTTATTAAGGAAAAAAATGTTGATGTCTTGATCAAAGCTGTGGTCCTTCTTAAAGTCGATTTTCCGGATATCAGATGCTGCATTGTTGGGGAAGGGGCCAAAAAGGCAGAGCTTATGGAGCTTGTAAAAGAGCTAAGAGTTTGTGGAAACTTCGAGTTTGTAGGCTTTCAAGAGTATCGCGTGCTCATCGGAAAAATCAAGGCTTCTAAGGTTCTTGTGCTGCCCTCCAGCAGAGAAGGTTTTGGGATGGTCGTAATAGAGGCTTTTGCCTGCGGAGTGCCTGTGGTGACGGTGAAGGAAAGATACAACGCAGCACAGGATCTGGTTGATGATGGGATGGATGGGTTTGTTGTTAAACTGGATGCTGATGAAGTTAGACTCGGTATAAAAAAAATCCTTCAAGAGGATACTGGTTATAATGAGGCTGTTGAGAGAGTCTTTTGTAAAGCTAAAAAATATGATTGGAATGAGATCGTTACAAAAATTATGTTTGCATATCAAAAATGATTTTATAATTGATCTCTTGTTAAAAAAATTAGGTAATTTTCAAATTATTTGATGAATTATATAATCGATTTCAAAAAAGAATCTTTATTAGTTTTTCTTGTTTTTTTGCAGCTTTGAAAGAAAATGGAATTTCATTCCAATTAATTAAACTAATTTCTTCATTTGCAAAGTTAATAACTTTTGTATGCATAGTAAATTCATGAATCTATTACACTTTTAAAAACATTAATAGTTCCAAACTTAATTAGATCGGATTTCGGTAAATCCTAATTTCAGAAGCTATTATATATACTTTTTATAAATGCCATTAAATTTTAATGTTTATCAAAATAATGATAGCTTATGCAAAGAATACTACTTTTATAAAAATAGCTACATTCTAAAAGTTATGTTCTAAAGTGCACTTAATTTGTTTAATATGGTTTAAATGAGAAAATAAACCACTGAAAAATTGAAAAACAGGTGTAAGGAATCATAGGCTCAACATTTCCATGTTTCCCTTTTTTGTGGTTAAGAGTTCGAAAATTTTTAATTTCAGTAGAATACCTCACATTTTGCTGTTGAGATAGAAACTTCCCATATCACCGTCTTTACTCACTTTTCACAGACACACTTAAGAATGCATCTATTTTTCTCAATATTAAAGTGGCTTAAAATTTAATTTATCTTTTAATGAGTAATAGCAGGCAACTGATAAATCAATTTTGCATTTGAGTAGATCAGCAGAATGTCGATTATTAACTAACGAATCTGTATCTAAGCTACATTTGTACTAGAAGATGGAACCACTTAATGCAAATCATTGTATCTATAAAATAAGACATTAAATTGTTTTGTTATTATATTAGTATCGTTAAAAATTTCATCCAAAAAATAATTTCATCAACTATTTGAGATCGATAAACTTTAAAATTAATACAAAGTACTGTTTTCATTTTGATTCGATCGTTATGATGTTGATATGTACATTCTTTTGTTTTATTGATGGTACAACTTATGATGTAATCGAAAACCAAGTTTAAAAAGAGGATGTAATCAAATTAAAAATATTTGATTTTGAATAATTTCCTTTTATACTCAAAGCAGCGGGATGGATATAACCAGTTTATTGCAGTATGTAACTAACTACAATTTTGATGGTTAAGTTTTTTTTTGATTTATGCTAGTCAATAATTGTTCAAACTAAAAATATATTTTGCCGATAAATGAAATATTATGGTAAATTCGCTATTGAATTATATATCTAAAAATAAATTATAGCTTATGTTGTAAATGTTTGCGTTTAACCTATTCAATTTTTAATAACTACCGACAGAATGGAAAACATGCAGAGGAGAAAGAATAGAGAATAATTTTTTTGTTTTTTTCTGTTCCTAAGGTTATTCATTGTTGCATTTAGGATTTTGAAAGTATCATTATTTTACGTAACGATGCCACTAAATTCATTACAGGAAAGGGATTGAAGATCGCAATCACTCATTTCTAGAATTTCACCAAAGCTACTTTCTAATACGAGGTAGTTTGATACTTGACAGAATAGTTTTCATAGACCTTTCGAGCTTCATCCTTAATTGATAAAACGATATTGAGGTGGGAATCTATTGTAAAATGTCAAGTTTTCTTGATTTATTGGGACTAAAAAAATATTCTTAATAGTTCTAATTAAATACTGATTTAAAGCTGCTGTTAACATCTATTCACAAAGTGTTATAGCTCTCATCAACTACTCCCACTTTGAAGTAAAATTTCAAATTTTCGAGCTGATGAGTATAAAAAGATATATCAAGTTGACCTATCAGGGTAAGTATATCCCCCCTCAAACGTCACATTTTTTGCAATGAGTTCATGATAAAGTTCTGGTCTACGGTCTTTCAGATAATCTCCTTCCGGATGTGTGGGTCCAAAATCATTAGGAATGATATCTGCAATCAGAAGGGTTTCTTCAGATCTGGCCGCTAATAAAATATCGCCATTTGGACTACTGATGATAGAATTTCCTCTATATTGCCATGAATTTTTGCCAACTGTTCCATAACCACAACGATTGTAATAAGCAATAAATATTTTATTAATATAGGCATTCGAAGGAATAATGTTTTTTGTAACATCGGGATAAGACATTTGAGTATGTTTCCCATCTTCTTGATAATTCTGGAAATTCTGCCTCATAGCAATTTAAAATCCCGATAGGAAAACCAACTATTTTGAGAACAGGGAACAGTTTCTCTTTGTTTATTTCAGTATATCCAAATGAGAAATTAGATTTCTCTGCCTGTCCAAAAAGATGTGTTTTACGATAATTTTGCAGCAAGGAACCATCAGAATTTATAACAGCAATAGAATCATAGTAATGTACTTCTCTTGAGCTGGAATCTTTTTCAGGATAAGGAAAGATAATAGCCATATCACTATTTTTGGCTATTTCAGAAACTTTTCTAATGGAAGAGCCATTAATCTCTTAAGCTAATTGTTTTACCAGATCAGGGTTAAGAGCGTAACCAGTCAAGTACAGCTCTGGAAAGCTGATAAGTTGGACATTGTACTTTTTGGCTTGCTTTAAAACCTCTTCAAGTTTTCCAATGTTGCTTTGTACCGCTTTTGGCGTTCCAATGAAGCCTTCACCTTGATAAATTGCCAGCCTTATCCCCTTACCATGTTGTGGGATATCTTGTTTCACTCTAGTGAGGTAAATCATGATATTACTCCTTTGGATCATTGTGAGATTTTTAAATTTTAGTCGTGGGAATCAATTACTGAAAACAATAACCAATAAGAAGACTCAGTTCCAAAATGTTAGAGATAAAAGTGACTATAACACTATTAATTAAAATTTTTAATTTTATAATTTATATATAATATTTGAGTAATAGTAATGATAACGATAGATTTGACTATGAATAACTTTTCTAAAAGATTGTTCGTTTGGATATTTATATAACTTTGACAATGATTTAAAAGTTGCCTCTGGATATAATTGGATTTTATTATCAAAAATACGCTGAACAAGAAGATTTGTTAACCTTTAGAGGATTTCGATAAATCCCTGATTTTTACGAGTCGTAATATCATTTATAAACATATGATTGAATTTAGGGTTGTTCCAAATTTTCTTAAATGTAAACCTTGGAGGAATCTACTCTCTGTTGGCAGTAAATCAATTTTTGGTTATGGGGGTGAGGTACTGAAAAATATATACACAAAAATTTCTCTACATTTTTCCCCAATACGAGGGATATACACTTTTTCCAAATCTGGTCAACAGTTGATGGATAAAACCAATAGTGTTTTTATTCAGTAAATTCTTATAAGAACAGATTTAACTTTGTTTTCAGAATATGGTTAGTAGAAGTTCTATAGTTAGATAAATCCACAATGTTTTTATAAAAATAGGCTGTGTATAAATCATATGGAATAATGAATTTCCATTTATTTGAACTTATAGCTTGATATACATGTTCAATTCTTGAAGCCGGTTTAGATAGATTTTCCACATAGCTTTTCCCCAGAAATTCCTGAAAAGGAAATACAAGATAATTAATGGGAAGTAAACTATGAGAAGTTTAAACCCTAGCTCAAAAATTTCTTATTTTTCCTTCGTTTTTGAGTGATAACAAGGTAAGGCAAAGGTTTTTGTGGTTTAGATCTAGGGGTTAAAATTATGATTTCAAAAAAAGTGAATCTGGAACAGCCAACTCAGTCAATACAATGTCAAGTTGGAGCATTTAATGCTAGAAATCTTCCAAAGGGAAGCAAAACAGAAATTCCTAAATACGAATTCCCTGAAGAGGGAATGAGCCCAAGAGCTGCATATCAGCTAGTACATAATCAGCTGAGCCTAGACGGTAATCCTTTACTTAATCTAGCTAGTTTTGTCAATACATGGATGGAACCAGAAGCAGAGAAGCTTATCATGGAAAACATCAACAAAAATATCATAGATGTCTTTGAATATCCACAAATTTCCAGGGTTATCCATCAAAATATCGTGAACACGCTTGGTCGTCTTTTTAACGGACATAACACCGAATTCATGGGTACGGCAACAGCAGGATCTTCAGAGGCCATAATGCTGGGTTTACTGGCTCACAAATGGAACTGGAAAATTTCTGGGCGTGGTACAGGTAAACCGAACATAATTTTCGGAGCAGATGCTCACGTCAGCTGGGACAAATTTGCCAGATACTTCGACGTCGATGCCATAAAGATTCCTATATCCAAGAAGACGCGTATAATAACAGCTGAAGCTGTCTCAAAGCATATTGACGAGAACACTATTTGTGTTGGTTGTGTACTGGGAACGACTTATACAGGCGAGATAGATCCCATAAAAGAAATTAATGATCTGCTTTTGGAATGCAAGAGAGAAAAAAATTGGAATATACCCATCCATGTAGATGCTGCGAGTGGAGGTTTCATATTACCCTTTACAGAGCCTGATTTAGAATGGGATTTCAGACTGGATAGGGTGAGATCAATAAACATTCCGGGCACAAGTACGGATTAACTTATCCAGGTCTTGGTTGGCTGATCTTTCAAGATGAAACAGACCTTCCCCAAGATCTGATTTTCACTGTAAACTACCTTGGGGAACAGGAGAAAACTTACACACTTAATTTCTCAGGAGGCAGTGCAATGGTTGTGGCTCAATATTACAATATTTTAAGATTTGGTAGAGCTGGCTATACCGAGATAATGAAAAATATTTTGGAAGTAGCTCAGGAACTCGCTAAAGGGCTTGAAAGTTTAGGCCGATTCGAAATCCTGAACAAAGGAGAAAAGCTCCCAATAATTGCTTTCAAGCAAAAAAATGTAACTGAATATTCTTTGCTGCAGCTTTCACATAAACTGAGAGAAAGGGGTTGGACAGTTCCTGCTTACTATTTGCCCAAAAATGCGGAAGATATCGAAATAATGCGCATTGTAATAAGAGCGAATTTCACTTATGATATGGCAGCAATTCTTGTCGCAGATATCGAAAAAACATGTAAGTTCTTTGAAAAAGGAGCAAAAATTGGGGCAAAAGGAAAAGGTGCACATGTAAAGGATTTGGCTAATATTTGTTGAGAAATTTAGTGTAAAAATAACAATCAATAGATGTTTCTTTAGACATTTTGTGTCTTAACTGAAGATGCATGAATAATTCTTATACCTGTTTTCTGGACAAGTTTGAAACCTTCTCGGCCTGTGAAAGACAGTGGATTTCAAGCAAACGAGGTGGCTTTTTTATCGCCTGGTTTGAAATATATGTAAACATTCTCCAAAGATCTTTAAAATTAGGGTTTTCTCTTCGCAAGTACAGCTATTTATTACCTGAATAGCATATGATCTATTTTCCACAATTGCAACTAATTCTTCAGCTTTGCTCCGGTCTTTAAAGTAATTGGCAGCTAGTAATGTCACTCTATAGCCAATTGAAAGTCCTGGCCAGACAGGTCCATGAAATTGTGCAACAGTATTGAAATCCAAATTTTTAGCTCCGAATTCAGTTGAGCTTCATGTTGAGACGGTTAATATTATCTAAATACTATTTGTCCGGATAAGTTATTCGGGATGGTAATATTATAGTTGTTCAGAAATTTCCTACTGGACAGTACATAGGGATATCCATCAAGGAAACTATTCAAAGATAGTGGAAGCAAAATAAGGAAACTAATAATCTCATAAATCATTTAATCTCTAGTTATTCTACATATTATGAGTTAATAATGATAGGTCATAAACATTATAATCGTAATTTTAAATGGGTGATAAGCCACTTATAGGTCCAAGGTAATTCGGATTAATCTAGCCATCACAAAATCGATCTTAGCGTCTCTAAAGTAGTTTCCGTGAGTTTCGTGAGCAAAGGGGTTTTAGACCGCATATTTGGTAGATGATTTAGTGACCCTGGTGACTATGTTGGAGATCGTGAACAAACAATGATTGAGAACATGATGGTTTCCGTGGATTTGTTGGCTTAGTGGTTTATTTGATGATTTTTCGTTAATTATGGCCTTTTTATGCTAATTAATAGATTTAATTCTGTATTGTTTGGCATTTTTTCTGATTAACTCGAATTAATTTTGGGATCTATTTGTCAATTTATATCAATAATTGGTATTTATTTGATAATTAATTTTGACGAAAAAGGTAAATAAGTACTGTTTTGAAGATCAATATAAGTAATTTAATATAACCATGAAGATAATTGTAAATTGCTTACATCATATAAACCGTGGCAATACTTGATAAAAAAGGAGTGAATTGAATGTCGAAACAACAAGTTAGTAGAATAAAAAAGGTACTGACTATTTTGCTGGCAGTTTTATTTGCAGTATCATTGGCTGCAGCAGCTGCATCAAATGTGAATTATTACAAAAAAATGAACTTGAGCAACGGTTGGCACAATATTATAGTGAACTTTAGTGATTTCGGCGGTGCGCATTTTTTTGAAACGTATACAGGTGACTACGATAAAAATTATACTCAGCACGTCGAAGCAAACAATGAATCAGTGTACGACCCAGTTCTGGATGAGACTGTGAAAGTGAATTTTGTGGAAGATATAAACGTCAAAAACGGGGTGTTGAACACCACTACATAAATAAACGGGAAGCCAGTAGACCCGAATGATCCATTAGCCGAGCAGTCAGCAAATGCAGCTCACGGTAGAATCATAAACTTCCAAATCCATGCCGACGAAGCCGCCCGAGAAACCAAACAGATCTCCCATCTTGAGAGTAATATTTCACAATAGTTCAACGACACATCTGAATAAACGTGGATTCACAAGTACTTATACTCACAAACTGAAGAAGATAGAAAAACGCATATATATTTAATTTCAAACAAATATAATTATTTTCAGTCAACTTTGACTTTCTGTTATAAGTTTAATACCAAATGTTGTTTAATTTTTAAATTTATAATACAGGATATCCATTGCTTCAGATGTGTATCTCCTATCTAGAAATCCAACTATTTTTTAATATACTTTAATACTGAATGATTTTTTTCTGTTTTATGATGTTTGGAGTGGTTTTTTTGCTTATGTTTACTCAAAGAAGCTTTAGCTTTGGAACCATTCAATTTATCCTTTTGAATATTATCACCTATAAATTTTCCAAAGGCGCTAGGACTGTATCCTACCTTCACCTTGTTTGTAACAGTGTTTGTTGCTGTGTCAATTACATAGACATTGTTACTACCTTCGTTTGCCACATATATCTTTGTTCCATCCGGTGTGACTGCAATTCGCCAAGGATTATTTCCTCCAGGCACAGTGGTTGTAACATTGTTTGTGGCTGTGTCAATTACAGAGACTTCTCCAGTGTCGTTGCCAAAATTCGCGTTCACTACCTATACATTTGTTCCATCCGGACTGACTGCAACTCCACTAGGGCCATATAATCCTAAAGATGTATTGGCTGTAACATTGTTCGTAGCTGTGTCAATTGCAGAAACATTGTTGCTGTTTTGGTTCGCTACGTATACATTTGCTCCATTAGGTGTGACTGCAACTCCAAAAGGATGTGATCCTGCAGGCACTGTAGCTGTAACATTTTTTGTGGCTATGTCAATTACCGAGACAGTGTTGTTGACGGAGTTTGTAATATATACAAATGGTGCTGCACCTGCGATACTTATCAGCATTAAAATAATAGCTCTGACATTAAGGATATCGAATAAAATTTATATTTATTTATCATGTATTTTCTCCCAATTTAAATGTACCAAACTTGACTAAAGTTGGGCCGTCTTTAGATATTATCATAAAGATGTGAGACATATAATGTAATACTTAATAATTATATTTACCATTGGATATATACACTTTAAATACATCCTAAAATTTATTGTTTACTGATTCATCTATTCATTTTTGATTAAAAAAATCAGCATTTATCGAAGGCACAGTACGATAAATTAGATGGCCAACGATAATGAAAAAAGCATAACCTGGTGTAAATATGATATAGAGTTCAAACGACATGTACTTTTCCAAACAAACATTTCTTTAAAAAAATAAATATTATTCTATTAACGCTACTTATAATATTTTTAACTCTTCTGTAATGTATAACAATGTAGTAAAAGCAGGTTATGATAGTCCCACAGCTGCAAAACAAATTATGGCGAGAACTTTAATTTAAAAAATGAAGTCCAGAGACTTACGTTAGCGCTTCAAGATACACAGAACCTATTGAACTCGCACAACTAAAAGCCAAGTATGAAGAGTTATAAAAGCATAACGGAACTTTGAAAGCGGAATTTAGGAGTACAAGCTAGAGAAAACAAGATATTAAAAAAACTTTTGATAATTACATGGTTCAAGTTCAAAGCCTAATAAATAAAAAAGCAATTGAAGTGCCCGGATCTAAGAAACCTTGGTGGCGATTTTGGTAAGTCCGACTATAATTATACAAACAGATGAAAATAAGTAATGAGATATTTTAGCTTAAATCTAAATCAAGTTAGGATGAAAAATATTAATTCGTTAATGAATCTTTACTTTCTATAACTTAAACTAACTTATCTAGAATTTTATTCCTAATTTCATCTACATCATGACATTTATCTCAACATTCATTTTACGCTATACCCGTCTCCACCTTTAACCCGTTGCACAATGTAATTTTTAATAAGCATTGTGGTCAAATTATTTTTTAGACAGTTATGGTCTCAATGCAGTTGATTTTTGAGTTCAAGTCGTAATTACTACCTTATAGGGGATTATATATAACTATAAATAATATATTAATTTATACTGTTTTGTATGGATATGTATAAAGGGGATTTTAAATGAGAAAAATTACATCTGATAAGATAAGTATCGAGCAGAATGAGAAATAATAACTCTTGAGGGACATAAAATTACCTTTCGAATAAAATCCTAAAAAAGTGGTGCAAAAATTTGTTGATCTTAATATTGTTCATCATTACTTTTAAACATGAAAATCTCCTTTCAACAGAAGATTCAAAATGTAAAATTAGAGTCATATTCCAATCAATTGGAATACCTTTTTCTTATCATTAGTAGGAATAACTAATGCAGATGAAATAATTTGCATTAATATTAGAACTGATCCTAATAAGATATTATTTATTGACTTACTCAGACCAAAATAAAGGCAGAATATAACGATTGACTGGATTAGTAACCTGAAGTACCATCCATAGTCAATGTTTATACTTAATAAAGAACTCATAAAATAAAACATAAGGACCATTGAAACTAGAAAGGATACAGTAGTCGCAATTGCCGCTCCATTAATTCCATAAATAGGAATCAATATTAGGTTCAATATGACGTTGATGATTGCTGAAACTAATGGAATTCTATACACAAGATTCAGCTTTCCGACACTAGCAAAAATTGAGCCGACAGATTTTGTTATCCCGAATAGAACTGTACCAACCAATAAAATATTTAAAGGCATATAAGCCTGCTCAAATTCTGCTCCAAAGATTAAAGTTATAATCTGCTTCCCAAAAAAAACAAAGAACATACTAGATAAAACTAAAAAAATGCTGCTATATTTCATGCAACGATCTACAACAATCTTGATAGGGTCATCCATTTTTTTTGCATAAAATTCCGAAATCAAGGGGAAAGTAATTTTCTGAATAGAATCTGGTAGTATCCATATAATTTTTGCAAACATAACTGAAACACTGTAAACTCCTAATTCTCTCGATGAAAGGAAATATCCAATCAGAAGCACATCAGCTTGATAATTAATTAAATTAACAGCATTTGAAAATAGAGTTATGGAGCCAAAAGAAATCATTTTCTTTGTTAGTTGAAAATAGTTAACCCAAGATATTCGAGGCAATCTGTAGGTAAGCATCATAAAAATGGATGTGCAGATCGAAGAAATTACTATTGCAAGAACTGCACCTTCTATACCATAAGTGAACAGAAGCAAAAAAGTAATGATAAAGAGAGACAAACTCTGAACAATTGTAGACCATGCATTTTTGGTCATTTCCCGAAATCCATTTAAAACTGAGAGAAGCATACTAGTTAGAATGTAGAAAGGGTAGGCAAAAGATAACATTTTTAGCAACACTGATAACTGGGGCATACCAAAAAAGCTGGCAAATAAATCAGAAGTTAAATATGTAAACAAAAATGATATTATTCCAAGTACTAGAGATGTAATAACACATGAAGAAACGACCTCCTGTTGCTTTTTGGAATCTCCAGAAAACTCGGCTAGGTATTTGATTACAGATGCAGGAATTCCAAACGTGATGAAAAGAATCAAGGTGCTAAAAATAGTATTTACCATCTTATATAATCCAAGATCACTGGCTCCCAGATATCTTCCCAACAAAACGTTAATAGGAAAAGCTATGAGTACTGCCATTAAAGAAGAGAAAAATGTTACACCAACATCGGAAATAAATTTTTTAATTTCAGACAAAAGATCACATCTCTAGTAATTATAGAACTGATCCTTTTTGTTTAAATGAAGTCTTAAAAAGACTTACTGTTCGATCACTCAAAAAACCCCACCCCAGTTTAAACAACTAAACAATATACGATTCATTATGGTGTTTTTATTGAAACCTCTTGTTCTCACTAAGCATTTAAATCAATTATAAGTAAATGACACAATTTAAGTGGTTATAGAAAGCTTCTTGATTAAAAATCTCTTCAAAATATGGTTTAATATAAGAGAATTTCAATAAACCTCTAATTTTTCATGAGTCTTTTACATTATATATAATATTAGCATATGATGAAATTTAGGGGGTTCATCATAATACCCACAAATCTCCGGTTTAATTTTTATAGTAACTTCTTCTATCTAAACTTCTTTCTGTTATAGAATTTATGTAGTTGAGTAGAAAAATCAAAGATTAGGGATCTGTACTGAATAGTATTATTAAAATGCTTGAAACCTAATAATACTGGGTTCTCAGTTTCAATGTGGAAGTCTAATTTAAGGAAACTCAAGTCCAATCTCAATAATTTTTCCTTTCTTCATTTTTCGAAATAATTTGTGCATCCAAATTTTCATAAAAAAATGAATCTTTTATGAAAAAATTAAAGATCTGATTTTATAGAAATTCCATTTTCTTTGTACTCGAGTGTAATCTCCCATTGATCAAAATTCGTTTATTTGAAGTTTGTTTTTAAATTAGAAACCAGTTTTTTTCATCGTGAGAATTATCCTGAAAGCTTTTAATTACTGAAAGCAAAATGAATTTAAGGATAATCTCATGAACAATTATTTGAGTATCTTTTTGTATTAAAATACTAAATTTTGGAATATATGATTATACAAAATTATATTCCGATTAATATTGACATACGTACCTATATTAATTTAAGTACGAGCATAGATCATATACGCGTTGGATATATAAACGTTACGTATAGTTAGTTTTAAAGCCACGCTACGGTACTTATGTAGAGAAATAGATCTCTGATATGATTTTTGGTAATCTCCCCATTGTTCATCCAATCATTGAACGTCTGATACGTTATGGCATCAAATTTGGAACCAAGAGTCTATGGAAGTCCAAAAAAATATTTTCCCAATACTCTGTTGTATTTCGGAGTTAATTTACAAGATCTAGCCATGACGACACCAGTTTTCACTTCGTTAACTTTTGTAAATTGATATTATATTTTGGTATTCATTTAGTTTTCTTATACAGAAAATCGAGACTGGACTAAAATATAAAAAATGATTGATTTGGGGATATTTAAGTTATTTTCTGAAGTAGTTTAGAGTTAATTTTAACCGAAATGAATTATAAACCTATTGTAGGGGCTGAGATGAAGTTATTTATTGGTGGGCGTGGAAAGACTTCGCTATGTTATAGTTTATAAGGTTCATATCAAATAATTTTCAGTCCAATTGTGCAAGTTCTATATTAAGAAAGCACAAAAAAGTTAAAAAATTGAACCAATAAAATAGGAAAGTTTATAAAAGATATACTGTATATTATTTTAAATAGTGTTAACGTTTAACGTTGTCAGTATCAGTTTAATGCTTTCAACAAAATAAAATATGTAAAACCATTTTTAGGAATTGATCGACTAAATTCGAAAAATAAGTAGACTCTCATTTTATGTGAAATTCATAACAAAATATCTCGTTTGCTATTTTCAGCAACTTCTGACCAAACGAAATTTATGAAGGGCGTAAAAAGGAGCAATTATGAATTCAACAGAGCAATTAGCACAAGAAATTTGTGTCGCCAGAGTAGTATATCAATTTTATCCTTTCATAGGAGGTTCAGCAACACATATTCAAGAACTATCCACAAAAATAAATTCCTATTTGAAAGATCAAATTATAATTGCACCAAATTTAGGTGATAGTTGTAGAGAGTTTGATAAGAATTTTGGGATAAAAATTATAAGGACAAGAGTTTTGTCGTTGAAATTTATTAAAAAAATACCAGTCTTGCCGTTCATTGATTTGTTATATTCGATTAGTGTGTATTCAACACTAAAAAAAATGGAACGCCCAGATATTATCCATGCTCATGGAATTTCTAATGTTGTTTACTGCACAATTATTGGGAAAATATTAGGAATTCCGGTAGTGGGCATGCTTCATGGATCAGGTGCTGCATATTCAAAAACAGCCGATATATATGAAACAGTATTAGCAAAATTGTGTAAGCCAAATGCATCTATTGTACTCGACGACGGATCTTTTAGCATTGATAAATTTAAAAAACTTTGGGGCAATAAAGTTACCCCCGTTTATCATGGAATTGATACTGAAGTCTACAGACCCATAGACAAAAAGAAATCACTAATCGATAAATTGTCAGTTGAACATTCAAGTTTTATTATTCTATCTACAAGCTCTCTGGAATCTGTTAAAAACATTGATTTGGCTATCAAATCATTTAAATTATTTCTTGATGCATCTGATCCAAATAATTCATATCTGTTGATTGCTGGCCGTGGACCCCTAAAAGAGTCACTAATAAATCTCTCAAAAGAACTTAAAGTGGATAATAGAGTAAGGTTTCTTGGTGGACTCTCACTAAGTGAAATTATCGAATATCTTTCAATTTCTGATGTTGTTATCGCTACAAGTCTTTATAGTAATATGAATCGTTCAGTGCAAGAAGCTATGGCTTGTGAAAAGCCTGTCGTAGCATTTGATAGTGGTACAACACGAAATCTCATAAAAAATATGGAAAATGGACTTTTAGCCGAATCCGGTGACATTGATAGTTTTGTAGACAATATTACACTTTTGTATACCAATGATGAACTGAGGAAAAAAATTGGAATAAATGCAAGAAAAACCATATTAACTCAGAGAAATTGGGACGCACGGATAAAAACTGAATTAGATGTTTACCGTCGAGTATTGATGAAGTAATGGTGAGTTGACTTTAACAAATATTAGTCTAAGTAAGATTTAAGAGGCTTAAGTCAGACCTTTCTTTGAGATCATTTAACTCTAAAAAGCACAAATACAAAATTATGGAATCAATTTTATCTATTTGCCCTTTCAGATACTTAACTTTGATAGCAATATTCTGAAAAGTTTTGTTTATGGCTCTTCAAAAATTGAGAAGGTAAATTACTTGATGTCGGTCGAACAAATTAAGTACTTAATCAAAATAGCTAATAAGTATAAGTTTGCTGTTGATTCATAGATGATCTATATTATGATTACAAGAGTTTAGGTCGTGTGATGGATGGAAAAACAAGAGTCTCAACTAACTACTTTTTCTTGTATACTATGCGTTGACTAATCAATGAAAAATGGAAGTTTACAATCTCAATTTTGGCTAACGTTCTTGATATATCCCTCATTGTTTCGTCGATTAAATTCAAACCCACTTTCAGTGGATGTAAACAGGAATCCATTTATTTTTCAACACGATAGTAGCCTAAAAATTAATGTAATTTTCAATGAATAATAGTGGGCAAATAGCCAAACAAATACTTCTGTGTGCATATGTAGGATGTCGGTTCATAAAAATCATTGATTAATTCATAGCCAAAGCTAAAGTTATGCACATATATTGATGTTTAAAAATAGAATTATTCACATCAAATAGTAACAATTTCAAAAAAAGTAGCGGTTAGAGGATATTATAATATTCACATTGCTATTTTAACTTGGATGTAAACCATGGAACGCAAAAAAAATGGGAAAAAGGAAATAAGGACTCCTTTTTTTCCGTTTTTTTCGCGTTTAGAGAAATTTGAGTGATTTCAACATGAATAATTGCTTTGAAATCTCATTGCTTTTTAAAGATGTAATTAATTATGAGTTTACTGGAACTTATATATTAACCCGGTAGAGATACACTATATATCATATTGTAGAGAATTCTGACAAATTTCTGTAAGAATCAAGGAGTTCAAATGTGTAATTTTTTTCCGAAATTCTCTTCAATCACATAATTCAGAAAATGATGATGAATTTTTGCGATTTCAGAAGATATTAGAAAATCTCTTAATTTGAAATTGAGTTCCGAAACTTTTTTTTACTAAAGTTACCATTTTTACCCTACTAATTCATTAATCTTGCAGACAATTGTAATGAGAGTGAGAAAGGGTATATTTATGGTTGCTAAGAATCCTAATAATGAGAAAAAATCCACTAAATGGAGTAACCCATTGGATAAAGTAATTAGTGGCGTGAAAAAGTTTATGAAAAAAGAGAAAGATGAGGAGAAGAAACCGTCCTCTTTTTCGACATCTATAAGAGGAACGACTCCAGAATTAAAAAAAGGATCCGAAAGTCAAACTATTTCGAAATTCGCGACTCCTGAAGCAAAAAAAGCTAAGAGATCGGAAAGAAAAAGAAAAGATACAGATAAGGAAAAAAAGCTTCCAAAGAAGTATAAAAAAGGCTGGTAGAGGGGATAAGTACAATTTAGTTACTAGTTGAATAATGCGATATTTATATATGTTAATATGAATTTTTCCCAAATTCACCCTTTTCCTTCTTTAAATACTTCAATATTTTTAAATGATTTTATTGAAGTTAATAGTTTTTTTGTCGTTTTCCAATAATCTTCATTTGAGTTTCTATCTAGAACAGCTGGAGCAAAATACGATGAGTTCGATAAACCCTGTTGTTCATGAATCATCTATATACCTCGATTAATTGGAGTTTATTGAAATCCTCTTTATTATATTCTTTAATGAATTTCGCAGATACACACAGACCTATAATTTGTTTGCTTATTTACCTATCATTATTCATTGAAAGTTACATTAAATTTTAAGCTGTTATAATATTGAATAAATAGTTGTATTCTTGGGTATATTAAGCTATTTGTGATTGTATCCCATTTTGGACAGTAATGTTGCTGTCATATTTTTAACATCGGGTAAAAAATAGTCTGCGAAATTCCTTCTCAGGAAAGCTAAAAATCAGTGTATTGTTTTTACTTCCCAAATTGATGAATGAATAAAATTAGAAACTATACAGTTGTCACGATAAACATAGAAAAGTGTGATTTATTATGTATAACGATATCTAATTATTGTAGGTTAAAAAAATCAAGAAAGACTGAGTCAAACCCATCTCAAAATTAAAAAATTTGGATGTTCTGGAAATTGGAAGGTATGGAATTTTAAAAGATAGATCGAACTTTACAATCTATAGATAAACTAGGCTTTCACATAAAGTCATTAATAGCATGTCGTAAAGTAACCAGACAGGCCGGGGAAATAGACGGAACCTTTATGAGCTCGTTAGAATCCCATGGTGAAGTTAAATCACCACGCTAATAGTTTATCATTGACTTATTTAAAATTATGCTTTAGACAAATTATAAAGACATATTTTTCAATAAGTTAGTAATAACCATCAACTTTATAAATTAAACCCCACTGTGGGCTTCTAATGAGCTCACAAAGTTTATGTAAATGTAACGCTCCCTGTCTAGATACTTTACAACATGCCATCCATGACTTTTCGGATGGAATCTAATCTATATGCATATTCACTTTTGAAGCAAGCTAAATCTCTTTCAAATGCATGGACTAGTTGAAGGATGGTGAAACTTTAATCAAGCATGGCTGACATCAGGGAAAAGCGAAGATTCCTTTGAGTTTCCGCACACTAAACTTGCTAACTAGTGCTCAATTATCAGAAATTATAACGAAAAATTTAGTCATTTTCCAGCTTTTTGGGCATGCTCTGAACTACTGATAAAATCCTTTATATCAAAAAATATTAAATGTTTGAGGCACTCAATCTTGGTGTCTTATGCTTGAAAGCAGTATCTGGTCGGTTCCGGATATCTCCACAGCCAGACTTATGGAGCGGTTCTATTCCAATCATGTTGTTCATTGAGTTATCCCCTTGACATTGCAGGAAGCTCAGCTCTGTGTTAGAGACCTTACTTCTAGCCAAGTTGCAGATTGTGTAGACAAAATGATACTGCTCGAGAGAATGGGAAAGCAAAAGCAAAGAGTTCATAGTAACAGTACGGAGAAAGATATCTCGAAATGGCCAAAGAATCTCCAGAAGATAAATCTTTCCAGCATCCATATTATTGGGCAGCTTTCACAGTTAATGGAGCATAAAATATTAGAGCTTGTTTTGCTCATGTGCATATTTTGGAATTAGATTTTTTTGTTCTCGTGACGTATTTGCACCACATAGTAACTATAACAGGTTTTAACTATTCATTTTAAGCATAATTTGTGTTAAAATAAATCACTTTTGTATCAAAACCCATTTTTTGCTTCAGCTAATAATTTGTTAATGTATATTAACAGTAATTTGAAATCAGTATTTGCTTAGGACTATTAATAATATTTAGATAGTCCATTGAGGACTAGCTACTGGCCTTAGCAAAAAAGAAGTATTAAATGATCTAAAAATATTAGAGTGTTTTTTGACAGGATTCAAATTCGAAAAACTATTCTTTTTGGGAGCTATAAAAATGTTCCAGACTGAACCTATAATTTGTCTCCAACACCTTGGAAACCAATGTTTTACACATCTAATGCAACAAATAACTCAAATGGGATATCCCTCGTTAATAGTGTCCATCATAGTTATAGCCATTTTCGGTATTGATTTTAAAAAAAGTTTTCTTCTGTTTCAGCTATTTATGTGGACAGAACTGGTTACCGATATTCTAAAAATATTAGTTGGATTTCCAAGACCTTATTATGTAGATAAAAAGGTCATTAACCTAGAAAATAACATAACAAGTACATCGCTTTTTAGTGGAAACAGAATAAAAAGCATCTTTGCTCTTCCTGACAACCAGATTCTTGATTCATTTCTTCTTCAAGAAGCCTGTAAACCTGCTTTTCCTTCAGGGCATGTGTCGCTTACGACCGCACTATGGGGAAGAAGTGCCACTGTTTTCGACAATCGGCTAATCAAAATATTAACTCCTTTCGCGATGGTATTGATGGCTTTTTCAAGAGTATACCTCGGGAAACATTTCATCGGAGATGTTATAGGTGGCACTATTGTAGGGTTAATTTCCATAGTAGTTTTTGCGTATATTCTGAAAAGCTATCTGATACATGATTTTTTTAAAAAAGAGAGTTTTGAATTAGCTTTCAGACGCGAGAATTTATTTTTGTACTGTTTTATGTTCGTTATTCCTTTTATACTCATAGCATTCTCTCTGGTAGGCCCTAATCCTTTAAACCCTGATGCTGGATATTTACTTAGTATGAATGTTGCATATCTCCTTATTATAAGAAAAGGAATGCCAGATGACACAGAACTATGGAACAGCGAGGTATAAGGGCATTTATCGCACTCCTGCTATTTGAAGTGTCAAAAGTGATTCTCAACCACAGGTTTTGTACAAATTACTTATTCACAATAGAATTTCTGAAAACCTTCATTCCTGCATCTACAATCTGGGTTTTGTAGTTATCTGCAAAAAATTTAACCTATATCGAAGAAATGAAGAAAGTTTATGAGTAAGCCAGCTGACTTAACTCCAAAGTTCAGCAAAGAATGCAAAAAAGCAGTTTTGCAAGTTTGTTGTAATTTCAAAATCAAATTTTTATTTGGTACTTCTAATGTTGTAATCATTTTTTTCATCATTAATGTTTAAACCTTATAAAGAGGCTTGAAAATGAAAAAGATTCCATTTGATAGAGCAAATAGAAAGCATACCTACATAATTGCTTTAGGTATCATTGTGTTGGTATTTTTAATGCTAATGAATATCGCAGGCACGGCACAGTTGGAGGGTATTCAAAATTCCAGCAGCAACAATGTACCTAATTTGAATAAAGTCGATAAAGCAATAAAGTATATGATAAAGTAATTGAAATTAATCCTCAGTATTCACGTACTCCGTATGATCGTGCAGGTGTTTATTCTCCAGTAAATAAAAAGGACGAGATCGAAGTCCAGATCCTAGCCATTAATGATTTCCACGGCCAGCTTGAGCCACCCAGCAGTCAGATGATTACACAAATAAGACGAGTAATATATCTGGCGATGCTGAGTACCTAGCCACCTACATAAAGAACCTTAAATCTACGAACCCAAATACAATCGTAGTTTCAGCTGGTGACAATATAGGTGCTAGCCCCTGATCTCAGCCCACTTCAACAACGAGCCAACAATAATGGCTCTCAACATGATGGGAGTAAAGTTTTCGGCAGTTGGTAACCACGAACTCGATAAAGGACTAGACGAGCTCATGCGCACTCAAAAAGGCGGTTGCCACTCGAAAGATGACTACCTGGGGAATTCGTCCTTTGAAGGAGCACACTTCCAGTTTCTGGCTGCAAACTTAGTCAATGAGAGCACTAACGCCACAATATTCCCTGCTTATAATATTACCTATGTTCAGGGAGTGCCCATAGGATTCATTGGAATAGCCCTGGAGAATACACCGACGACAGTTAGTCCTTCCACAGTAAAAGGACTCAAGTTCTTAAATGAAACTGAGACCATTAACAAATACGTCAAGAAGCTGAAGGATATGGGTGTAAAAACCATCGTGGTGCCCATACACGATGGAGGAGTCTCTCAGGATAAAGATGCATTATATAACAAGCAACTGAATATAACTAAGAGTAATCACATTTTTGATGTAGTCAAACATACCGATCGTGAAGTAGCTGTATTCATCACCGGCCACACTCATCAAGCCTACCACACTCTTATCGATGGTCACATACTGACACAAGCTTACGCGCTGGGTACTGTACTTACATATATCAATCTGACGATCATCAACGAGACTCATGCTGTTATCACGAAAAATGCCAGAAATATAATAGTGGCCAGAAATGTTTCTAAAGATTCCAGAGTAGCTGAGTTGGTCAAGAAATACAAATGTCTGATTGCACACATTGCAAACAAGGTGATCGTCAACATCACTGGTAATATTACAGCGACACCTAATGATTCAGGTGAATCTGTCCTGGGTGATCTCATAGCCGATGCTCAGCTCTATAACAACTCTAACCCAAGTTATGGCGGTGCTGTGGTAGCTTTCACGAACCCAGAAGGCATTCTTTCTAACCTAAAACGAGTGGAAATAAATCTCCAGCTAATATCACGTATGGTGAGGCTTTCAGTGTCCAACCCTTCGAAAACAACCTAGTCATAATGACCTTGAATGGAACTCAAATAGACGCCTTATTGGAGCAACAGTTCGACAACACATCTCTTGGAGATAAAGGTATAAGTACTACAGGTCTCAAAAGGGTTCGGCTATACATGGAACAAAAGCGCCCCAGTTGACAAGAAGGTCAATGTCTCCAGCATAAAGATCAACGGCAATTCTATCGATCCGAGCAACTTTTACCGCGTAACAGTGGATAAATTCATGGCCGATGGAGGAAATAATTTTTCTGTCCTGAAGGCCGGGTCAATAGGACTAATGGATCTCTGGATTTAAATGCCACCGTCAATTACTTCAAGTATTTCTCTCCGGTGGCTCCCAAACCCAGGGATCGCATTGCTGTAGTAAAATAAGAACATGGGAAGACATCTACTCTTTAGGCAGGGAGAATTACAAGTACACTTTTTTAGCCTATTACTTTCTCCCTGCCCTAATAGAAGTTGTTAGACAATCCCTAACAGTAATAAGCTTAATTCCTTTTTTTCAATTTAAAGATCTTAAATTCTTCTTTTTGTTACCTTTTTACCTCAAAATTGAATTTTCTGACATCTCCTGTATAAAACAAACTTTCGCCGTGTTTGGATTCCAAGGGGATTCCCGAAGCATTACTTGAAAGTGTACTGAAAATTCTGTAAATTCGGATAGATTTTATATAATTTTCTGTGCCACAAAAATGAACTTTATCGTTTTTACCAATGCACAGTTTCTTGTGGTAAAATCTCTGCATTAGAAAAAAGCGATATATCCTATCCCTTATAACAAAGAAAAGTGTGTGGATTCAATTAAGAGATTAGAATTTACATAACTTTTGTACACTGCAATACAAGATCGGATAGTGTAAATGTTTTGAGGCACAAAGTTTGAATGAGCAAGTTATTCCATAAATTGTGATAATCGGAAGGACATCTGCGGAAAAATCAGTTCTAGCAAATTGTTACATCTCTATATTTGGATTTTGCTTGAAATAATATCTTCTAAATAAATGCTCTAAACTTTTAGGATAAGATTAAAATACTGTATCAGAGCTAAATTAAAAACTACATAATTTATTTTTATAAAAAGATAGCCATCGTTTAAATAGTCTCCGTGAGGCACGAGCATTTGGAAGTAAATACAAAGTCCAAATTTAAATTCGATATTATACATGAATATTCCCGAATAATTAAATCTATCACCCGAAGATTTGATATCGAATCCGCAAAGATTGATTCAATTGCAATCATAATTGGTCTTCTCACTTGATTGGTTGTAGTGGTATACGACCGTGTACTACACAATACAGCAATGCTCTTTTCGGAATGCAACGCGGATTTCCCGTGCATGAGTTTCCATATTATTATGTAATATTTGTACCTGCCCTGGGAGGGCTGTTGGCTGGACTAATTTCGTATTTCTTAATAAAAAAACAGTATGGAGTCCAAGGTCTTATTGAAACTGTGACTTTACGTGGATCAAGGCTTAATCTTAAAGATACGTTTCTAGAAACATTCACGTCAATAATCACTATTAGTTCTGGGGGTTCTCTGGGGAAAGAAGCTCCCGGGGTCTTAGCCGGAGCCGGAACAGGAACAGGAACAGTAGCGTTTGTTTGGAAGATCCTAAAAAGTCCAGAAAGACAGTTGCAAGTTCTTCTCGGGTGTGGTGCTGCTGGTGGAATAGCAGCAGCATTCTGTGCTCCACTTGCTGGCATTGTCTTTGTTGTAGAAGTGATTTATGGCGAACTTGAAACTAGTACTTTTATTCCGATAGTAATCTCTTCAGTCTTCGCGACCCTTGTCTCCAGTACTATTTTTGACATGAAACCTATTAAGATATCTTCCTATGTGCTGGTAAGTCCCTATGAAGAGCTAATGCTTTATCTTGTTCTTGGCCTATGTGCAGGGGTTATCTCAACAATATTAATCCGAACACTTTATTTTACAAAAGATATTTTTACAAAAATTCCCATTCATACAAGCTTCAAGCCTGCTATTGGTGGGCTTTTAGTAGGTTTAATTGGATTTTTCTATCCATGGATACTTGGAATGGGCTATAATGTGATTATGGACGCCTTAAACAATCAATTCACCTTCTAGCTCCTTCTGATACTTCTTTTCCTAAAGATCATTGCTTTTTCCCTAAGCTTTGGTTCAGGGGGTTCAGGGGGGATGATTGTCCCGTCTCTTTTTCTAGGAGCAATGTTTGGCGGTGCCTTCGGAATAATTGCAAATGTATTTTACCCAGGAATAACTGCAGGGCCGAGGGCTTATGCCCTCGTAGGCATGGGTGCAGTTTTTGCTGGGACTGTAAGAGCTCCTCTTACTGCCATTCTAATTCTATTTGAGATCCACTAGAGATTACAATTTGATTCTTCCTCTGATGTTTGCTTGCGTCCTTAGCAACATAATGTCAAATGCCCTGTATCCGGAATCAATTTTAACGGAAGGACTTCGTAATAAAGGGTTCAAGATCCGAAAAGGGAGGGAAGTAGATACCATGGTCTCAATTCTTGTAAAAGATGCCATGGTCAAACATATTAAAACAATTTCTGAAGAAAACAGTGTCAAAACTCTTACTACCGTTATGCAAGCAAGTCGACATGGTGGTTTTCCGATCGTTAATTCTAAAGGTAAACTTTCTGGAATAGTAACACTCTGAGATATCCAGAGCAAAGTAAAATCTAAGTAAGTTGATCTTAAAATAGGAGAGATTGCCACCAAAGAACTAGAAGTCGCCTACCCTGATGAAAATCTTAGTACTGTCCTTAAACGCCTTGCTGCAAAGCAAATTGATCGGCTCCCTGTCGTGGAACGAGAAGATAAAACAAAACTCCTTGGTCTCATAACTCGAAGTGTCATCGTTAACGCATACAACAAGAAAGTCGTTGAAAAAATAAGAGATATCCATTGACTATAAATCGGAGGTGAAATTGTGTCAAAACTTCCTGATTATTTACAAAACAACCTTATCGAGTATAGAAAAACTCTTGGTGTTATTCAAGAGTTTCTTAGTCCTCACAACTTGCTATACTCGAAGAAACACTTCAAAGGTTGAAGAATCTTAGCATCAATATTGCTGTATTTGGCGAAGTTAATTCTGGTAAAGGATCACTGCTTAATACATTATTTGGTTGCAATAATGACGATCCAAGCACGTGCTTTTTTAAACTGGACGATAGACCTAGCAATTGGTCTGATGAAGCGGAACTGTCAAACGGAAAAGTATGGTCAAATCATGGTGATTTAATTGTAAAGATCTATGATACGCCAAGTATTGCAGGGGATATTGAGAACTATTTGGATATTTCAATGAAAATTACTGGAAAAGCTGATATAATTTTGTATATCGTGCATGAATCTGCTAAAAGTAAACTTCAAGTCCCTTATATGAAAAAAATCCTCGATAGCAAGAAACCATTAATTGTAGTTATAAATAAGATAGATGTATTAAAATCTGGTCAAATTGCTGCTATTCGTGAAGATCTATTGAGAAATTTAACCTATGTACTGAACAAATAATTGAGTGTGCTGGATATCCAATTCAAGGTTTTCCTAAAATTGATAATTTAGTTTATAAGATTATAGAAATAGTTGGTAAGCATCAAGCTGATCTTATCGAGGCAACACTGACAACACATCTAAATGTTGGAGTAAAAGAAGCACAACAAATCCTTATACAACGAGCAGAAAGCGAACAGAAATTGCTGGAAAAGAAGGAAAAAAATGAGATGAAAAAATACAACAAAGAAAAACAAAATCGTATGGCAATTAACCATTTAATAATTCACAGTAGTGCAACTGTAGCCGCTGGATGTGCAAGAGTATTTACTCAAGTGCCTGGTTTAGAAGAAGGATCTTTGACCATTATTACAGTTGGTATGACTGCAGCGCTGTGTGCAAATTATAATTAACTATCTAAGGCACAAATTTATACTTATTTAACCGTCGTGAGTGGATATATATTAAGGACAATGGCTGCTTCTTATTTATATCGTTGGATACCATTTCTAGGCAATGTATTTAATTCTGCGTTACTTTTTCATTACATGAAACACAATGATGGATAATAGTTTCCTTCCTTGAGAAAGGTCTATACTCAAAAGCTGATGTGAAGCAATTCAGTATTGAAACACTTAAGAACGAAGCTGAGAGAATGAAAAGTGAAGCCATTTCTATAATTGAACATATGGATTCTAATAAAAGTAGAGAGTTGAAGTACAGAGTATCAGAACTTGAATCACAAACTGAAATTATTACAGAATAAATTCAGCTTTAGACTTAGAACCTATCCAAAAAATGTTATGACTTATGCATGTATTTTTCAATAGGCAATACATAGAATTAAAAGGGATATTGATATGTATCGCGCTTCGCCAAAATAAGATAACGATACAAAAAGATTAGCAATCCACCAAGGTTTTGTGAATTCCGATTGACTATCGACCCTTTTTAATACAAAAAAGAAAATTTACCGTTTATAATGATGCACAGTTTTTGCTATAAAAACTTATGCATCTGTAGAACCAATAAATCTTGTTTTTTAATGAAAAAAAAGATGGAGAACAGTCATTTTTACAGAATTTTCAGCACACTGCTATGTAAAATAAAATCGATCGCAAAGAAATTTATTGAATTTTGCTATGCTTTCCTACTATTTTTTTGAATTTACTTGCCTTTAATCTGTCAAATATCCTATATCCTATATTCCTATAAATATATGAACCAATCAACTTTCAAACATATAGCCAAAAAATGAGATATTTGTGAATCAAATTTAAAAAATAGGTAACGATCTCACTTCCCACATTTGATATCTTAATTCTCTTCAATTAATATATAAATACACTTTAAACTAGTGGATTCAACCGTTAACTTTCTTACACCTATTATTTTATTAATCTCATAATTTTAAAGTAGAGGAACATCATTATTAAGGATCACTGTTCAGAAAAGAAGGTAATTGACTTTTTAATAGCAATACAGTTAAGTTTTGTTTCAGTATTTGTAAATATATTTATTAAAAGGAATAAATAAAGATCAAACGGAGTTTCAACAAATGAAAAAGACACTTAGTGTTTTGCTAGTAATTTGTTTTTTAATGTCCGTGACCGCTGCAGCAGTAAATGCAGAAAACGGGAATGGTAAAGAAATAGCTATGAAAAAAGTAGTGGCTATGAAGACCGACGATGGTAAAAATATAGCTATGGGAAAAGTAGTGGCTATGAAGACCGACGATGGTAAAGAAATAACTATGGGAAAAGTAGCAGCTATGGAGACCGAAGGGAGTAAAGAAAAAGCTTTGGAAAAAGTAGTGGCTATAAAGACCGACGATGGTAAAGTTATAGCTATGAAAAAAGTAGTGGCTATAAAGACCGACGATGGTAAAGTTATAGCTATGAAAAAAGTAGTGGCTATGAGGACCGACGATGGTAAAATTATAGTTATTAAATTTGGTTAAGGTATAAAACGTCAAAAAGTATTCTTTTAATGCTATAGAATTAAGAAATTTCAATGAAATTAATATTTATTATTTTGGATGAGTAGAGTAAAAATCGATACAGAAGACATTTACTCAATTTGAAAATAATTAATAAGGAGTAAAACAATAGGTACTACACCTACAGGGAATACAATGAAAAGAAGTGCTATTGGATGGAACCGTAATAATTGTTTAAGAGATGAAAATGATTGACTTGGATAAACGTCAAAAACAAACAGTTTGTATTGCATTCCTACTCTGTCTACTTAGTTTTTTGCTACTGATACATTTCGGATATGAGTACAAAAGTAGCAAGACAAATGAAATGATTCAGGAAGATGCAAGGAAAGATGCGCTCCAAAAAGCCGACTCTGCCATAAAAAATATCAATCTGGGACTTAATTTTACTAGCACCCTTGCTGATGGAGTGGCAAAGGATCTGAGTTTCGGGAAACTGAAAAACGATTCCATGGTCAAGGAACGTCTTCTGGCTGAAATGAAGGATAATCCTAGCATTTTTAGTATTGTCATTGCATATTCTCCAGCTGCCAATTCCGGGGAGCTTTATGCACCCCATTTCAAGAGAAACGGTTTGGAAGTCGTATATGCTCCGCTCACATATAATTACACGGAGGATAGTGAACAAACTGAATGGTACAATGATGTCCTGAAAAAAGGGTCCAAAGCATGGATTTCACCCTATTTAGGAATTGCAGACCGCAATTATCAGATCGATTATTCGACTCCTTTTTATCTTGCAGAATCCGGAAATCGGGACAAAGCTGCAGGAGTTGTAAGTGTAAGTCACTCTCTTGAAGGAATAAGAGCATATCTAAATAGCCTCAGCATAGGAAATACGGGTTATGGTTTCATGATCTCTGGGAAAGGAGAAATTATTTCTCATCCCGTAAAAGAGTATCTTAATGGAAATATTCACGAGCTTGCAAAAAAAGATCCCAATCTTTACTTCATAAATGAGAACATACAAAAACAAGATTATTTGGCGACAAATTCCTTTACAGGGAAATCCTACTGGGTATTTCAAAAAAAGATTCATTCTACAGACTGGACTCTAGGATTTGTCCTTCCTCAGGAAGAAACTCTGCTGAACAAAAAAACAGAGCAGATCCACTCAATTATTCTTATAGTGTTCGCAACTCTTGCTTTTGTATTCTTTCTGTGCCTGCTTTTTATATCCATTTACAGGTATGATCATAAAGGGCTCTGGATGCTCGCTGTTATTTTTACATTCCTCTGTATCCTTGGGCTGGGCTTTATGTGGTACCTTACTATGAATAATTCCGCTCTTGATAGCAGGAATGGGGACCTTGTTGTTTTCGACAGAGAAGATGTTGAAACGGTGTTGCAACACGTCGATATGAACCCGACAACTCCCAGAACTCCTACAGGATTTTTTCTCCAGTCTATGGAGTTTTTGAATGCTAATGATATCTTAATAACCGGATATATCTGGCAAAATATTTCAAGCCTAGGTACTTGGAAGGAGCTACCTGACTTTAGTTTTCCGGATTCAAAAGAAACTGCAATTGAAAAGGTCTATGTGAATAAGGACACAGGTGTTATAGGCTGGCGTTTTAAGACTACTCTGCACCAGCAGTTTGATTATTCAAAATACCCATTTGATAGGGAAGACGCATGGATCAGGGTGCTGAGTAACAATTCTGTATTAAACGTCTTGGTTCCAGACTTTGATTCCTATGATACCTTGGTTCCAGAAAATCTTCCCGGTTTGCGACGCCCTTTCGCACTTGACGGCTGGAAACCGCAAAAAACCTTTTTCAGTTACAGGATTAATTCTAATAATACCAATATTGGATTAGGGAAATTTACAAATTCCAATGCACCCGAACTTTATTTCAACGTCGATATCAAAAGGGACCTTAAATCTCCCTCTCATTCCGATCTTCTACTCATAATAGTAGTACTCATTCTTTTGTTTGCAGTCCTTACGATTATTACCAAGGGTGAAAGCAAAACTCATTTTGGATTCAGTTCACATGGAGTCCTGGGCTACTGCACCTCAATTCTTTTTACTCTTATCATTGCCCAATCTTCTCTCAGAGCTAGAATTCCCATCGGCGGGATCATCTACCTTGAGTATTTCTATTTTATAATGTACATTGCAATCTTGGTTGTTTCCCTGAATTCAATCGTTTTTGCGTCAAATCGGAGTATCCCCTTTATTGATACAGAAGACAACATGTATGTGAAAGTACTGTACTGGCCTGTCATCATGGGAATTCTACTGTTAATTACATTCTTGAATTTTTATTGATGGGTCTTTGATATCTTAATTTTCTTCATTTAATTTAGAAATAAACTTTAAAATAGTGGATTTAATTTTTAACTTTCCTACATAAACAATTTTATTAATCTAATAATTTTAAAATAAAGAAACATCATTATTAATGATAACTGTTCAGAAAAAAAGGTCCTTTCCTTTTGACCAGCAGGATAGTTAGTTTTGTTTCAATTGAAGACTGATGATGGTAAAGATATAGTTATGGAAAAAGTAGTGGCTATGACTACAGATGATAGTAAAGATATAGATATGGGAAAGTAGTGGCTATAAAGACCGACGATGGTAAAGACGTAGCTGTGTAAGAGTGGGAGCTATGAAAATGTTGAAACAATCATTTGAATGAAAAAGGTACTTGCAGTTTTGCTGGCAGTCCTTTTTGTAGTATCAGTGACGTCTGCAGCAGTAACCGCAGAAACTGTTGTGGTTAAAGAGAAGAAAACAGTGGCTATGGATCTTGAAAATGGACAGGTAAAAGCTGCGAAAGAAATAGCAGTAGATACTGAAAATGGATAGAGGAAGACTGGGAAGGGAGCAGTAGTGGATAGTGAAACTGGAAAAATTATAAAAGATGCGAAAGGATGGATTATAAATACTGAAAATGATGAAAACTAGAAATATATAGCTATGAATAGCTAAACTTCTAAATATATCGCCATATATCACTGAAACGGAAGCATCAAAGCTAAAGCATATAGCTTAAGTAGTGGGAGTGTCGTAGGGTTTGAAAATAGATTTCTCCGAATTTATTAATCAATAGATACAAGGATTCACCACTACTACCATGGCCATCATTACGCTAACTGTGACTGGGGGTAGGCCCTTACACTAACAAATGGGTATAGACCAACTAACCAGCGAGCATAGACACCTATTAATAGATTCAAGTTTTAAAGTCAACTCTGCTCTTATTACAATGTATCTAAAAATCTTTAAATTCGAATTGGCTCTGTATCACTCTACTTCATCAAAAAATAGAATCAAGAGCAATATGTTTATTTACCAAGCTTCTGTTTTTAGATTTTCATTTATACCCATTTTTGTATCAAAATCTCTTAATTCCCTAAGTTTTACACAAAATAAGAAAAAGGTATTGATCTATTGCTCATGGAGCTTATGGGACTTATAGAATATCTGGAGCTCATGGAACATTTGGAAATAACTAAAATGAAGTACAATAATAAATAATAAACAAGATAATTTTATGTTTGTTTGGGAAAGGAAATAATTAGGCATCCATGTAATAAAACAGCTGTGTCATAAGGAGAAATCACTTAATGTCTTCGATACTTAATTCTTCTTAGCGCTTGGAATTGCAATGGATGCATTTGCAGTTTCTATATCATATTGTAATAAAATGCATCCCATTCGACGTACAGTTCAGTTGTGGAAAAGAAAATAGATGATATGAAATTTTAAAACAGAATATAATCAAATGTATTGAAATTGCGAAAAGTTCAAAAAATCTGTATGGAAAGAATTTATTATATCGCACATTTAAGTGGAAAGTGGTGGGGCTGGAATTGGAATGGATGCTAAGAATGGAGAAAAGGGTGCTAGTAAATTTTGAGAACGCAATGAACTTGCTCTTTCGACTTGGAGTTCTCATCCTTCGAAAACAAAATGTGATATAAATCAACAACTTTACATAACCAAAAAACTCAATATCTATATATCAGATTCAGAAAATTACAGTTCTTTCCTATAATTGCCATTACAACTTTGTCCTATAATTGTCAGAATTGCCATATATCTTGCACGGTACAAGATAAATAACATAGGTATTATTTTAGTAACCAAATAGTAATTAATATTTTAATAGTGACAAAAGATAGCTGTGAACAGTATAGATATTTATGTTAGTTTTGCCTATACTTTTTGCCTATACTAAAAGGTTTAGAGAGTATAAATTCATATGAAACAAATTCTCACATTTTAGTCAAAAATTATTTAAGCTTTTAAAAAATAATCAATTTATATTGGATTCGTCAATTTTCAACCATACTACCTAAAAAAATGATTAAATGTATAAGCTTTGTTCCATTTTTGCTACCCAATTGTTACATATTATTTAACATTCTTTCATGTTACTTATATAATCTATAAAGTCCTATATTAAAAATTCGATTAAAATTTGAAAAAATGACCATCAAGGAGCCGAGAATTTTCTGCCAAATAGAATCATAAGAAATTGATCAAAAATTAGTCGGCATAATGTTACTTCTTTACTCCTCGTAAATATAAAAATCTCCTTTCAGCATAGACATAGAACTATTAAATCAAAGTTACAAATAATAAATACTTCAAAACCACATCAGAAGGGGCAATAATACTTAAAGAAGAAATTAGAATTATTGTAAAAGAAAAGCAAGTACTTATAGTAAAAAAATATGCTACCCACTTTGTAGTCTTTAATCAAAATTTCAGGCATCAATCAGCCTAATTTTTTCTGTTACCTTTGATATGCTCAAGAATCCGACGCTTTTTACTGATAGCCTCTTCAGCTGCCATTTCGATTGATGCCCTCATATCCTCAAAGTCTCTAGGATTTTCTTCACCATGTACCTTTTTCACAGGGGTATAAGCTGATTCTCGGAACCTTGGTGAAAAATTCAGGATTACGCCATTCACGAGAATCTCTGCTCCGCGTCCTTCTTCCACACTACCTATAATGTCAATCTCGACATTTGCAGCCCTAACAGTTTCTAAAATATCTCTGGCATGTTCCGGTGGTGCAATGATTAACAGAGCATCGATAGATATTCCAAGGTAGTCGATCTTCAGGAACTCCAGCATAGAAAGCACCTTCGGATTTACAAGTGCTCTCATTTTTTTTTCTTCAAAGATCAGTTTTACATCTGCGGTATTTGAGATTTCTCTGGCATCACCCCGAATTCCGCCATTAGTAACGTCAGTCATAGAATGGATCTTCCTATAAAGTCCTGATTTCAGTAGAGCTTCGCAGGCTTCCAAGAAACGGATGTTTATAGTCTCCTCCACGACATCATGCATCCCGTAGTAAAGCGCAGTTGTAGAAACTGTACCACCACCAGCTCCTTCGGTCATAAATATAAGGTCTCCTATCTGTGTTTTATTTCGAGAGGTCAGATAGGAAGTTATACCTACAGCACCAACGCCTCCTGTCATTCTTTCGCCTATGACCATGTCCCCACCAATTCGAAGTGTGCTTCCAGTTATGAGGGGTATTCCAGTTAGTTCAGAAACCGTGGTTATTCCTGCGATATGGTCAAAGATCTTTGCAACATCTCCATCGTCTGCGATATGAATATCGGAAAACATCGCCAGAGGACGGGCTCCCATGGAATATACATCACGTAAAGCTGCTCTAGCTACATGAAAGCCTGAAAGAAAAGGAAAATCACTAAGGCGAGAATGGATGCCGTCAATTGTAACAACGAGGTAATCGTCACCGAATTTGATAACACCTGAGTCATCAAGCTGGGAGCTGTCTACAAATGCACCTGTTTGGCCTATAACTTCTCCGAGCTTAGAGTGAACATAGAAATCCCCAGTACCTCTGGACCCTACCCCGAATTCCCCCATAGAAACTCCTGATAAGGTAGGATTTAACACATCGCCTTCTACATTGAGTGTTGCTTTTGCCTCATTAATAACCGCAGCCACAATTTCATGAACTCTTTCGGAGCTTATGTCCTTAATTTCGAGAATCCTCGAAGCCAGTTGTGCCTTAAGTCCTACTTCATTTGAAGGATCCTTCCTGAGAGCCCGTTTTGCATAGCCTTCTATATCCATATTGACCATCTCTTGCAGATTATACTACCCTAAAGTTCAGGGAAGGGATATTACACAAACATTATAATATGGTGAACTAAATGTTTTTATCTAAGCACTTAAGAGTCGTAACTTAATTGCTGGACAAAAAAATAAAAAGTAAAGTTCAAGCTTCAGTATAGGAGCAAATTCTCCAAAATATCTGTTCAGCACATTTCTACAAAATTTTTTAGTATCTTCAATCCAGTCGCTCCACTTTTCTCAGGATGGAACTGGGTACCCATAACATTGCCTTTCGAGTTCACGACAGAAGCTGAAAACTCCAGCCCATAGTTACACGATGCAAGGGTATTCTCCGACACTGTATCCACGTAGTACGAATGTACAAAATAGACAAACGAATTTTCAGAAATGCCTTCAAACAAAGGGTGATCCTGTTTGATTCCAATAGTGTTCCAACCCATATGAGGTACTTTTAATTCTGATTTTGGAAAGCGTAGAACCTTGCCAGAAATGATATTAAGTCCATCTGTTAGCTTTCCTTCTTCCGAAGAGCTCATCAGAACTTGTTGCCCAAGGCAAATACCGAGCATCGGTTTTCCTGATTGTACATACTCTTTTATGATCCCTACAATTGGAGCAAGGTATCTCATTGCATCCACAAAAGCGCCGACACCAGGAAGAATTACACCGTCTGCGCCAAGAACTTCCTCAGGGTCCCCGGAGATAATGGGAATGGCCCCGACATGTTCGAGCCCCTTTTGAACACTCCGAAGGTTTCCAAGCCCATAATCTAGAATCACCATTCTTTTCATAGCTCTAACAAATAAGTTAAAATAGATTAAGTTTACGACAAAGAAGTAGGAAAAAAGTCATCAAAAGAAACAAGCTATGAGTGACAAAATTAAAGAATTTGTAAATCTTGTGAGATCAATATCTGCAATAGAAAATCTGTAATATCTGTTTTTCCTTTCAAAAATCATCTTTTATATAGTCCAATACCCTGGAGCTTGCTGTGGAATGGAAACTTTTTCGAAAACCGCTATTAACTAACTGATGTATATTTTAGCTATCTTTCTGCTATAAAAAAATGGAACTACATCATGTAAACCAATGTTTCTATAAAATCAAATATCACATGTTTTTGTATGAAGTAGAGTAAAAAATTTCATTTAATCAATAACATCATCAATTATTTGAAATATAACGATATTGATATTGGTAAAAGTTATTGTTTTGAGTCCGATGCAATAATAATAATGGTGATAATTTACATCTTTTCGCTTGTGATTAACCAAAATATTCTCCTTCAATAGTACTGTAGATTATAAAAAGTGACACAGCAAGAAAAATAGTTACAAAACAATCGAATATTAGAAAAAAATTATTGGATAGTAAACTATGAAGTGATGAAGGTTATATTGGAAATCTTTGTGATTTTAAACAGCAATTGTTACTAAAAACAATATTGAAAATCATGAAACTAGAAAGGAAAAATATATAATCAAATTAAAAATATTTAATTTTTAATAATTACTTTATTTGTACTGAGCGAGAGGACCCTACTCAAGCACTTGCAGCGGAGTACTCCACAACAATTTTGATTTTTAATACTACAAATGTTAGGAGACTTCAGGATGACTTGCATTGTGAGAAGCTATTTATAGTCCCATCATGAAGACTCAGAATCGAGTAAAATTGAATACTCATTATACAATACTTATCATGATACATCATTCAGATAAACTTCCACAATACAGATTTCAGGATACTGGATTAAGTGAATATTTCCAGGATGTAAAAAAAACTATTGAATAGCAGAATAAATGAAGAGAAATTGGACTGCATTGGCCCCAAACTATCTCTATAATTTCCAAAAAAATGGAAGTTATACTCATTTTATAGATTTTATCAATGACCCAAGGACATTCCAAAATATTGATTACAAATAAAAATAGAAAAAAACATTATGTAAAAATTCCTACATTTGTATAAATTTAAATGAAACTGAACTGAAAAAACTGCAATTTATTTAATTTGACAACTCCAAGTTAAAACCCTGAAAAAAACAATATATGAAACATGAATTAATGAAAGTTATAGACAAAAGTCTCCGGGATTCAAAATCTTTTTTTTGCACATATGGACTGAAATACTACAGATAATTTCAATAAATACATGATTTTCACGAATCGTTTATTATAATTTATAAGCATATGACAAAATCTAGGGGTTTATCTAAATTCTCTGAAATTTGTAATTCCAACTAAATCCAACAAACGAATTAAGGAAATTTATAAAAAACACACGAAGGAAAATTTAAACATATTTAATGCATTTGAATATAAGTTTAAGGACGAAGGACCAACTTTCGATATTGTGGCAATATTTGATCAGGACAAAGAATACATCTATTTGCAACAAATAAAAAAGTGGATCATACTAGACAAACTTGGCAAGCAAATATCTTATGAATACAGAAACGACGGAATATATAAACTGGATATAGAGCAAAAGAGATTTAAGATACGAACATTTTCAAACCACCCATTACAAGGGCGCTATTTTTTGTAATACAATACATAAGTTACAACATTTTTAATTTATTAATTTAGTTCTTGATATCACTGCTTATCAAATAAAATCAGTAATCAGTCCGGAGATTATTAAACCATTAACTAAAAGATATTGGGAGCAATATATGATATTCCAGTAAAATTACTCATGAATTTATTAAAGAAATTTGGTAAAGAAATCTCGCGCTTAGCTCTCGATTAAATAGGTGTATTGACTCGAATATGTACAAAAAAAAATCAAAATAACCGTTTAGTAGAGACTGGGTATAATTTATACTTTATAAATTTTAGATATTGAATTTTGTATATCCGATTACAAAAAATAGAATGAAGATGTATGAATGAAATTTTTTCTTGTGAATTATTGAGGAAAAATTGTAACCGAATAAAAATAGTCATTCGAAACCAAAGCAAATTGGAACTATTGTTTACACAAAAATTATAATATAGTATTGAATCCTATACAGGGCGGGTTCGCAGCTTAAAACATATCAAGTAGCGAAAAAGCCGAAACAAATCCGTCTTTATATATCAATAATTTTACGAAAATAGACCAAGGTCATAATAGAGATTCTGACTTGAAATTAGATATTAATTCAGGTAATCTTTAAGAACTGTTCAAGCTAAAGTTATCAAATTAGCATTTTAAAGATAAAGAACGACGTAAGAAATAACCTACCTAATGTTAAAACGTGATTTGATTATGAAAATTGTAATGAAATTTGGAGGAACTTCCGTTGGGAATGGAAAAAGGATACGCCTGGTTGCACAAATTTTGAAAAAGTACCATGATGAAGGTAACCAAATCGTGGTAGTAACCTCGGCATTGAGTGGGGTAACAGACAAGCTTTTGGAAAATGCATTTTTTGCCTCGACAAAAGGCAAGGTAAGCCTTATTAAAAAGTTTAAAACCGAACTTACAATAAAACACCATGAAGCCGTAAAGGATGCAATTGATGAACCCAAAGTTGCAAAAGAAGTACTCCAAATTCTCGATCACCGCATTGAAGAACTCGAAAAAGCTCTAATTGGAATTTGTTATCTTGGTGAACTAACTCCCAGGTCTATTGACTATATTTCCTCTTACGGAGAACGCTTAGCTGCTCCAATTGTCTCAGGAGCCATTCGATCTCTTGGGATAGCATCAACCGAATACACAGGTGGAGAAATAGGAATAATAACCTCATCAGATTATGGAAATGCCAGGCCTCTTGAAAAAACTTATGAACTTGTAAAAAATAGGCTTGGGTGCATACTTGGTTCACAAGTTATCGTAATCACAGGTTTTATCGGAGAAAATGAAAACGGAATTGTTACTACACTGGGAAGGAATGGGTCTGATTTTACAGCTTCCATTCTGGGTGCTTCCCTTAAAGCTGATGAAATCTGGCTCTGGAAAGAAGTAAACGGGATCATGACTACTGACCCGAGAATCGTACCTGAAGCGAAAACGATCCCACAAATTTCTTATTCTGAAGCCATGGAGCTCTCTTACTTCGGAGCTAACGTGCTGCATCCGCGCACAATTGAGCCTGCAATGAGAGAGCACATACCAGTACGTGTTAAAAATACTTTTGACCCCGAGTTTCCTGGAACCCTCGTTGTTGCGGAAAAGTTCCAATGCGAGCACGTTGTAAAAGCCGTAAGCCTGATCAAAAATGTGACCCTAATTAACATCTCAGGCGCAGAAATGGCAGGGACAATCGGAACTGTAGCAAGGCTTTTTACGGCGCTTGCGAAAGCCGGAGTAAATATTGTTATGATCAGCCAGGGCTCTTCAGAGTCCAATATTTCTTTTGTGGTTAGCGAAGTGCATGCGGAATCCGCATTAAAAGCTCTTCATGCCGAATTCAACCGCGAAATAGTAAAAGAGATCAACTTAGATGAAAATGTCTGCGTAGTTGCAGTTGTAGGTGCAGGCATGGCCGGAACACCGGGTGTTGCAAAACGAGTTTTTGGAGCTCTTGGGAATTCAATGATAAACATTATCATGATCAGCCAGGGGTCTTCTCAATACAATATCTCTTTCGTGGTTCGAGAAGAAGAGGCATTTGCTGCAGTCAGGATCCTGCATGACGAATTCGAACTGTATAATGAAAATTGAAAAGAAGTTATGAAAAAAGCATGATGGGGCAGAGAATGAGCGAGAAGCATTTGACATACGCTGATTCAGGCGTAGATATTGCAACAGAAGAAAAAACAATCAAAAACATCATCGAAAAGCTCAGCTATGTTCGAAAAGGCATCGGAGCTCCCCTAATAGGGATAGGTCACTATGCAGGCCTCCTGGACTTCGGGGAATATGCCCTTGCCTTGACAATGGATGGAGTGGGTTCAAAAGTACTTATTGCAAACGAGATGCAGAGATGGAATACTGTAGGAATAGACTGTATTGCGATGAATGTTAATGACCTACTTGCCATAGGAGCTGAACCTGTAGCCTTCTTGGACTACCTTGCCCTGGAAAAGCATGACGACGGATTTGCCGCACAGATAGGCGAAGGACTGCTGAAAGGAGCTGAAATCTCTAGAATGTCTATTGTAGGCGGAGAAACTGCAACAATGCCTGATATAATCAAAGGCTTTGATCTTGCAGGTACATGCCTTGGAATTGTCAAAAAAGATAAGATTATTGAAGGAGGAAAAGTCAGGATGGGGGATATGGTTGTCGGGATTCCCAGCAGAGGTGTTCACAGCAACGGTTACACCCTTGTAAGGAAGATAATTGAAGAAGCGGGATATTCTTATTATGATTCCTGTCCCTATAACAGTTCAAAGACTATAGGAGACGAACTCCTGACCCCTACAAGAATCTATATCGAGATTCTTGATGTACTTAAGGTATGCGAAGTTCACGGGCTTGCCCACATAACAGGTAGCGGACTTTTGAAGCTGAGGAGAGTAACAAAACTGGGTTTTGACTTTTACGATCCTCTTGAGCCTCAGGAAATTTTCACATTCCTGCAAGAAGAAGGGAGAGTAGAAAATCTTGAAATGTACAGAACTTTTAATATGGGTATGGGTTTTCTTGTTATCCTGCCGGAAGAAGATGCAGCAAAAGCTGCAGAGATTACCGGTGGAAAGATAGTCGGGAAAATCGTAGAAAGCGATATCAGGATAAAAGACATGTTAATATAGATTCAAAGAGTGTAAAATTCAATTTAGAAAATCAACTTGGAAGAAAGGGAGAATCAATATTATGTTACATTATTTTGGAATCCTCTTCTGAGATCTTTATTATGACCAGAAACTTGAATTTCACTTTTTCCAAATATCTTGGAAGCTGGTTTGGGGCTTCTTGAAGCTTTCAAGGGAGATGTCATCCTTCAATGAGGTCGATGCTTTCTCCTTCCCCACCTCCCTAAGCCTATAGATTTCCTTTCTGCTATCTTCACTATCTATAGAAAGAACAAAAGTGCCATAGCAGGGTTTTGTATAAGTGAAAATCAGAGCATAGCCCTTAATCCCTATAGCAATTGGTGATATTCCTATTATGTAGTAATTATTGAAGATCTTGTAGCCAGGAGGTACATAGTAAACCTCATCAGAGTTTTTCTCAATGAACTCTCTGGACTCTTTAAAAGTATTCTTTTCCATGAGAATCTCGTATTTCATCTGTTCAATGCAGCTCATTTGACTATATCCTCCATCACTTTATCTAGCTTATTTTTAAGACGAGAGGGGTTATGAACATCATTCACGACGATCTTTTCACAATTGAATTCAATTGTTTCGGACAGAGCTTCGGCGTTCCTGCCGAAAACTATGGAGTATATCTTAGCCTGAGAAATGGCACTCATGGTAGAAGCATAGGTCATTCCAGCATCATTATGCATAAAAGCGAAGCATATGTCGAAATATATTCTTTTCTCAATAATGTCCTCTAGGGTTTTATCTAAATTCACCAACTTTTTTACATAATAGCCATCGGAATCAGAGACCTTCAAAAGTTTGGTTGCAGCATCTGTCCCGGCGACTGTTACAGCGAATCCTAAATTGGTCAGTTTATGAGAAAGATACAAGGCAATGCTAGTTTGAATTGGGATCTCAGGACATCCCATCATGAAGAGTACTTTTCCGCCGGGCATACCATTTCATCTCTTTGTTATTTTATCTTTGAGAATTAGATATGTGTTAATCCTGAATTTCAACCTTTGCAATTGATATGTCAGCTAAAATCCTCTAAAAACAAGAAAATTTTTTAATTCAACCATATGCCCTGTAAAATCCGTGTTTCAATCCCTTTAGGGATGATTTTAAACGTTAATGAAAGCTCTTAAAGGGTAAAAGGGAGACTTGTTCTTCTGGTTCCGTTGCAAAAAATCCTTT
>PLUB01000080.1 GCA_003164755.1 Methanosarcina sp. | reverse complement strand
ACTCATAGATTTACATGCTTATTCTGAAGTTTTTGCAACGGAACCTATTATACTATTATATTAAGGGATGACCATACAAAAAAGTGATTGTACTATCTGTTTTTGTGATATTAATGTACCATATAGTGCTGCTTTTCTGAAGCCAATTTCTATATCACATCTGAATGGAAAATATTTGACCGATCATTTTCAATTGGATGAAACAGACAAATAAAAACCAATGCTTATCTTGAAACTTATTAATAAGCAGGAAAAGACATGAAAATAGGAAGAACTTTTAGGTAAGAAGTAGTGCTATTTGATAAAGAATGGCAGAGCTTCACAATTCAAACTAAAGTCTCTATTATAACAGTAGGTATCGACAATGACCACTAGTGAGACTAATGAGAAAACACAGTTCATAGTAATGGGCTATGTTTTGCAAGCTGTAATGAATGATCTCAAGGATGAAGGTATTCCTTTTGACCTTGGAGAAAAATCAGATGGTATAAACGACTTTTTTCAGGTTGTAATTATAGCGAAAAAAGATATGATTAGGGTAAATGAGCTTCTTGCAAAGTACGAGTGAACTACCCCTCCCTGCCGCTGATGCATCGAAGGAGGAGCTTACTTCGAGACATACTTAATTTGATTAAGAATATCACTATTTCTAACCAACAACAAGCCTTTTTATCAAAGATTATCAACAAAATATTGATATCTTGTCCACAAAGCATTCTGCGATAGGAAAAGTTTCATGATATTAATGGAACTATTTCTATCTCGATCAATGACATTTCCATAATCACAACTCATAGTTCTTTTCCAAAGATGTATTTAGTGTCTAGTTCCACAAACACAACACTCTTTGGAAGTATAGCTTTCACCGATTTTTAGAAACCTTTTACCTATAAGTTCGCACTCATAAACTAAAAATTCGATGAAATGGAAAGGATAACCTTGATTCTGAGTTGATATGTTTTGAGAACGCGTTCTTTTTCCTTTTTGTGATTTAGATTGAGCCATTTTTTGACTTTCAAATCGCACATAATAGGGGTATTGGCTTTTGTATTATCAACCATTTTTCAGGAAAGTTTCTGTTGAAAATCCTTTAACTTATTGAACTTTGTTTTTTCATCTTTCTATAGTATCATGGAGTCTAAGGTATCTTTTACTTTTTTAAGAACCTTTCTTTTGTCCTTTACAATATTTCTTTGAGACTTTATAGACTCCAATTTTGGTTTCCAATATTGATCTGATATTGGAGTTTTGATTTCAAAAAATTTACCTTCGGTATTGACAGCACTTACTATCTTTGTAATACCTGGATCAATAACTTGATAAATCCTTTTAACAATATATTGAGTTTCAGTTACTTTATAAACAAAAGAATTGTAGAAATCCTAATTAACATGAAAAAATTCACTATTACAGACTAATATTTGTTTAATATTTTCATAATTTTTTTCTAAATCAAAGATCAATTTAGTGTCGTTTACATTATGAGAAAAAGTAATATATCCTTTAAACATATGGAATTCACTTTGATTATAAGGAATAGTAATGAAATATTCTATACTTTGGAACTTTGAAAGTCTAGCGTTTTTATCTCAATTTTTCCAAAGAACAAAAAGGATTTATAATTAGCATCAAGTTTCTTAAGAACTGATTGAAATACCTTAGAATTACTCTTTTGAGTTCGTGATTCTTTTTTTAAGTTTAGGAAGTTCATTCTGTTGTTCAAGATATTTTACACTTTTTGATCCCTTCATGAATTTTGTATATCAGCAAGAGCAAGATTATAGAGATGTCTACATGATCTGATATACTCACAGAATACCTTTTTGTTCTTTGATTAGTTGTATTTTTACTCTCGCCGTTAGCTACATTTTGAATTTCTACATACTTTTTTAATATATCTAAAGTTATGTCACCTGTTGTGACTATGAAATACGATCTTGATCAAACAGTATCTGCCCATAGTAGTGATTTAATCTCGATATATTTTTTAGGATTTTTCCCAAAGTTATAGTTTTTTTAGGTATGATGTATTTTAGAATATCTAAAGTTGGGATGTAAGAGGGAGATAGTCTTCAATCTGGTGCATAAATTGATGAGAGAACTAATTCTAAAAAAGCTCGTAAAAACGGCTAAAAACCTCGATCTCACTGAATTAAATATGGATAAGTAAATTTTCAAGGCTTCGATTTAGTGAGTTACACCTTTAAACATTTATGTTTGAGAAGTATTTAAGAGTTGAAAATCCATCCTAACTTCAACAGCTGAATCTTACCAGCAAGGTGTCTCCACCTAAAGGGTGAAAACGAATATGACTGTTTTAGAGTAGATGAAATCGCAAATTCTACTTTTTCCAGGAGTAAGAACTGAATGAAAAGGTTGAAGAATTTCTCTCAAAAAGAATAGAAACGAAATCTCTTACTTACATATTGACGTTACTTATTTTAAAATGAGATGGCTTTCACTATGAGAATAAGGCCTTCTTTGTAGTTACTGAAATAAGGATGATAGTTACTGCGAGATCCTTGGAGTAAGATTAGCAGGCAGCGAATACTCTATGTTCTGGGAAGATCCTTTCGATGGTCTGAATGAAATATTTATGATAGGTGTCAGATTAGTCTTCTCTGATGAGCACAAAAGGATACCTGAGGCAGTCAGACAGTCCTTCCTAGAATCGAGCTGGCAGATTTGTCACTTACATTTTATAAAATAAGAAAGGACTACAAGGAACTAAAATAAGAAATGTTGTGAAGGAAGCAGCCAATTATCAGGAACCGAAATTAAAACTAGCAATCTCAATACTCAATGATATAAATAAGGACTAGATAACAGGAAACACTTATAAATGAAACAGTAACTAAAAAAAGAAGATTAACTGGTGCATAGCAAATTTTACAGAAAATTATTCACTCTGCCAGTTTACTTTGGATACCAGATAAAAAAACCTGAACATCGATAAATTTCAATATTGTTATTTAACTCCCTCACTATATTGAAGTGTGCATGCAGTCAGTTTTCATAATTCCACATGTGATGGTTATGAACCATTTTGTTCCTCCCACAATTTATGGACTACTGGAAGGCAGAATCTAAGTCTGTCGTTGCAATCACTACTTCCATTTAATGGAAATGAAAATCTAACTATTTTTATCTAACTTACACTGAGTGATTTTTTTGCAGCTTTATGGTGTTTTGAATGCTTTTTTTCTGCTTTATGGTTTTTGGAGTGATTTTTGTGTTTATCTTTACTCAAAGAAGCCTTGGAACCTTTAGACGAAGAAACCTTAACATCGCAGCTATTAGAGTCCGAATTTGATACTTCTGTTGTGCCAGAAGGTTCACTGTCATACCCACATGGTTCACTGCACAACATAAGTACAGGTACAAAAACACCGCCATAGCTACCATAACAACCATAGTTAGGTCCAGACTCTCTGCCATGGTTTGGATGTTCAAGGTTAACTATTGCTTGGGCTGTTTTTGGTCCTAATTGGTCACTTAATACAGTTGCTGTATTGGTCACAGAACCAAAATCAAGATTTGACTGTTGTTATTTGATAGGTAGATGTTCATGTAGCTTGATAATCTAGGGGTAGACTAGTTACTGTTTGGTGTGTTGTTGTGTTTTGAAGCGTGATTAGACCAGTAAAGTGATCGTCTGTGAGCTGAAGATTTGTGAGATCCACATTTCCGGAGTTAGTCACAGTGTAGGTGTATGTAATAGTCTGCCCTACAGTGTTATAACTTAATGGAGATGCTGATTTTGTGATTGTCAGAGCTGGATTATTTAAGTCTGGAATACCGCTAACTTGCAAAGGAATTGTCTGTGTTCCCACATTAATGGCGTCACCACTGACAGTCTTCGCGTTGTTAACACTTGCGTGCACAGTACCGGTAGCTTTGGAATTTAATTGATTTAGAACAACCCATACCTCAATGACCACACTATCACCACTGTTAAGGCCTCCTACATTGAATGTACCTTCTATATACTGATTAGTGCCGCTACCCATCAGATTGGATGTGTAGCTCGTCACTTTAGCATTAGGATTAGTGGTGGCAGGATCTGAGGTATCAACGAAAGCTGAGTACACACCATATTTTGGAGCATAGCCGAAGTTATCTCCTGATGTTGTATTGGTGTCGAAATCAGTTGTGAATTGAATCGCTCCTCTACTATAACTACCTTCCCCAACTGTTATCACCATCAAGAAAGGTATAATCTGGCCAGGCGTCAATTCTTTACCATAAGGTGAAAGCGATGACACCGCAATAAGATTTTGATTAGGATGCTGCGAATTGTAAGTTGAGTACGCCCAAGAATACGGATTCGGAAGAAGAGGATCTGGCGAACTGATATCAATTATTGCTGGGGTATTGGATGGCTGATACGGTGAGATCGGCAGATAGTCAGGACAGGCAGCATACCAGCTCAATGTATATGCGCCTGCTGGAGGTGGAGCTACAACTACAGCCTGCGTTTCAAAAGATACCGAACTCAAAAAAAGAGTCCGGCTTAAGATTAAAGGCAACATCACCGAGATCATGGACTTAAAAAAAGGTCTGTAAGATCGTAAATGAGTTTTTACAAATTTGTTCCTTACCGAATTCAAATTAGCTTCTATAGTACTCAAATTTTGTAAATATATATAATCTATAACCATAAAAAATCACCTTAAATTAATTTACATTGTATTGAGCACCTATATTAAACATATTGTTTAAATACACATACGTGAATATATATACTCGTGTTTTAAAATTTTAGCTCTAGTTTGATAAATCAGCTATTAATTAGTAATTGACTTTTTTTAAAATTTTAAACATATTGTAGTCGGATGTACTGAAGTTGTAAAAACTCCAAAAAAATATCAGAACTGGATTGATTGCATCGTATACTCAAGCAGTGGGGCTAAAATTAAAATCGATTCTAAGAATAGAGAAAAAGAACTAAAATAAATTGGAAATATGGTGAACCTGAACTTGCTCTATAGACTTGGAGTTCTCATATTTCAAAAATAAGATCTGAGGAAAATATCTCTTGTTGCGATATATAACAATTAAGAAGAAAATTACCACAGATATGCCACAAATATACAGAACGAAATTTTAGAGTAAAGCCTGAACTATTTGTTGACAACTCTTCCGAGAAAATAACCAGGCTTTGACGCAATGATTTCAACATTGGCACACTGACCGGGCCTAAGATCCGAGCCGCTTATGATAACCGGACGGTATGAGTCCGTGCGTGTGAGAATATCTCCAATTTCTGTGTACTTAGAGGCAAAGACTTTGCCTTTCCAGCCGATTATTCCCTGTTTAGACTCAAGCTTAATATCTTCACAAACCTTGTGCAAGTAGTGAGAACGCTGAACCGAAATTCGAGAGTCTAAGTTTCTGAAAGAAAAAGCTTTCGTGTGCTTTCGAGGAGAGTAACGTGAGATGTTTACTTTATCCGGACGGTACTTTTTTACCCATTCGACTGTTTCTTTGAAATCCTCATCAGTTTCACTACAAAAACCTACGATTATGTCAGTGAAGAGGGAGAGATCTCTGAAACGGGAGCGGAATTTTGCAATGATCATTTCCACAGCATCCATTTGATGCAGACGGTTCATCTTTTTAAGCACAGAGTGGGAGGCTGACTGAATCGGAAGGTGGAGGAGTTTGAAGATTTTTTCGGAATCAAAGACATCTACGATGTCTTTAAGGATTGGCTGAACGGAAATAGGATTCATCATCCCAACTCTTATCCTAAAATCGCCAGGAATTTTAGAGATCATACGCAAGAGTTCGGGGAGTTTGAAGCCAGTATCCATTCCGTACTGACTGTCATCCTGGGAAGTTAGCCAAATTTCCTTGCAGCCATCTGCAACTGCAGTTCGGATATCCTTAACAATTTCATTCGGTGAAAATGAGTAGAGTTTGCCTCTTGCATACTTTACAATGCAATAGGAACAAGCGAAGTTACAGCCCTGAGAAATCTGACAAATGTGAATATTGGAATTGAAGCGCTCACGTGGAACGTTCAGAAAGCCCAATGGTTTATGCGTATAGATTTCAAGGTGATCTTCTCGAAAAATACCTTGTTTGTTTCTTTGTTCGATTGAGAAAAGAAGATCTCCAAGACTAGAAACAGAATTTACACCTAGAATATGGGCTTCTGGATTTGCATGGAGGACATCCTCAAGCTGAACTTCGGGCATGCAGCCAGAGACAATAACCTCTACATTTTTGTTACCCAAGCTACGTATTTTGTGGAGAATCTTTTGCTCTGTTGTATATTTGACAGTGCAGGAGTTGCAGATATAAACCTCTGCCTGATCGGCAGTATCTAGATCCAGTAGTTCGTGTCCAAGCTTTCTTACAAGTGCTTTCATGACTTCGGCTGATGCCTGGCTTGCAGAACAGCCAAAACTTTCAAGATAGATCCTCATATTTTAACTCTTTAATTCCGTATTTAACCCTTAAATCTTTAGTTGATTCTATTCAGTGATTTATTTCAAGCTTAATTCTTGTTTTCACAATCCACATTTAAACTGATCGCCATTTTGTCACATTTTCAAAAAAGGATAAAAAATAAAAGGATAAGCCAAAAAAAAGTTTACAGGTATAGAGGAGTCTCTTGCTTGTCCTTTATGTAAATGCTATCCGTAAACCTGACAGTTCCTGAAGCACCCATCGAGATCGTGTGTACCCTGGCATCCCCGCTACCAAAGAGGTTTACTTCGCGCAGGAAGTGGCCAGGAGTAACAGCTGTTGCCGAGAAAATTATATCATTGCCTGGCACAAGTTTGTCGGTATCAAGAACATCTTTAAGGTTTTCTAAGGTAATCCTCATCTTCTCAAGCCTCGGCATTTTTTCCTCAATTTCTTCATCAATTTTGTCCTTGGTATGCCCATTCGCGACCGTAGGCAGAACAAGCCTCGCAAGGATCTTCCCCCCCAGGATTTTGATTGCAGCAGCTGTCAAGACAGCTTCGCCTGAGCCCCCTGCACCCATAACCATGTGAATGCCTGACCCACGGATTGCAGTTGCAATACCTGGCATAAGGTCTCCATCAGTAATCAGCCTTATACGGGCCCCAGCTTCCCGAATCTCGATTATTTTCTGCTCATGCCTGGGCCTATCTAGAATTACGACCACAAGCTCACCAATATTCCTCCCGAGAGCTTTTGAGACTATCTCAAGATTGTGCTTGACAGAAGCATCTAAATCAATCTTTTCATCAGGATGCTCCATCTCGTAACGCACTACATCTGGCCCTACAACGATCTTATCCATATAGATATCAGGGCCATGGAAAATTCCGCCCCTTTCAGCCATGGCCATAACCGCAACTGAACCTGGACCTCCGTTGGCCGTAAGATTTGTTCCTTCGAGAGGATCTACTGCGATATCAACTTCAAGATTACCCCTACCTGTTCCGACTTGTTCTCCTATGTATAGCATAGGAGCTTTATCCCTTTCCCCTTCTCCGATTTTGATTATGCCTTTCATATCAAGCTTATTCAGCATTCTCCGCATAGAGGCGACTGCCACCTGGTCAGCAAAAATCTTATTGCCACGCCCCATTTGATAGGCTGCAGCAATGGCAGCAGCTTCAGTCACCTGAATAAGCCTGGGTAGCAGGTCACATTCTATAGGCCCAGCACACTCAATCATTTCTTCCACTGTCTTCGGATGAGGTATGAAAATCAACTCCAAGTTACTGCTTTCTGATGATTAAACTCTTTTATGATTTATTTTTTACTTGCTCAATGTGAGTTTTTAACACAATGATGCATTAATAAATCTATTGGATCAGTAGTTCAAATTTGCTGTATCACCGAATGAACGTTCACATTCTTTTACAATTTTCTCCAATTGTTCACACGAAAAATTTCATCAATACATTTTAAATCTCTTTTTTGTGATCATCTTCAAAAAAATTAATGTCGTAGACCTTTGAAGTAGGAATTATGCATAAGCTTTATCAGAACAGTTATATTTTAGAAGTGTATTTTTAGGATTATATAGCAGATTAATCAAGCATGAATGCTAGATTTAGTGTTCTATAAAAAAAACATAATTAATATTAAATTGTTGTCCAATTTTAAAATATTTTATGTAAAAGTGATTTTTTCCCATAAACAGGTTTTTATAGAATTAATTAAAAATAATAATAGGTACATAGTACTTCGCACCGGCATGAAAAGGTCAAAAAGGCTGGTGAAATTAAACAAAAGAGTAATTGATCGTTGAACTGCTAGGAAGAGATAAAAACTCGTAATTTGTTTGGTGAGAAGGGACAGGAAAGACAACCACAGCAAAACCTGCCCCGGCTCAAGTATGGACTTAGACTGAGTAAAGTCCAGAAATATAGAAACTGTTATACTATATAAACATAAGTATATTCCACATTATTTCTGAAGTTACAAAGAGGAATCCTCTCGCTAGTCATCATTTTCGGTTTGGTGTGTTCCTAACGACTATTCACATTAGTTCCAAATTTTTACTCCACAGGTTCTAAATGGATTATCCTGTAAAATTAGAGATAATTACTCCTTGTTCCAAGCTCCATACCTTTAGTGTTTGTAATCTGAAGCCGAAACTGCATACTTTCCATCAGATGTAATTTCAACTTCATTTGTCATGTAATGTGGTGGGTAAATGACACCCTATGACTTTTCAAGAGATATCTGACCTCATAGCCAAAAATCCCCGTAGGCCTCTTCTTGGAAACTGCCGAATATTTTAAGCGAATTAGAAAATGCAACGGGTCCACAATTTAAATAACTGTTTTTCTCTGCGAACTACCAAATAAACTGTAATAATCCTTGAGAAACAATTTATTTGAAATTCCTGCGACTCTGTTCTAAAATCTATCAACTTTTGCATTTTTTGATTGAAACATTGAATTTACTGGAAGAATTTGATCTTCAATCAAACTCAATATTCGATATCTCTGACATTGATCATTAGATAGTACTCAAAGGTTTAATAGCAGTTTCAAAATCTAGTGTTTTTTAGTTTACTTTAGTCATTCTATTTCGAAACAGAGTCCGGAATAAGGTCAATTTTATACCTCAATTTTAAAAAGATTCCTCATGTATTTAAATTGAGCATAATTTAAAATAAATATCAGGAATACCATAAAATACTTCTAAGTGATATCAGTAGATGAGATAAGTATATGATTAAATCAGGCGGTTACTTTTTCTATAAGAGTATGCGCTGTACAATCGGCGCTGTGATCTCATTCAGAGGATCACATTACATAGTTGCATCTTATCATATATTTCGCGGAACAGGAGACTGCGTGATAGTGGATGGCAAGGAACTCGTTGTCAAGAGCATTTTTAAAGATTTTGATCTGGCTCTGATAGAGCTTCCTACTGATTGTATGTTCGAAGTCACCGAATTCGGAAGTGCAGCAGTACTGGAAACTGCTACACTTGTCAATGATATGCATTTTAAAAAATGCAACGTGATTAATGCCGGGGCTTCATTGCTCTATCTGCTCTTTCCCATCTCAAATATGCCACCGCCGGGAGATAGCGGATCCCCTATACTGCAAGCAGGGAAAGTAATAGGGATTTTATCCTCGGTAACGCTGAACAACAGTATGGGAACTGCAATAAGTACTGCACAGTTTCCAAGGTTGTTTGGTTCGACTTTAAAATGAGCAGCTTACTTTGAAGTCGTTGTTTAATGCGTTGGTTCGACTTTAACTCCGACTAGTATGTCGATTCCAAAGTGGATCCATAATTAAAAGATGAATTCATTGATCAATAAATAGATTCAAGAGTTCAGGTTTGTGAGTGTATTTTGGAATCGAAGAACTAGCTTTCCTTTCAAGTTATTTAATTAGCTGTCGTTGAGATATTTTGGCGTCGTGATCGTTTATATAGTGTCCGCACTACTTGAGCTGATTCCAAAACCCAAAATTGAGCTCTGAATTCTCGAATACAAGCAATCAGTCAAGCCTACAATAACGAAAATTGTTCTGAATCTCTGACTGATGTGAAGTGAAAATTGATTTCGGGAGAAGCTCAATTTTAAAAAACAATTTGTACCTTCCCGTGCGCCATAAGCTTCATTTAAATAATGGAAATTTAACCTACTTCTTCCTTTTTCAAAGAAAAATACAAACTTCTTCAGTCAGTTGAAGACAAACTTACTGAAATTGACTCCTTAATTGATTTGAAATATTTTCGTATCAGAAAACACAATTAATATAAAATTGTTGTACAATTTTAAAACATTTTATGTGGAAGTAACTTTTGTTCAAAAACAATTTTTCATAGAATTAATTTAAAATAACAATGGAACAATGTACTTTTTAGCGGAAGTGAATAGGTCAAAAAGAGTGAGGAAATTAAACAAAAGAGTATGTGATCATTGAACTGCCTGGAAGAGATCCTGTTCTGAATAAATAAGCTTTAAGTGAGATCGCCTCGGAATGGTCTGATACGGAAGTGAGACTCCAACTCTTCCTGGCTTTCCTCTTTACACCAATATTTTTAATGTGATTTTTATATTCAAGAAACTTCATAAACTTCACATCCACCTCTAAATTTATGAGGATCGGAACTTATTCTTCAAGTGGAAGTGTAAGAAATCGTTTTTTTGATATTATGTGAGTAATTGCTCGAGTTGGAAAAATACATCAAGCTTAAAGTTTTTGAAAAATATAAAAATATTTTCCTGCTGAAATATCCTTCTACTCACTATATTTCCAAAAGCTCAAACAAAATATAAGGAAATGAATTTATGCCGGAGCTAAAAAGATATTCAAAGCAGGAAGAGTTCTTGCCACTACTGTTCAAAAAGTAAATCTGAAGATGTTGTGTGATTTTTGTTTTAATCTCTATCAGTTGATGGCATCGAAAATAAAGAGACTATTTTACGAATAGCAGAATCTTTCTTTAAAATCAAAGAATAATGGAATCAGAAAAGAAAAATTAGGTCAAATAAAGAAATTCACGAGAAAATTTTGAATAGAATTCCACAGAAGAGGAAAACAGATTTAAATAGGAATCCTCTGTAATCGTCACAGTAAAAATTAACACTTCAAAAACATAGGGAAATGGCTTATATAGCTAAGGATATACATCTCTCACTAAACTTAATAGGAGTTCTATAAACCTCTGATTTTTACGAATCCTTAATATACCATTTATAAGTATATGGCAAAATTTAGGAGTTTAGCTAAATTTTCTTAAATGCAAAGTTTAACCACTGAAAGCACTAGAAACAAGAGAAAAAAAATAAAGAAACCTTTTCTTGTAACCTTTTCTTTTCGAATCATGGTTATAAAATTTCAGGTGGCTCTAGTGTAAATAAATACGTTTGAAACTATGTAGATCTTGATAAATACCTAAATTTCGTCATATGCTTGTAAATTCGATATAAATGACTCCGGAAAAGCAGAGTTGTCTATAAACTCCCTATAATATTCATCCTGCTCTGCCACCAAAATTTAATACTATATTGGTTAGTCTTGATAATAATTTTCATCTAGATAGGAAAACTTTTAAGAGCTGAGTATGAGAATATGAAACTTCTTTCCCCAAAATTAACAATAATAAAGTGTGCAATTCCTTTGCTGACATCTGAGAAGGTAGAGAGATTACTTAGTGAATTGAAAAGCAACTTTAGCTCAGTTAATTGGGGAGAGTAGGTAGGCAACTGATGTCTCTAATCTGACTTGGGGAAAGAAGAAAAGTAATCCTTCCAATTAACCAGACATAGTAATCGAATTAAACTTCATCTTCATATAACGGGATCACAATGACAGAAGAAAAATTCACCGAATCTGGAAACATGAAAATGGAATGGGCAAGGAATCATATGCCTGTACTTGCTATCATCAAGGATGAATTCGAAAAAGAAAAACCTCTGAACGGGCTGAAGATAGGGATGGCCCTTCATGTAGAAGCAAAAACCGCAGTCCTTGTAGAGACCCTAGCTGCAGGAGGTGCAAAGGTGTTCATCACTGGCTGCAATCCTCTTAGTACACAGGATGATGTAGCTAAGGCCCTTGATACCCGGGAGAACATAGACTGTTACGCAAAATATGGGTGCTGCAACAACGAGTATTACGAAGCTATTGACAGAGTCCTTGACCTTAAACCTGACATCACAATCGATGATGGAGCAGATCTTATTTTTAAGCTTCACAAAGAAAGGATCGATCTACTTCCAGATATTTTAGGGGGTTGTGAGGAAACAACCACAGGAGTTCACCGGCTTCATGCAATGGAAAAAGAAGGTGCTTTGAAAATGCCTGTAATCGCAGTAAATGACGCCATGACCAAGTATCTTTTTGACAACCGCTACGGAACAGGACAATCAGCCTGGGACGGAATTAACAGAACCACAAATCTTCTGGTGGCAGGGAAAAATGTCGTTGTTGCGGGCTATGGATGGTGTGGGCGCGGGGTTGCAATGAGAGCTTCGGGCCTTGGAGCAAATGTAATTGTCACCGAGGTAGACCCTATCAGAGCCCTTGAAGCCAAGATGGACGGGTACAGGATCATGAAAATGGCCGATGCTGCAAAGTTGGGAGATATTTTTGTTACTACTACCGGAAACCGAGACATCCTCACATACGAACATTTTAAAGTTATGCAGGATGGAGCAATCCTTGCGAATTCCGGGCATTTTAATGTAGAAATAGATATGGAAGCCCTTGCTTCGCATGCAAAATCAATTCGAGAGGTCAGACACAACATAAATGAATACTATATCGACAACCAGCACATCAATGTTATAGCCGAAGGCAGGCTTGTCAATCTAGCTGCAGGAGATGGACACCCCGCTGAGGTTATGGACATGAGCTTTGCAAATCAAGCTCTTTGTGTACGCTATATTGCAGAGAACAAACTCCTAAATGGCGTACATAGGGTGCCTCAAGAGATCGACTCGTATGTGGCAAAAATGAAGTTAGAGACAATGGGCATAGAAATTGATGAGCTCACTTCTGAGCAGGAGTGCTATATGAATGACTGGGAATGTGGGACATAATTTATAAAAACAGAGTAGAGACTATTATAGCAATTTTAAAACTCTTGATCTTGAATGAATTAATTTAAGGATATTCCATTTTTAGAAAGGTAACAAGAATATTTTGACAATAAAGAAGAATTCTTTGTTAAAAAGATCGTATTTCTTTGAATAATATACACAGATGAAGATGATTAGTGGTAAATATAAAAAAGAATTGGGGTAATGATTGATAAAATCAAGTTTACTGGCTATGAATTTTCATCCGATAGTAAGTGAGCTCTTAAGGTCTCTTATCAAAATAATCTTTATGACTACTTCTGTCGGATGATTTTGTAGCAATTCTCTGATTTTCAAGTCCTTTTTTCTTAGAAATATATTCAAGTTTTAAAGCTAAATAAGCTATCAAGACAAAGTACCTAAAAATCTGTAAATTCTGATTGACTCTGTATAATTTCACTTCATCATAAAAATAGGATTTAGAGTCAATAGTTTCAATGACAAATATTACGTTTTTATTGTTCTCACCTATACAGAGGTTTTAAGGTAAAAAATATATGTACTTGTTATACCTCAACTTTCCTTCATCCTTTTTTGCACTAGTGCTCCCTTACTTACAAATTTACAAGCATAGAAAAACACATACATAATTGATTTTAAATAAGTCCGTTCATTTCCATTTCAATTTGCTTTTATGCCTCCAATTCTGATACTAATTGTTGTTTCATTCTCACGATTATAATGTAGGATGCCTAATACTTCAGATGTGGATATCCAACCTTATAATCACGATAAATAATATAGACAATTCATTCCATCTCGATTTTATGGAATTTCCATAACTTCTAGCATTTGACTATATTCTGCTTCAAAATTTCCATAGGTATCTATTTCAGATTGACCACGAATTAACTCATATTTGGTTTCGAAATCATCTTCTTGAAGCATCAGACCCCCACAAGTTATGGATCATCCAAAGCCAGAATCTGAGGCTGTCATTGCAGTCACTATTCTATTATAATGGAACAGAAATCCAACTATTTTTTATCTACTTTACACTTGGAAGTTTTTCCTGTTTTATGGTGTTTGGAGTAGTTTTTTCGTTTATGTTTACTCAAAAAAACCTTAGCTCTGGAACCACTCAATTTAGCCTTAGAACATTTAGAAGAAAAAACTTTTGCCTTGCAGCCATGAGAATCCAAATTTGGCACTTCTGTGTGCTAGAAGGTCTACTACCATACCAATAAGGTTCACTGACATGCCCGTGAGGTTCACTGGCATAAGTCATCGGTAAAGGTACAAAAGCAGCGCCATAGTTAGGCTCAAAATCTCTATTATTGGTTAGATGTTTATAGGGAACTATCGAAATAGTTTGGAATTAAATTACTGGTTTGTTGTTGAATGAACCTGTTGCATACCCTGAATTTATCACAGAACCTGCATAAATATCGGCATCTGTTATTTTGTAGGTAGCTGTTCCTGTGACGCTTGAACCTGGACTAAGGATAACCACTGCTTTGTATAGATACTGTGCCAGCCCTGTCGTCTGTAACAGTGATAGGTGCTGAGATATCCACATTCCCTGAGTTAGTTACATCATAGGTGTATGTGATAGTCTGCCCCACAGCATCATAACGTGTTGGATCTGCTACTTGATCTAGGTGAAGATCTGTACGCGGAGCTAGTCCATTTACGATCTGAGTAGCCGTGTTTGAAGTTATCGTTTGGCCGTGGAATAAACCTATTGCATGCGCTGTATTGGTCACAGAACCGGCATCTAGATCAGGCTCGTTATTGTGTATTTTCTGTCACTGTAACATTTTGACCTGATGCAAGATCCACGTTGGATATATTAAATATTCCAATTTTGTTGTCTTCACTATAATATTTCCGTTGAAATTTATAAATCCAGAGTTAGTTATAGTGTAGATGTATGTAATATTTCGCCCTATACCGGTATAACTTGCTGGAGACGATACCTTTTGTATTGTCAGACCTGGGCTTAAAATCACCTGAATTGTGAAATTAACTGTAGCTGAATCTTTGAAACCAAACACAGATTCAACTGCTGAAGCTGGGGTACTCAACGCCAGTAAACTCATAATTGTCGAGACTAATGTAATAGAATACAATCTATGTTATTGATCAAAAATTTCAGCTCTTTGCTCTATTATACTAGATAGAAGAGAATTAAACAGTAGATTATCGTAGCAAATAACATCAAGCTGCTCCTCATTAGTGTAACATAACTAACTTTTGATAGCAATCAGTTAGTAAAGCGGTTATTATCGCAAGAATTGTTATTTTCCTAATCACTCATCTCTGATTAAAAATATCAGAATCTTTGAGAGCACAACATAAATTAGTGCGAGTAATACTTTGAAAAGCCAAACTCTTTGTATTTTATATATAAGTACTCCCCTTTATTTATACTTAATTACTCAATAACTATTAAAATCCGAAGTATCTCTAACATCCAAATATAAACATAGAATTTCGAGAAACTCCAAATCTGGCATTTCGTTTATAAGGGACATATAAGCAATTTGTTGATATCGAAAATTTATCTAAATTGGTTTATTTCACTTTTCCAGTTAGCACACCATTATTTTGTGAATAATAATCAACTTGAAAACTTATTGAGATCCAAATATGTTTTTATTTTATATAAAAAATGAAGAGTCTCAGATGTCGAAAGTCGAAAAGTTTAATTTGATTTAATTCAGCTCTGCAATTACCCAAAAAAAGATCCGAAAATCTTTAAACACCGAGAGCTTAAATATCATAAAAATATCAACGATGTAATAGTAGACCACCCAGCTACCGAATACTGAAATAAATCATATTTTTTACGATTCCATTAGATGTTAGAAATATAAGCTTTAGCAGAAAGTTAGAACTGTCAAACTTATAAAATTTTTATAATAAGATACCCAATTAGATTCAATGGAAAGAATTGCAAAAATTGTATTGGCCCTCCTAACTATCCTCCTCCTAACCGTGGTTATTGTTTATGCCACACTCCCATATTTAAATTATTTTTTAGGGGGCATTATCCTTTACATCATTTTTATGCCTCTTTACCACTTTTTTGTGAGGAAAGCCAGGCTTAAAAAACAATTTGCTGCAGTCTTGGTTATAATTATTTCAATATGTGTTGTACTCATTCCATTATATTTTCTCCTGAGTATAATTATTAATGAAATCCAGCAGATTTTACTTAACCAGGCGTTTATTATTACATCTATTAGATCTGAACACCAATTTCTCACTCATTATCTTTCAGGGCTGGGTATACCTACTGATGTTCTCCAAAAGCAAATACAAGGGAGGGTTATTGGTATAGGATCTGAAGCCGTCAATTACACAAGTAAGTTCCTTCTAGGTTCTATTCAGATACTGAGCCAGCAGTCTATAGGCCTCTTAATTATGTATTTTTTGTTTTACTACCTCTTAACAGGAGAAAACTCGACTTTTGTACACAAAATTTATGCAGCAGTTCCATTCAATGAAAGAAATACATCCACTCTACTTGGCGATTTCAGACGAATTGTCAAGACAACTATGATTTCCAGCGGGGCTGTAGCCCTTTTCCAGGGTGCAATTCTGACTATTACTTTTTTGATCGTAAAAATTCAGGGAGCTTTTCTCTGGGGTTCTATCGCAACGCTCCTTTCTTTTGTGCCGGTTTTTTGATCAACCTTAGTCTGGGTTCCTGCAACTATCATCCAGTTCCTCCTGGAGGACTATACTGCAGGGATTGCGATTCTTGCCGCCGGAATCTTTGTAAGTACCGTGGATAGTTTTCTTAGGCCCATGATCCAAAAAAGAGTTGGAGAAATACATCCTTTTGTATCCCTAATTGGGATTATCATAGGATTAGCCCTTTTTGGATTGATAGGAGTTATTATAGGCCCCCTCCTCCTTTCCTACTTCATTCTGACGTTAGAAATGTTCTCCAAGGAGTACATTTTTGAGAGTGAGTAAAAATAATTATAGGATAGAGTTACTGAAAACCATATGCACAAGAATTACTATCTACATTATGCACAAAAATTGAGTGCACTCTTTTTAGATCAGATCCTGATACATCCCCAAAACAGAATTACAGTTTCAATCTAGTTAATCCTCAAACGCCATTGGGACTACCTATGCATTTTTATCGAAATCAGGCAAAAACTGTCCTATAACTCCGGCTGCAAATGTGAAAATACGAATATTTTCCTACAAAAAAAACTGTGTATTGAAAAGTTGCACTTTAGAATAGTGAACACTAATCCCCAAATATTTTAGGATATTGAATGCATTGGATCTATGATTTGTTCTTATTCTTTCAGAAAATTATTCAAGCTGCCGGTCTAATAGATGTGATATATGATACCTGCTATGGTTAGACCTATTATTGATGAGATAAATTCCAGAGTTATAATTTGTTTTAATGGTATGATTGTAATATAATAATTGTTACTATTTTGCTAGATATTAATCATGTTGCAAAATTAAATTTTAATGACATTGTTTGCAATGTATCACATATACTTATTTATAAATTGTTTATAGTTGTGTGTTCATTGGCATTACATACTCACTTGTCCAACCTTTTATCCTTGAGTCTATTCCTATGTATGACTTTTTACAACGTTTCTCCAGCCTACTGTACTCAGTAGGAAAACTTTTTGAAGATAGTCCGCCAGAACTTACCAAACACATATGGATGGATAAAAATATCGACTTTTAAAAGTCATGGTTTTGCATGATTTTAGTAATCATGCTATAAAACGTTAAAAATATATTTGTTATTATTTTAGCCCTATGTTTTTAATAACTCGAATATCCCATACCTTATAGAACTATACAAATTTTCACCGATTTAGGCTCCGTAAATTCAAGAAAATAGCAAGAAAAGCATAGGTATTTTTTTCAATTGCATCATAATTTGAAACTAATTAATTGGAATCTTCGATTAAGGATTTAGAAAACTCACAAATTTTATCCTAATCATATAAATCGTAAATAATAGACTCATGAAAATCAGATGTTTATCGAAATATCTTAAATTCAACTCAACAATTACATTCATTATAAAATGTATCAACTACATTTATAGTTATTTTTCGCGGTGAATATACCCTAGTAGACTATGATCGCTATCATTTAAAATAACAAAATAAAAAAAATTTTTAAACTAGGTATTCCTCTTTCAGGAGAATCTTGTGCCAAAAAAAGCTGAATGATAGATTTCCTTTGGGAGAAGGAAAAATTTGCCAAATTAGAACATCACCAATCTAGTAAAAAACATTATTGAAAAAATAATGTAACTATTCAGCCTACCAAAAATCAGATGTAACATAACTATTTGATGCTAAATAATACTTCTGATAACCAATTGATGGCCAAACAAAAAACACGTTCAATCACCTACAGTCAAGTGGTATCACCCACACTAAATTGATCATCGAATCATAATAGAACTATCTACTGATAGATAGTATTTTACCCAGTCTGAATGGTTACCAAAAATGGAAATTATCAAAAAAGCAATTCAAATTTATTTCATTATGGTGAATATGACAGCTATCCAGAGTTTCCGAAGGCTCGC
>PLUB01000105.1 GCA_003164755.1 Methanosarcina sp. | reverse complement strand
GAATCAACTTGAATTCCTCTTTCTATCATCAGTTCCTTTAAATTTCTATAGCTCAATGGGTATTTTAAGTACCATCTTACATTCAATAGAATAATTTCTCCTTCATAATGATTCCATTTAAAGGAATTAGATAGCATATTACTATCTTTGATTTCCTTTTTATTCTATTGTATCATTAGAAAGGATTTTTTGCAACGGAACCTCTATTTTTGCATCTATTAATATAGTAACAACTTTAACTAATTCTCATCAAATTTATATAGACTCGATCGCACGAACCATGACAGCAATGTCACGGGGATGAAGATTACTATTCCACTGATATCCAGATATAAAAACGTAAACATTATGCCAAAACATATCACAAGTTCTTTTCTACAGAAAGTAAAAAGATGGAAGAATTTGTTAAAAATTTATTAAGTTTTACTGTTGTTAAGTTAGACTGTGGTACCAAAAAATTAACTTTCTGATCCAGTTCATTTATGTTCTTAGTTTTGTTCAGATAATACTATATCATTATTTTTTTGCTGAAATATCCTATCGTTACTTTTTTATACCTATACTTACATATATACATTTGGTCCATAGGGTCAGTCCCGATGTATGAATAAGACGTACAAAGAAGGTATAGAACTTTAATAAGTATTAACTTGACTAAAGTAATTTAACTGAGTAATGACTTAACTGAGTAGTAACTTGACTAAGGTAACTTAACTGAGTAATGACTTAACTAAGTAGTAACTTGATTAAAGTAACTTAACTGAGTAATAACTTAAATGAGTAGTAACTTACTAAGTACAGAACTAAATTACATAAAATTGGACCAGATCCTATGGATCACTAGAAGATTCGAAAATACTTTTCTACATCGATTTTTGATGGTATAGGAATTCAAGTATCCTGTATACACAAATCTGCATTGAACTTGATCAATCTGTTCGGTATGGATAATTCGAATACCAATTTAGTTCCTTTTGTTAGATTATAATTGGCTTAAAACTTGAATCCCATATAAAGGAAAAAAGCTTGGGAAAAAATGCCGGGATAAATTATCAGCAGAAGTGATATGATCGAGAACATGGTTCTCAGAAGAGGGTGTAAGAGACCGTAATAGCTTTTTTGATTGATTGCAGTCAATGCCAGTAGAATTAATGGTAAAACTTGGAAATCCCGGAAGATATTAAAATGTCTCATAAATTAGGAAAGAATTTTGTTAGCATAACTATTGGCTCAGCATCCATTTTTACGTAGTGAATTAAGAACAAAATATGCACTATTTTTCATTAGAAAAAATTAGTGTTTAAGGGATTTAAGCTCCCAAATGCTCAAATGCATATAGGTTTATCTAAATTTTCTATATAAAATTCAATTTTATTGATAACATTCTATCTTCATCTTGGTAAATAAATTGTAAAGCTTTTAAGATGATGGACCTTAAAACTAGATTCACGACATTGCTATTGAATTTCAGGATATTATATATTATGAAAGTAGAGACACCCTTTGTAAGAGAATTAATTTCCATTAGTAGTAATCATAAATACCTATTGCATCAAAATAGATAGCAATAATCTGATTTTGGGCAATCTGATATTTATGTTCCAAGATTTATTTCTTTTTTCAGAGTCTTTTCGAGTTCCTCACCTATTTTAACATTCAATAAAAAATCATCAACAGTTGCAAGAAGAGAACCTATCTTCTTGGAATAAAACTGGACAACAATTTTCTCATCGCTGATCTCACTTTCCATGCTTATTAAATTATCTGGAGAAATAGCTTGCAGTATTCTACCTGTAGACTTTCTTGACTCAGGATCCGGAAATTCAATTGCACCGATGATATTCATAAATACTCTTTAAATCTTTTTTTAACTTAGTTATATTCCCTATTTAGCTTTACCTTTATTTTGTTTTTGGAGCTGACATCCTATTATTTGATCTACAGTACTCAAGAATTCATCTGCATTTCCAAGGGGGATTGAAGCGCCAGAAGCTATACTGTGTCCACCTCCGCTTCCACCGACTGCAGATGCAGCTTCCTTGATAGCAAATGACAGATCTAGGCCTTGTGATACAAGTTCACGGGTGCCCCTAGCAGAGACTTTCAGTATACCTTCAGATTCGTTTATACAGATAGCTGGAAGTTCCGGATGAAGATAGCGGACAACAGTGCTTGCAAGGTTCCCGGTAGAAAGTGCATCAACAGTGTTGATGTACCAGATATTTTCCCCTTTACGAATTTTTTCTACATTTTCCCTAATATCAATAGCAATTTTTTTCTTATTTTCTTTTGCGAGAGAAAATACTTCCTCGACAACTCTCTGATCCTTCAAACAAATTGCCAGAGCTAATCCATAGACATTCTGTCTCCCACATGTATTAAGGAGAGAGATAAAATCGTAAACATTTTTTACAAGTTCCCTGTTAAGAAGTAAAACCTCTCCTATAACAGCCTCTGCAGCTTCCAGACTAGCTTTCCTGGCGAGCTTCAGTGCAACAGCATTGACAAGTCTATAGACCGCCTCCTCAGAAAGTTCTTCAATATTTCCTGAAATGTCGAGCTGCTTCAGGAATTCTTTTACTTTTTGAGGGTAACCGGTGATGTCAAGGAAAGGTTCGGTGCTGTATGCAAGCACATCTTCAAGGTCCCCATCCCCTACTTTTAGTCCCTTTCGGATGGACACAATTCCTGCTTTTAGGGCTTCCTCCAGAATGAAAGCATTCGCCATATTAAACAGCTGTCTATCACCGATTGCCCCTGCAATAGCCAACCCTGCAAGATCAACATTGCCTGCATCGAGTTCTCTGGCTACCAGATAGCAGGTGCCTGAAGCAGAGATGTCCGTAGCTCCGTCAATTCCTACAATATGGCCATTAACCACTAACTCTGCAGGAGACTCCCCAACTGGATTGTGATGATCAAGCACTATAACGTCAGTTGCCACATTAGCTATAAGTTCAGGTTGCCCACTTCCCATATCGCAGAAGATTACAAGTTCTCCCTGTGAAATGCTTCTATTTACTTTTTCAATCAAAAATTCATCCAGCTTTTCAGATATCGAAAGCTGGAAGCGGATACCTGCTCTAAGAAGGGCTTCGGCCATTATCCCAGCTGAAGTTAGCCCATCAGCGTCATTATGTGAAATTATGCGCACGAACCTATATTTTTGGATCTTTTCAGCCGCTTTTTTTGCAAGGTTTATCAGTTTCTCAAGCTCGCTCAAAACCCATCACTCTAAATATTTAATGATACAGTATAAAGGTCTATTTAATGCATGACTTTAATTGCATAAGGATGCCAGTCTATACTGGCTTAATAATATAAAACACAATTCCCTGGAAAATAGACTAGGGGGGATTTCGATAAACTCCAACATTTAGGCATATTCTGATTACAGATTCGAGAGAACTGGTGGGAGATGGTGCAGCATGAATTTAAGTTGAGTGCAGCAACCATACCCTAATAAAAGATGCGGACGCTTATGTCTGTCCACTCAGTTTGTCAAAACTAAGAAATCGTCTATTCTTTTTTGACCATCTTTATTTTGTTTACATGAATTATAATTCTATTTCCAGCTTTTAATACTGTTTTATCGCGTCAAATATCACATTTATAGCTCGATGAAAATTGCCTCTTAACCATAGACTATTATAATAATATTCTTTTTCAGTTTGGGACAAAGCTTGAAAGTCCGTAAGAATTACTTCCTTTCAAGTACTGACCTACTTCTCATGAGAGTTGCTTGGATGGAATTCTAGGAATAAGTGAACGTGATATTTTACCACTTCCATAACATGAATTATGTAGCCTTGCTAAATACACCTGCATTTTTTGCTTAAATTTTATCACATTTCACGTTATCCTTTAGAACTCAAATCTGTCAAATTTGTGTTGGAATGTCGTTTATATTTTTTTAGATATCCTTATGGTTTTTGAACACCCGGTTCTGAGGGCCTATTAAGTATGCTTTTCGCCCTTAATACACGCTGTATAATAGTAATATGAGAAAATATAGTTATCAGCACAAGAGCCCATCCAAGAAAACCTGAAAGAGCGCCTAAGGCCAGTATGATCATTCTTTCAGCACGTTCGGCAATTCCAACAGACAGTTTTCTGCAGCCTTCAGACTCAGCGCGCGCTCGGGTATAACTTACCAGAAAAGAACCTATAAGGGCAAAGCCTGCCCAGAGCCAGCCTTCAATTTGCATAATAGGGGAAAGCATAAGCCTGCCATTTACTGCTCCAGCTATAATCCCTAGAAACATCAGCCCATCGGAGTAACGGTCACATACCGAATCAAGCACACTTCCAAAAGGAGTTATTATACCTTTTGCTCTCGCAACTCCTCCATCAAAAGCATCAAGGACTCCGCTAAAGAGAATGAGGAGCCCTCCCTCAAAAAGTTTCCCTAGAGCAAAAGCGATGCCTGCAGCCATGCTCACCAATAAACCCAGTAAAGTAAGTGTGTTTGGAGATAGAGGAATTAATAGGGCAATGGGAATTATCAGCTTTCTTACGCTGTTTTTTAAGTCATCGAATATTTCAATCCCTTCCTGTTATCTGTTATTCATACTGTACGGTTACATATTAGCCTTATCCTTTTTGAGAAATACCCACAAGCTTAGATACCGAGTGAGTTATCAGTTGATAAGTCCATTTAAAGTTTTGAATAGCAGCTTCCCGATTGAACTGTCGGCGAAGATTCTGTACATAGAAGAAAGTTTTAATGATCTTTGTAGGATAAGGTAGGTCAGAAGAGTTTAAAATTATATGGAGCTGAAAAATGGATATAGTAAAAAACACAGAGAGAAATATTCCGAAAGTTGACTGTATATTGAAGTGTGATTTGTCATGATGACATGTGGTTAAATGAAAACCTTTACAGCTATCTGTAGATAGGTCTCCCAAATATTGACATGATTTTTGATTGATCAAATTATATTCATAAAATATCTGGTGATGAAATATGCTGAAAATAGATAAGTTGAAATTATATTAATAAGAACATATATCAATTATATATATCGAATTTTACTAGGGGAACAAAAAACTCAGTATAGATTAAACCTCAAATTTAGCGAAATATAGATATTGCACAAATACAAAAGAATGGAACAAAGAACGCATTATGATTTAAGCCGCAAACTGTTTAAACAGACAATTTGACCAGGAAGTTTATTAAATGTGATTTTTTTGCTTCACATGAGAAGGTTATAATGTGGGTAAAGGAGAGGGAGTTAATGAAATTTGGGAAACCAATCGCAATTTTGTTAATAGTTTGCTTTGTGGCTTCTTTGGCCGCTACAACAGTAAGCTCTAAAGCCAGCACCGGTAGCAAAGGGGATAAAAATATGGCCATCCAGAATATAAAGGTTTTTAGCAATGCATTTGAATCTAATAGTACTATCCCAAAAAAGTACACTTGTAGCGGGGAGAATATAAATCCACCTCTAGAATTAGGAGGTATTCCTAAAGAGGCAAAAAGTTTAGTGCTCATAGTTGAAGATCCTGATGCTCCCATGAAGGTATTTACTCACTGGATTGTCTGGAATATAGTACCTATTGCAAAAATAAATGAAGACAGTATACCAGGGGTTGAGGGTATAAATGATTTCAGAAAAATAGGATATGGAGGACCATGTCCTCCTTTAGGCATTCACAGATATTTTTTCAGAGCATATGCTCTAGACAAACAGCTTGGGCTAAAAGCAGGAACAAGCAGAAAAGAGCTTGAAAGAGAGATGATAGGGCACATCATTGCGGAAGGGGAATTTATGGGGAAATATAGCAAAACTTGATCTTATGAGCTGCAGATGAAGGGGATGCCTACAGCTCGATCGTATATCTCATTTAAAATACGGGGAAATTTATTAGTTATAATTAAATTTAATTAATTATATACTTATATAAATATCTTGTACGAACTTAAACTAATTATTATTAACATTATGTGGTTCTGATCTCGTGGGTCCAAAATTATATTTCAGAAGAAGCAAATTATTTCGCTCGCGAAAAATATTCTCAATAATCGCCTTCATTAAGATTAATTGAACAAATATCGGTGGGCTGATTTTTATTTTATCATTGCTTTGAACTTGTTTAATCTCTCTAGTGCCTATTTTAAGTCCATTTCACGAAGAGAAACAAAGCAAATATTCCTACCAAGATAACCAAAAATGCAATGCTGAAGGAGCTAAGAAACTTCTTGAGAATTTAAATGCGGCAGTAAAAGGCGGAGATACTCGGATATGTCTTTGGATATCGAACGTCGCTTCAGTGAAGATTTCGGCAGAAGGGTATATCGTAAAACAAATATTGTTTCAGAAAACCATAATGAGAATGTTAATATAGAAGTCAATGATGCAGATAAAATCAGGGAGAAAATTCTAGAGAAATTTGATCGAGTTGGAGAAAGTAATGGGGTTTTAACTAGTTACAATTTTTTATACAAACTGGGTCCATTTTTAATGGGAAATATTGCACTACTCATTTTTATCAGTTGATATAGAACCCACTGGAGCTTTATCACTCCCAATATGATCTGTTTCAAATTATTTAAAATAGTAATAACAAACACCGTTATCATCTGCAGCTACTAGCGGTACTAAACATAATCCCATTAAACAAAGAATAAAGCAAGTAAATCCTGTTTTGATTGATTTTTTGTGATCCATTTTATCTCTCCAACTAAATTTTTTTCGTTTAATATGACAAATATTAGCGTTTATATAAATAGAAATTATTTTATTTGGTTTGTTGCAAAGTCAATACGTGATTTAGGCTCTTCAAGTTGCATATTCTTGGAATTTAATCCATAAATGATACGTGGGTCATTATAAAAAAATAAACGAATACAAGAACTCAAACGTACTGTGGAATGCTGAGAAACTGCAGTTTGATGTTTTGTGTGGAAAAGAGAACATCGCATTTCCAGAAAAGCAATACTATAAAAGTTTATAAATTATAATATTTAATACTGTTTTGCTGAACAGATGACTAAAATAGTTGAAGTGCTCAAGATGCTGTTGGTGTGTGCAGAATCAGCGTATTTCTCAAACCAGTTCATGATAAACTTTGATTTCCATAATGGTTAACTTGTTTAAAGCTCGGACCCATACCATGTAGTCCATTATATTGTAAATGAGCAATGGTTGAATATCATTTTACTAGGTATACAATTTTTGTCTCAATATATCCACCTTTAACAATTTCTATATCCTGATGCCGGTGTTATGACTCCTGAAATTTTAAACTCGAGCACCTTATTGTCAGATCCTGTTTCAGCTAAGGATACGGATTTTGTAGAATTAGTATTGAAACAAGCTGGAGCGCTTTCAAATTCGTGAACAGGTTAATAAATCTTGAAATTTTGATCAATCATGGTTTTACAGTAGGTAAAACTTAGCTGTTGGAAGTGAGATCTAAAAAGCACAGATTCCTTTGAGTTTTCGCTAATAAGTTTGCTGACTAGGGATTGAATCTCCATAAGTAGTAAATAAAGCAAAATATGAAATATAAGTGCTTTGAACTTTAAGTTGCATTCACTAACCAAGCTCCGTACTCAGTACTTCGAGGTGATGGGGCACCGCTCACTTGTGTCATGATGGCTGGCGTGCTGTATGTCCATGGCCCGATCCTTTGTTCACTGAAGCAGGAAAACCCTTTGGAGAACCGATTCCGGCAGATACATTAACCGAGATTGATGCAAAAAACTGGGAGCTTTATCTTGTTGATGGCGAAGCTACAAGATTTTTGGATTTGCTGGATGCGGATGTTATTATTTTCATTCCTCTGAGTGTAACAGGGTAAAATATCTTTTATGAAGGAGATAAAGGCCTTTTGAGGAACTAAAATACTTCTAGATTTAAGAGAGATTTAAAGGGAAAACTTAAACCAGGCCTCTGCGCCTTTCACTCCTGTACTCTTCAAAGAGGATATGTAGTTGGTCTTCTTTAGCTCTGCGGTTTTTTATCTCAGCTTCTTTTTCCCAGGCAGAAATTGCAACTTTAAGGCCTTCCGGCTCTGTCATCGCAAAATCTTCAGCCCTTTCAAGTGGGATGGCCATCAAGACAGGCACACCTCCTTTGAAAAAAGTTTCATCTGCTGCATGCGAAATGTCTTCCTCGATGAGTACTGCCTTAACTTTAGATTCTACAAGGATCTGGGCTGTTGAAGCTCCGCCTCCGCTTGGATTTTCCAGGAAAACTACATCTCCTTCTTTGAGCCCATATTTTTCTTTTGTTTCAGCAATCGATTCCTTTGTAAAAGCGGCAATCACCTTTACAGGGTACCTACGCCGCAGATTTCCATTTTCTGAATTTTGCGAAGCTTGTTGCTTCGGCGTCGGAGTTCCTTTACAGTTTTATTTTTATGACTGAGCTCTTTTTTCAGACTTTCTATAATTTCATCCCTTGTCTTGATCTCTTTTGATTTACGAACTTCGCTGTAAGCCTCTTTTTTAAAGCCGTTCAACTTGGACTCAAGCCTTGAAGTTTTCTTGTCTTTCATGACCAGTTTTTTCTTTAATTCCTCAAGATATATTTGCAAGTTTTGAATCCGCTCCCTCTGCCTCTGGATGATCTCCCTCATTTTTAGAATGGATTCATCAACTACTCTTTCCCCTGGATTTTCCGGAATCTCCTGAACCCTTGTATTTACAAGAGTTCCTGGTTCTCTGATTTTTTCAATTGCAGCCTCTATCGAATCTCCCTGAATTACATAGAGCTTTAGAAGCTCAAGATCTGAATCTACTGGGGCTTTTTTTTCAATCCGAATAAAAATATTCTTGTAACTTCTGTAGGTGAGAAGAGCGGCAGTCAATGCATCTCCTTCATGATCATTTGAGTAACCGAAAGTTTTTCCAAGCGCAATTTTTTCCTCAGCAGAAACCTCAATTCCTGGGCTCGCAGAAACTGCATTGAAGCTTCGTCTAATTTTTTCAACCGAGACTGGCATTGGAGTAACGTCGCTGGCAATCACTGCCGGTTTTCCGTATTCGGTAATAAGTTTGACAACTTTATCAGGAGCTATACCCCTGAAACTTTTTAAATAGAGAAGGTCTCCATCGAGGGACAGAACGGCTATGCCCACAGTTGTTCCTGGATCGATTCCCACGATTATGAATCTACGTCTCAGTTTCTTCTGTTTAAGGGGTGCATAGCGAATTTGATCTCGCTCTACGCTTTTTACAATTACTTGCGCATTATTACTTGCCATAGAATGTATTGGTATCTCTCCGCGTTTTGCATACACAGTAAACTCAGACCAGACATAACCTCCGAACCCTTTTACATTTACAGCTTCGAATATGATACCTTTTTCCCGCGAAAGATCTCTCAGAACATTTTCAATCTCTCTACTCCGTTGCAGTACAGCTCCATGTACGTTCCTACGGTACCGATTTTGACTCCACCCCCCTCTTCCAAGTGAACGTGCTCTGCTCACCTTGATTTTTGTGATATCTTCAAAGAGAGATAATTCATATCCAACTCCAAGGTCTGCAAGACGAGCACATGCTTCAGCCTCATCATTAGGATTTTTAGGATCAAAAGAAAGCCCGTGTTCCCGCGCAATCTTAACAAGCGATTTAGGTGTAGTCCACCTGTTACCTGAACAAGTTTAATGCTTTCAGGCAGGCGTTCCATGAGATAAATAAGCTCGCTTCTGTCTGCAGCAAGCTCCAAAATATTGTCAACAGCTATTATCTCGGGCTTATCTCTCTGGATCATGTTAAATATTTTCTGACGGCTGAGCATTATTTGATGAGAAACCTTACCGTCTTTGAGAATAGCAAGTGCGTATCTGGGAAGCTCCCTACCCTGAGGAGACCCTTCGTAGATATCGATTCCGTAGATTGTCTGTTTTTGCATGAACGAGTATATTTTATTTTTGATAGAACATATATTTAACTGCAGCCATTTTTCTATTTCTTTAATCTATATTTAAGGAAGTTCTTTTAGATTCATACTTATAAAAAAAAATGAGGGATTGGATAATAATAAATTAGATACATGAAAGTTTCTAAGTACATTTTTAAATACTTGAATAGAATAAATCAGGCTATTATAACCTACAAAAGTTACTGTTGGATTTTTATTTATGGTTCAGCGATAAGGCAGTTATCTTTATAGTTAGAAATTCGCGAGATTCGAAGGCATTGAAGCATAACAAAACAGATATGATTAATTCAAAAGTCATTGCACAACTTGCACTGAATAAAATGATTCAACAATCAAATGATTCAACAATCAAGAGTTTTTCGAATAAAACTTAGAAAATTTCGTTCATACATTGACCTCGCCACAAATTTGTGCAAACTTCTTGAAAAAAGGTTTTACACTTGAGGTGAATAATACAATAGATCCTATATTTTCTTTGATCTTATAATGGTGTAGAAGACTCAAGATCATTCAAAATTGATGGCATTTAATTAATTTTTGTCACCTTTTAATGGATGGCATTCTTTTATACAACTGCAGAAGTGGATTGATGTGAGCTGACCTACTTTTCTAAATAATATACTTAGTTCTAAAAATTTGGATGAGGTACCTTTTTTTTCTTCAAAGCTGAATAAGGAATAAAAATGGGGAAAATTATATATTTATCAAGGATTCTTCTTCCAATCTTCAGCCTTCGATAGAATGTTTTAGTATATTTTCTACTATCTTCACGGTCTTTTCTTTCCCAACCTGTTTATACTATTAAGTCTTCTCATATCTATACTAAAATTATAACTTGGAATTCTAACTCGGAAGTTCTAAGGAGATTTACAATGAAAAGTTTCATCATCAAAGAGGGGCCAGAACGCGCTCCACACCGCTCACTTCTGAAAGCGACTGGTGTCACAGATGCCGAGATGAAGAAGCCGTTCATCGCAGTTGTCAATTCATGGAATGAGATCATCCCTGGCCATATTCACCTAAATAGACTTGCTGAAGCTGTGAAAGCTGGGATCAGGAACTCGGGAGGAGTTCCTTTTGAATTCCATACTATAGGTGTTTGTGACGGAATAGCGATGGGGCACGAGGGTATGAAATATTCCCTCCCTAGCAGAGAAGTTATTGAATACACAATCGAACTGATGGTTAAAGCCCACCAATTTGACGGTATGGTCCTTATCCCTACCTGCGATAAGATTGTGCCAGGGCACCTTATGGCAGCAGGTAGGCTCGATATCCCTTCAATTGTTGTAACCGGAGGACCGATGCTCCCAGGTTATGTAAATGATAAATACACGGATCTGATCTCAGTCTCCGAAGGAGTTGGGGCTCACAGAGTAGGCAAACTATCCGATACAGATCTTAAGTGGCTCGAAAATCTTTCCTGCACAGGGGCAGGATCTTGTGCAGGGATGTTTACCGCTAATACCATGGCTTGCATGACTGAAGCTCTCGGTATGAGCATTCCAGGCTGTGCAACTGCTCATGCCGTGGACGCAAAAAAGACAAGAATTGCAAAGGAATCGGGGGAACGTATTGTGGGAATGGTTCTAGAGAACCTGACTCCCAAAAAAATTGTTAATTTTAAATCATTCGAAAATGCCATAATGGTAGATATGGCAATCGGAGGAAGCACGAACACCACTCTGCACCTTCCTGCCATTGCCCATGAATTTGGGCTAAAGCTCCCTCTAGAGAAATTTGACGAACTGAGTCAAACAATCCCCAATCTGATATCTCTTCGTCCTGGAGGCTCTAACTTCATGTTGCATTTTGATAGAGCAGGCGGGGTTCAGGCAGTGATGCAGAGACTTTTCTCTAAACTTCATATAGATCAGCTTACGGTTAATGGTAAAACAATAGGGGAAAATCTTAATGAACTAGTGATTGTTAATCCAATGCTTAACGAAGAGATAATTGCGACTATATATAGACCGATTCATCCTCAGGGAGGAATTGCAATCCTTAAAGGCAGTCTTGCTCCTGATGGTTCGGTTGTTAAGCAGACAGCAGTTGACCCAAGAATGCATATTCACACAGGACCTGCCAGAGTTTATGACTGTGAGGAAGAAGCTATGAAAAGTATTCTTGGAGGCGATGTGAAGCCCGGTGATATTCTAGTCATCCGTTACGAAGGCCCGAAAGGTGGTCCTGGAATGCGGGAAATGCTTGCAGTCACATCTGCAATTGGAGGTATGGATCTGCTGGGGTCTGTGGCGCTTATAACTGATGGGCGCTTCTCTGGAGGAACCCGGGGTCCCTGTATCGGACACGTTTCCCCTGAAGCTAGTGAAGAGGGGCCAATTGCCCTGGTAAAAAATGGAGATCTGATAGAGATCAATATTCCTGAAAGGGTCCTGAACTTGAAGGTTTCCAGAGAAGAGCTTAAGAACCGGAAAGCTGTTCTTGTGTTACCAAAAAAGGAAGTTACAGGGTACCTTGCCAAATATCAGCGTTCCGTCCATTCCGCAAATACAGGAGGGATAGTGGACTGAGTTACATGAAACTGAGATGCATGATTATCATGCTTTGAAATATATTTTTCAGAGGAGTTCTATCCCCCTTCTTTATGTACACTAAAGAGGAGTAAGGGATGCTAGAATAGAGTTCTACGATGATGTCAGTAATACTCATCATATATGCAAAGTTTAAAAACAAAACACATGTAATTTACGAGTTTTGAACCCATATTTATCCCAAATGGAAGCAAAAACTGAGAAGATGCATATATTTTGCTATAAAACATATGTATATTTTCAACTTAAAATCCTATTACTATTCTATTTACCAGTACCCTACACTCACAAATTCAAATGCATACTATACATTACATAATAGATTTTAAACAAATCAGTTCATTGTTTTGATATCTTATTAACTGAAAGAATTCCTCTCGAAGCAGGTTCACTGATGTAGTTTTCTACTCTCCTAGGTGTTACATTATCCAATGAGATTGCTCCAGCGATATTAAGATATGAATTGTAAATCTCCATCTTTTCTGAGTTGCTTCCTTTGATACTATATCGATGGGTGATGGGACGACTTTCAATGTCATTAAAAACTTGTTGCAAAGTAATGGAAACTAAAAAGAAAAAAAGCATATGCGAAAGTAAAAGTGTTTGATACAAAATTATTTCTTGATATCCATAGCGATGGCGAGAACATCCTACATTGCTTGAAGCGGGGTACGCTATAAAAATTTTTATTATGATGTTTAAAGGGTGGGGGGACAATATCTAGAAACTACTACTACGTAAATGCTATACATTTTTGGAGTCTTCTTTTTTACCATGTAGTACTGTAATTAGATTTTTAATATTAGCAATTACTGCAACCGCTATTTCCTCCACAGCCGCCACATCCTCCGCAGAAAGGCATTGGTGGCATTGGTTGAATTGGGTCAAGCCAACAGCCGCAGTCGTTACTTCCTCTACATCCACAACCGTTACTTCCTCCACAGCCGCCATTTCCATGATTTGCACTTGCTGCCACTGCTGTCAATGTTACTACAAGAAAGACAGCTAGTAAAATACCAATTGTTTTTCTTAATTTGGAAAATGTTTGTTTTCTCACCGATTTTCTCTCCTAATTTTTGTTTATTCTAATACACTTTTATTTGATACAACTAATTATGATACATTTTAGGAATATACTTTTTATACTGTTATTTTTTCAATACACTTTCCATCGGCAGATATACTGTGGAAATATTATTTAACTAACTAGTATTTCCCAAACCGGTTCACAAATTAGTATTATAATCAGCTAGTTCAGCTTCATTATTAAAAGACCGATATACTAGTAAGTAAATAAATCAGTTTATTTGCCTATAGAAACGATTTCTTATTATATTATCAGAGTATTGATATCCAAAGCATATAATATATAAAGAAATCTATATTATGAATATACATCATTAATCAAATATAAGAACTAATAATTACTATAAGTTAAACACTTTTAATAATTAGTAGAGAATTTCTATAAACATATAAATTTTGTCCTAAACTTATGAACGTATCTACCTGACTCCTGAAAAATCAGTGGTTTATCGAGATCTTCAGTTAGGTATTTCTTGCAAAATATGTACAGTGTCGCAAGTTTGCTATAAATGTGAAGTCAAATTTCTATTTACTTCGTTAAATTTGTTCTTCTGAACAAGATTTTAAATTTAATAATTTCTTAATATTTGTTATTTTACAGAACTTTCGGTACCTTGCTCAAGTTGATAGTGTGTATAATTTTCTGTAAATTTTGCTCTGAATCCTTTAATCTTAATTTTTGATTACTATTCCATTGCTACATTCTTGTTTCTTAGTTGAATAGCAATTTTTCATCCCAAAAGATCACTGTCGTGGTCATTGAAATGGGATTACGTATATTATATATTATATTGTCAAAGATATTGCTATGTATTATATATGAGAAAAATATTTATTCTATTACGTTCAATTGCATTATTGATCCATAAATGCACTATTGCATAGATCCTAAGAAAAAATAGTTGGATGTAGGAGTGTAGTTATGTGTCTAAAAGCAAAAAACTGTTCAAAGATCTCTTCAATAAATAGTGTATCTTCCCCACAACTTATAAGATCTATTTTTTTTATACGTAACTGACGGTCGACAGTTTTTCCCTAAACAGAGATTCCTTGTGAAAGCATTATCTAAACTTGATTTAAGGTCTATGTTTCCAAAAATCATGTACTGGATAGTAACTGCCGTGCCCTAAGCACCCTTAATATCATGAATTTCCTGAAAATTCCTTAATACCTTAAAATTGACAAATATAAATTCAGCTGCCAATACTGCCGTCTGATTTCATTTTTTTTATCCGATAATATTTAAAGTGGAAACTCATAGAAGCATATATTCATCAAAAAAGGTACTTCCAACTAATACTACTCAATTGGCTTTTCCATGGATGATGGTGACATAATGAAATAAAGACTGTACGAAAGCTGATAAAGTATAAATAGGGAGAAAGAGACCTAAATCAGGTATCTTTAATGGTATTGTACACTAAACTTTATCTGTTCTCTAAATTACATGATGTAACATCGCCTGGTTGAAGGTAGAACATCTCATTATTATCATCATACGAGATAACTTTTGCATAGCGGCCCCAGTTGATAGCAGTCTCAATTTGACGTTTAGCTTCTTCAGAATGAAATTGCAGCTCTAGTGCCGTTTCAATTACATTTCTTTCTATCTGCTGTTTATGGTCAGCTTGCAGCATATCAAGCAACCATCTAAAAAAGGGTAAACGACAACTGCGAGTAGCAAAAAGCGTATTGCGAGCCAAAATATCTGCATCTGCAAAAGTTTTACCAAGTGGGGTCAGGGTAATATCACCCTGTGCAATAATAGCAAAACCCAATAATTCTGTAGCTTCTATCAGGTGGAATAAATGATTGGTATCTACCCTGAGTTCTCCAGCCAGGCGGTAAATATCTTCACGGTCATTGGGAATTCCATCTAAATATTCCAGTAAGCCTGCCAAATCATTAATTACGACATGGGGCAAGGTACGCACATGTCCTGGTTCTCCAGGAGCTACCCCTCTCTCTATATTCTCAGGCTGAGTTTGACCTGCGAGTATAGAATATACATTATCCACTACAGCCAAGAAATCGAAATCTCTACGCTGGCGCGGATGTGGCAAATCCACTTTTAGATCTGCCACTACCCTTTTCCATCACAACTATCCGGTCTGCCATAAAGACAGCTTCCTCTATGTTATGCGTGACCATCAATATGGCCTGAGTGGGTATATTGCCCTGGAGCCATATCTCCATTAAATCACTACGCAGGGCTTATGCGCTCAGCACATCTAGCGATGAGAATGGCTCATCCATACAAAGCAATTCAGGTTCTGTGGCCATAGCGCGAGCAAAGCCGACCTTCTGGCGCATACCACCTGATAACTCACTTGGATACGCATTCTCAAAACCACCCAGACCCACTAGACCTAGCAGTTCTATTGCACGCGCTATTCGTGGTTTGGGTGGAATACCACGAGTTTTAAGCACAACTTCGATGTTCTGTTGTGCAGTTAGCCAGGGAAATAGAACAAATGTTTGGAAAACAATAGCATTATGGGGGTTAACCCCCAGCAAAGGGTTATCTCGGTAGAGTACCATACCTCCACTTGGTTGCTGCAAACCTGCTGCGATACGAAGCAGAGTGCTCTTACCACATCCTGATGGTCCTAATAAAGTAACAAATTCACCCTCATCAATAATCAAATTTAGATCTTCTATAGCTACAAAGCGCTGATTCACGCTGCCATACGCTTGGCTGACATTCTTAAGTTCTAAGATATGGTCATTTATCGACATATATCTGGATCACTCCGTATCCTAATCAGTCAAAATGATAATTTTCTTCAGCTATGTGATACATTCGACGCCATATAGCGACATTGATAATAACAACCGTTAGAATAATGGTAAGTGTTGCAGCCAGTAACAAAGGATAATCTCCATTTGGTGTAGCCTCAGAAATAAGAGCACCTAATCCATTAATTGAGAAAGTTTTCCCCCTAAATTGTATATATTCTGCTATAATACTAGCGTTCCAGGCTCCACCTGCTGAAGTAATGGCTCCGGTGATTATGTAAGGAAATATAGAGGGCAAGATCAGAGTGCGCCAGCGAGTTAATCGATCCAGCTGTAACATTGTGGCAGCATCCTTCAAATCTTGTGGGATTGCAGTGGCACCAGCAATAATGTTGAAGAGAAGATACCATTGGGTGCCCAGCAGCATTAACAAAACAGCGGCCATATTAAGACCTCCCGGTAAGCTAATGAAGATAATTGCAATAATTGGGAATAAAGCTGTAGCCGGCACAGAGGCTATAATCTGCATCAATGGTTGTAATTTAGAGGTTAATTGTGCATTACTGCCAATAGCTACACCCACTGGCACAGTCCAAAGAAGAGAAAGAATCAGAGCTGCCAGTACACGTAGCAACGTAGCTATCAGGCCAGATCCTATGAGCCCCCATTAGACACTAGGCACTCCCAACAGCATCTGGCCAGTAAGACAAGTTCCGTAAAGCAACCCCAAAATACCTGCTATTTTTAAAGGGTATATAACCCACACTAGGCTGACTTTTTTCGTTGTGGATTGTTCAGTCATCGGAAAACGATGAAGGATTTTTTTATCCATCTGCTCAATTGTAGGAGAGAAGATACTTTAACTGAACCAGCTAATAATGTGTGAACTGTGAAGCACATCATAAAACCAAGATGTGTGTGATACCCTACCTTCAACTGTCTCCAGCTTAAATCGATCTGCCCATGTTAATAATGGTTGCCATACAAATTGGTCAAGAGTCACGATAACAAAAACAAGGGTGACAACTCCCAAAATTATAGATGCTGAATCTCCCTCATTTGCTGCTTCTTTAAGGTAGCTACCTAATCCAGGCAGCCTGAAATCACGCTGACCTGGGGTGAATATCTCTGCAGCCATCAAGAAAAACCATCCCCCTGCCCAGCTCATCATGCTATTCCAGATTAAGCTTATGGCAGCAAAGGGAAGTTCCAGCGTTTTAAAGCGCATCCAGCCGTTGAAGCGGAAAATACTGCTTGCTTCACGCAGTTCCATGGGGATGGTTTTAAGCGATTGATACCAGGCAAATGTCATATTCCATACCTGGCTTGTGAAAATCAGGATAATAGATGCTAGTTCTATTGCAAATCTCTGTGGCAGGAAAGCACTGAGGCTCAATACGACTACTGGCAGAAATGAGAGGATTGGAATGCTTTGCAGTATATCAAGTAATGGTATAAATATACGCTCTGCACTACGGTTATAGGCTGCGATATATCCATAGACTAAGGTAAAAAGTATGGAAAGTATGTAAGCAATAACCATTCGTATGATGGATAGACTTGCATAAAAGGGAAGTGCGTTGGGATTAAGAGAAATAGTTGGTCCTTTAATTATTGCTGGTGCGCTGAGAGTCAAGCGTATACCCACATAAATCGAGACGGCTACAGTGATCAATACCACCATATCACCCCAGGTAAAAGGATGCTGCACTAGTTTTTTTGGTGTGAAATTGTGAGAATCTCGCTGCATGGATTATCTAAAATAAGTGTAATTAATCACACCTTAATAGAACTTATGCATGTAAGTTACTGAAAATCTAAAATCATTTCAAATATAATTATTTCATTATATAGTTTCAAAATAGCTCAAGTTATATCTATAAAACTGCCCAAATGTACTTACCTTGAATACACTAGTTTATTGTTGCTGCATCTACCGTTTTTGGCTATAGAGAAGCTACTCTCTGTTATTCGTCCATATACAATACTTCTCTCCATCTTTTTTTCTCGTCTCCTTCAAACCGAATAGAACCAGAAATCCCTTATTTACTTATTGATGTTACTTATTTTAAGGTAAGAGATAAGCTTCACTATGAATACCAGGCTCTCATTTTAGTTGCTGGAATAAGGAATAATAGTTACAGGAGATCGTTGGAGTAAGATTAACAGGTAGTGAAAGTTTTTATTTCTTGATATTAGTAAAATAGGAATATTTCATTTCAAAAGGTTACTGTTATGGTTTTGTGGGATCAGGACTACATAAGTTGACACTAATTAGTTGGAATATTACTATATAGTATATATGCAAAAATCATATATTTATGTCAGTTCAGCTAATATACCATGACCCATAAATGCACTATGGCATAAATCCAGAAAAAAAATATTTTAGTGTAGTTCTGTGTCTTAAAGTGAAAAAATGTCAAGAAGCTCTGCAACATATTGTCTACCGGGCTGTAGATACTATTCTCTGGATTTTTGATTGAGTGCAGTCAATTGTTAGTAGAATTAATGGTAAATTTTTGCAATACCAGAAGATATCAAAAGATCTCAAAATATAATATGAAAGTATCTCTAAAAAACAGTTAATGGAAACATATATATCTTATTTAGCCCTCTACGCACTGTGTAATAGAACCTTTTGATAAACCTCTATTTTTTGCTGGTTGCTTATAAAGCATCATGAAAAAATTTGTTGAAATCGGAGATTTATCGAAATTCTCGATATCTGGGAGTATTAAATTTAGGACTTACGCGATTGAACTAAAAAATCAATAGCATTAAACCAACAGTGTGCCTATTTTGCTTAAAATCACAAATTTCAACGAATTCTGAGAAAGGAAACCACACATCTAAAGAATCTAATCACATCAAGTATGCAAAAATTTAACTTTGAATTTACAGCAAATTCGCAGCGTTGCAATTAAACCGTGAAATGTATAAAAAGCGAATTTAACCTCAATGTCTAATGTATATGATTTCAATCATCAAGTATATAAGTCCTAAAATTGGCAATACTATCTTAGTATGGAGTCTCCAATGGAGGTGAATAATCATGGAAAGTGCATGGTATTATTACAAATATCGCAGGTTTATAAAATGGTTGGGTATATATTTGGCAATTGCAGGGCCAGGCATAATTGTGATGGTAGCGGATAATGATGCAGGGGGTATCACAACCTATGCAGCAACAGGTGCTAAATTTGGCTTTAACTTGATCTGGCTCTTGGTACTACTTGGCCCAGTAGCATATGTAGTTCAGGAGATGACTGTGAGACTAGGTGCAGTCACCAAGCGAGGACATGCAGAGGCTATATTCGATGCATTTGGCCCTTTTTGGGGCTGGTTCTCGTTAATAGATTTGGGCTTCTTGGATTTTCTTACGATGGTAACTGAGTTCATAGGAATGACAGCTGCTCTACAGATATTTGGCGTGCCGCCTATATTGACGATAATCGGTGTCTCCATCTTAATGATCTCCATATTCGTTCACGGAAGATACTGGACATGGGAAAAGATAGTGCTTCTTTTCTGCGTACTTAACTTAATCTATATTCCTGCTGCTCTCCTTGTTCACCCTCAAATAAGCGATATCTTCAAAGGGTTGATCCCAAGTATTCCGAGCACAGGGTTCACAGGAGATTTTTTCATGTTTTTCATGGCGAATATCGGGACTACGATAGCTCCCTGGATGATATTTTTCCAGCAAAGCTCTGTTGTAGATAAAGGCATGACTGAAAAAGATATTCCCTTTGGAAAATTCGATACTGCAGTTGGTGCATTCTTTACAGTAGTAGTTGCAATTGCTTGTGTAATTCTCACAGGCATGTTGCTCTTCAAGCCAGGTGGAGTAGATATTGAAAGCGCCGCTGAGGCTGCAATTGTTATCAATGGAAGCTACCCAATCGTTGGCACTGCCCTTGCCATTGGCCTCTTCGATGCCGGACTTCTCGGTGCTATGTGCATATCATTAGCAAGTTCATGGGCTATGGGAGAAGTTTTTGGATGGGCCCATTCCCTCAACAAAAAGGTTTCAGAGGCACCTATGTTCTATGCTTTTTATTTCCTGAGCTTGATCTTCGCGGGCATAGTTGTACTAATCCCAAGAGCTCCATTAGTACTGATAACCCTTTTTGTGCAAGTGATAGCTGTTACTCTTCTTCCCGCAGCTTTGGTTTTTCTGCTACTTCTGCTTAACAACGAAGAGATGATGGGGAAATATAAGAATACATTAATGCAAAATATTTGGGGTTTTTTGATCGTAATTAGTATCATTATTGTCTCTACTCTTTATGCCTTAAGTGCAATCTTTCCGGAGATGTTCAAATGAGCTCAGATAACATTGAAAACTATCAGGAGACGAAAAATATGGTAGAACATGTCGATGAAATATCTGAGAAGGGAAGGATTAGCTCTGTGCTAAAAAGGTGGAGAACGGCAATACACAATATAAACAAAAAATACAGCAAGCCACGATTGAAGATGACACCTTTGGTCAAGGTTTCACTCCTGGCTCTTAGACTTTATCTAATACTGTTGGTGATTATATTAAGTTATAAATTCTACACAATGGTGATGTAAGCCGGAGGCAGATGTATGAAAGACGAATCAAATAACAAAAAACCTGAAAGCATCCTCTTTTTGAGTGAGGTGTTGAATGCTAAAGTCCTCCTAAACGGCAAAAAAATAGGAAAGCTCTTAGATCTTATCATACTTGAAAAAGAGAAGGCTGCGGAGGTTACATACATCGTAATAAGTAGACCTTTTGGCTATCCTTTGTTAGTAGTACCATGGAATAATGTCATTTCATTCAATGAAAAGGAAGTAACTATAGATATCGATGACGTAGAAACGTTTGCCTATAAAATTCCCGAGGGATTTATCCTTCTGAAGGATTACATTCTGGATAAGAAGATTTTAGATCTAGAGGATGCTGAGGTTGAGGTTGTCTATGATATCAAGATGATTCTGAGTAAAAACAAACTCTATATTACTGATGTAGACCCCTCCAAAAATGCGCGTTATCGGAGGTTAGGTATTGATAAATTTACTAATTTGATTCGTAAGGATAGTGATAAAAGTGAAGACGAGCTTATTCCTTGGTCCTATGTTCAAGCTCTACCCTCCAATATTGGAAGCTTTAAGGGAGATGTAAAGTTAAATATACTGAAAGAGAAACTGAATGATCTTCCACCTGTGGATATTGTGGAAATTTTGGAGGATCTGGATCACGAGCAGAGACTGACCGTTATCAATCAGCTCGAAGAAGAGCATGCATCTGATACCTTAGAGGAAATTAATCCGAATATGCAAAGGGAGATTATCTCCTCTCTGAAGAAGGACAAGGTTGCAGACTTGATCGATATGATGACTCCGGGCCAGGCAGCTGATGTACTATCTGTGCTGACTTTGGAGGATCAAGAAGCGATAATGGA
>PLUB01000016.1 GCA_003164755.1 Methanosarcina sp. | reverse complement strand
ATTATAGTACTGTGATCAACTTGAATTCCTCTTTCTATCATCATTTCCTTTAAATTTCTATAGCTCAATGGATATTTTAAGTACCATCTTACATTCAATAGGATAATTTCTCCTTCATGGTGCTTCCATTTAAAGGAATTAGATAGCATATTACTATCTTTGATTTCCTTTTTATTCTATTGTATCATTAGAAAGGATTTTTTGCAACGGAACCGCAGATATTATTGGACACGTGCAAGAAGAACACACGCGCAGATACAACTGTATTCTTGAAGGAATCAACCGGATCTTCAGTATTGTGGTGCAGGAAAAAACTCATAGGTTAAATTTTTATTAATTAAGACATTTTTTGAGGCAGTGTGCTAATTTTTCTATAAAATCACTAATCGGAAGAATTCATTGGGTAAAAAATTCCATATCGAAAGAACAAAATTAAACGCTGCACATAAAAACCAGACTTTGAATTTCCATCGATTTGCGACACTGTCGTTTGAATGTCTTTAATTTAAGTGTGCAAGGGGCATATTTTTGCTTATTACTTTTAGTTCCTTGATTGCGAAGAGCCTATCCGAAAAATATTGTGATATATGAACTATTACAATTGGCATATACAAAACAGAAACAATATCGGTATATCAAGACACATTATTGACTTTTCGGACAGTCTCAATATAACTTCTGTTGAACTTTAATATTTCTTTCGATCTTTATGAGCCAATCAAGTTTCTCAAGAGAAAGTTTTTGGTCAATATGATATATTTCAGGTCTCTCCATGAGTATAAAGATGATTTTGTAATTGCAAATAATTTATGTGAAGACTATAGATAAAACTCTCAAATTCAATTTATTCCCTACGAAAAATGGGAGTTAAGATACCTATTTCCAGGTTATATATGTTGTAAAAGTATCCATCACAACTTTTTCAGATTTTCATGGCAATATTTGCCGCTATATGTAGTTTTTTATTCAGTATACTATTTTTTTGATGCTATGGAAACCGGGAAAGCCATGGCTAAAATAGTTTCATCCAAAAGCTCATTGCCCAGTCCGGAAGTTGGTGGTATTCTTGAACAGAGGCAAAAGGGATTTTTTGTATTAAGGCTCAAAATTCCATTTGGGCAAGTACACTCTGATCAATTACCTCAAATTGCAAAAATTGCAGAAAAATACGGCAGAGGAGAACTTCATCTTACCACACGGCAGAGTGTAGAGATTCCCTGGATAGAGTCAGCTAACGTAGAGGAAGCAAAGAAAGCAATAGCTTCTATTGGCTTGACTCTTGGAGCATCGGGGCCTCGTCTTAGAGGGATAACGGCATGTCCTGGGAACAGGGTATGTAAGCATGGCCAGAAAGATAGCCAGGGTTTCGCAAAAGAGATAGATGAAAAAGTATTTGGGACAGAACTACCGCACAAATTCAAGGTCGCTGTATCAGGATGCCCAAATGCCTGTACCAAACCTCGAGAGAATGACATTGGGTTCAGCGGGATGGCCGAGCCAGAAATTTTCCCGGAAGACTGCATAGGATGCGGTAAATGCCAGAAACTGTGCAAAGAGAAGGCAATTACGATAGAAGGTGACTTACCCTCTATAGATCTGAAAAAGTGTATGTCATGTGGCGACTGCATTAATGGATGCCCTACTGGCTCGCTTAAGGCAAAAAGGACAGGATATGCAGTGTACGCAGGCGGAAAAATGGGGCGGCATCCCCGGCTTGGCCAGCTCATCGCTAGTTTTGTGAGCGAAGACGAAGGACTATTCATTGTCGAACGATCGCTTGACCTATACCGACTTTATGGGGCTCCGAAGGAGCGGTTCGGAGATACAATTCAGCGTATTGGCTTTGATGCGTATGTTCGCGAGATACTGGGATCTCAATAGTAATTTTTTGGAATATTTGCGGCAAAAAATGCCTTTGCCCTAACAAATAAACCCTCTACTAAATATTTAGGTTGGTCCAAATATGATAAAATTAACACAGATGGAGGCGGCTGAGGCTGCAAAACAATTAGAAAACACTACTCCGCAGGAAGTCCTGAAATGGAGTATTGAGAAATTCGGCTCAAGGCTGTCCCTTGCTTCAAGCTTCGGCCTTGAGGACATAGTGCTGATCGACATGTTCACGAAGCTGGATCCAAAAGCGAGAGTCTTTACACTCGACACTGGAAGGCTTCACCAGGAAACTTATGACGTCATGGATACAATCCGGGAGAAGTATGGTATTTCCCTTGAAGCCTACTTCCCTAAGAATGATGCAATTGAAGATATAGAAAGGAAGCACGGGCTTAATCTATTCTATAAGAGCCCAGAGCTCAGAATATTATGCTGCAATGTTCGCAAAGTCGAGCCTCTAAAGAGATCTCTTTCAACGGTAGATGCCTGGATTACCGGTCTAAGGAGAGAGCAGAACCCAACAAGAGCTGCAATTGCCCGGGTTGAGATAGATGCTGGAAACGGTGGTATTGTGAAGATAAACCCACTTGTCGAATGGACTCAGGATCAAGTATGGGATTACATCAAGGAAAATGAAGTCCCATTTAACACATTGTTTAATGCAGGATTTACAAGCATAGGCTGTGCACCCTGTACCAGGCCTACCAAGCCGGGCGAGGATCCCAGAGCAGGCAGATGGTGGGAGACAGGCGCAGCAAAGGAATGTGGATTGCACTGCAATGCTAAAAAACAATAAAGGTACGATATTATGGTTTCAAAACCCTATGGCGGTAAACTGATCAACCGTGTCCTGAGCGAAAGCGAGAGGACAAAGATATTTTAAGATATTAACGAGCGCCAGCAAATTCATATCGACAAGTCAACGGCATTCGATGTTGACAAGATCGCAATAGGAGCGTTCAGCCCTCTTGAAGGGTTCATGGGCAAGGATGACTTTGAATTTGTTGTATATGAAGAAAGTCTGAATAACGGACTTCCCTGGACTATTCCAGTGATACTCACCTCTGATTCGAAATCTGTAGAAGATCTCAAAGAGGGCGATGCGCCAGTGCTCATATACAATGGCAAGCCTCTGGCGATTCTTCACCTCGATGAAAAATTCAGCTTTGACAAGAACGAGTATGCAAAGAATGTCTTCAAGACAACTGATCTTACCCATCCAGATGTTATAAAACTGAACGCTACAGGAGATATTGCTCTGGCAGGCAAGATAAGCCTGATAGAGAGATTCACTTCACCTGGTGAGCTGATGCCGCAGGAGACAAGGAATGAATTTGAGAAAAGAGGATGGGAAACCATTACAGCTTTCCAGACAAGAAATCCACCTCATTGTTGCACATGAGTATATCCAGAGGTGTGCACTCGAGCTTGTGGACGGGCTTCTTATCCACCCTGTAGTAGGCTTAAGGCTGATGATTTTCCGCCGGAGGCGCTGCTCGAGAGTTACGGACATCTGGTTGAGAATTATTACCCAAGTAATCGGGTACTGCTCTCTCCGCTGTCCATTGCAATGCGCTATGCCGGCCCGAAGCTGCAATCTTCCTGGCCATTATAAGGAAGAATTACGGGTGCACTCACTTCATTGTCGGCAGGGATATGGCAGGCGTGGGCAAATACTACGACCCTCACGGAGCACATAAGCTTTTCAAGAAATTCAATCTTGGCATTGAACCAATGGCGTTCAAAGAGTCATACCCTTGCAAACTCTGTGGCAGCATGGTGACAGAGAAAACATGCAGACATGGTCCGGATAGCAGCTTGAGAGTCAGTATGACTCAGATCAGGAAGATGCTGGTTAACGATGCCCGTCCTCCTGAAGAGATCATGCGCCCGGATATTGCTGATCTTCTTATGAAGTATAAGTCAAGTCTGAATGATGCAAGTAAATAAAAATTTATCAGGGAACACTTTCTCCCCTTTTACCTCTAAGGGCGTGTCTTAAAATTAAACTTGATTTCACAATTGGGATAGGGTTCATGCACTTGAATCGAAGAATGGTAGCATTAACTCCCTACATGTTTAAATTGTTATTTGAACCATAACGTCTATTGAGCTTGATTTTAGATCTCAGGTGTGTATAGTCCTATTTAATAAAGTGATATTCTTAAGTCAATATGTACCTGAATTTCTAAAATATTTACGATCTGAACTTAGAGTTATCATTACCCATTATCGATTGTAGAAATGGTTTGAATTTTAAGACACCCTCTAAGTCCGAAATTAAAGAATAAAAAATAAGAGTGGTTAACTCGGCGCCAGAACGCCTTGATTTTCAAAACATCAAGCAGCTAAGACAATAGTGGATATCATAGACATTTGGATCTTTGCTTTCATAAAATCAATGCCTTTTGGACCGATATTTCCCTTGAATAGGTGCGTGAAAATATGAAAAAGATACTGATAATTTCGACTCTTACAATCTTATTAGTCGGTGCAGTACTGTCAGGATGCGTGGGTAACAAAAATCGTGATCACCCCGCTGAGACGCCAAATGCCTCAGGCACGTCTGTAGCCTCAGAAAAGGAAAAAATTGAGGGAACTCTCAAGTTGTCGGGTGCATTTGCTCTCTACCCAATGGCAGTCATGTGGGCCGATGAGTACACTAAGCTCAATCCGAAAGTCAGGATAGATATGTCTCCGCAGGCGGCGCAGGTAAAGGTATGACCGATGTGTTGGGAGGGTTAGTAGATATCGGCATGTTATCCAGCAGAGATATCAGCAGTTCTGAAGTAGATAAAGGAGCTTATGCGATAGCTGTAACCGAGGATGGCGTGGTGCCGGTAATCAACAAAAACAACCCTGTTTACGATGACATTGTAAAGAAAGGTATAAATAAGACCACACTCGCGAAAATATACCTTAACGGTACGGTGAAAACATGGGGCGAAGTAGTTGGAAGGCCTGAGATTAAGGATGAGATACACGTATACACGAGAAGCGACTCTGCAGGCGCTGCTGACACATGGGCTAAATATCTGGGTGATAAAAAACAGGATTCTCTCAAAGGTATCGGTGTCAATGCGGATCCGGGTGTGCTCACGGCAGTCCAGAAAGACCCGCTGGTATAGGTTACAACAACTTCAACTATGCCTTTGACAACAAAACAGGACAGTCGGTATCTGGAGTGTATGTAGTCTCTTTCGACGTGAACAATAACGGAATCGTCGATCCTACTGAGGACATAAGCACGAAGGAGAAGACAATCGCTGCCATAAAAGCTAAGACATTCCCGCATCCGCTCGCCAGGGTAGAGTTCTTCGTTACGAAGGGGAAACCGAGCGGCGTTACTGCTGATTTTATCAGATGGGTACTTGCTGACGGTCAAAAATATGTGGACAGCGTAGGCTATGTCGAGTTACCTAAAGAGACGCTCGATACTGAGCTGAAAAAGGTCGAGTAAAAAGTGCTTTACAAGGCAATAATTGTCGGAATATTAGCCTTTTTAGTATAAGTCAAGAATGAATAAGTATGAGCATTAGCGTGAAAAAACGTAAGGACTATATCGTTGGAAATTTGATGGAATCAGTCGCCGTCCTGCCAGGGCTGCTTTTGGTCATAATAGCCCTTGCATTATTTTTTCGATCAACGCCCATACTTTTCTATATACCTATGAAGGACCTCATTATGGGAACAACCTGGCTCCCTACGGAGGGAAAGTTTGGATTCATGGTATCAATAACTGGTACTCTAATCGTAACGCTGATTGCTATGATCATAGCAATACCAATCAGCATTTTGAGTGCCATATACCTTGCAGAATACGCCAGCGAGAAAGTGAGATCAATGTTCCTCCCATTGATAGACCTGCTCTCAAGCATTCCACCCGTGGTTTATGGAGCATGGGGAGTACTCGTTATTGTTCCTATGATATCCGAGATTTCATCGATAATAGGAAAGTATAACCTGCCATTCCTGACGTCAACTGGATATTCTGCAGGCTATTGTGTCCTCTCCGGGGGCATTGTGCTTGCTATCATGGTCTTCCCCTTAATAATCTCCATCACGGAGCAGATATTTAGGGCAGTACCATCCGATGTAAAAGAGGCATCTCTTTCCGTAGGTGCGACCCGCTGGCAGAAGATAAAGCACGTAGAGACAAGAATCGTGTTTTCAGGCATAATTGCAGCAGTACTACTTGGATTCTCCCGAGCGTTAGGAGAGACAATGGCTGTATTAATGGTAGTTGGCAATGTGCTGAAGGTCCCAGGGTCGATCTTTGATCCAGCTTATCCGCTGACCGCGCTGATCGCGAATAACTATGGGGAGATGATGTCCATCCCGCTGTACGAATCGGCGATGCTGCTAGCAGCGCTCATACTGATGCTGGTCGTCTTGTTCTTTACTATCATGGCCAGACTGACATTGATACGTATTGAGAGGAGGCTGGCAGATGAATAAAAAATTGGAAGAGAAGGCTATTCAAGTCACTCATGGTACTATCGCTAGCTATAGTCGTGGGCAGCTTCTTCGCAGTACTTATTGTAATTGTATGGAAAGGCTTGCCTGGACTGACGCTTTCAATGATCACACAGACGCCGAAAGGAGGTTTTTATCTTGGTGGGGAAGGAGGAATACTGAACGCTATTGTCGGCTCCTTGTGCCTTGGAATCGCCAGCACAGCAATTGCCACGGTTATCAGTATTCCGATAGCTCTGGCGCTACAGAAGGAATATTTAGGCAAGACTAGAGCTGCCTTTTACATCCGACTTGCGTTGGATGTGCTTTGGGGAATTCCATCGATCGTTTACGGTGCATTTGGGTTCATAATTATGATGTACATGGGTTTGTGTGCATCGTTACTGGGCGGTATCATCATCCTAACAATACTACAGCTACCTGTCATGATCAAGAGCTATGGAAGAAGTGATCGTTATGGTTCCGGGAGAACTGAAAGAGGCGTCATATACATTAGGTGCTAACCGTACAGATACTACCTTCGGAGTCGTAGTCATGCAGGCGCTTCCAGGCTTAGTGACTGCTGTCCTCCTGGCTTTCAGCCGTGGGATTGGTGATGCAGCGTCGGTCCTATTTACTGCAGGCTATACCGACCGTCTGCCAGAATCCCTTTTTGAACCGGTAGCTTCACTGCCACTAGCAGTGTTCTTTTAGCTCGGAATGCCGTACCCTGAGGTTCAAGCCCGGGCTTATACAAGCGCCCTGATACTATTGTTGATTGTATTAGCATTAAGCATCGCATCTAGATACCTAGCAAAAAGATTCAGAAAAAATATACTGAGGTAATGATATAAAGAGTAACATCAGGATTGAAAATATTAGCGCATTTTACGGAGATTGCCAGGTGTTAAAGAATATAACACTTGACATTCCTGAGAAACAGGTAACAGCTATCGTAGGCCCCAGTGGCTGCGGTAAAAGTACGATGCTAAAGTGCTTCAACAGGTTGATAGATCTTGTAGAAGGGACAACTTACAATGGAAATATTTTCGTTCGGGGCATGAATCTGCTTAGCAAGAACATCGACGTCAACGATGTAAGGCGCAAAGTAGGACTGCTCCCGCAGAAGCCTACTTCTCTCCCCATGTCCATATATGATAATGTAGCTTATGGGCTGAGGGTACACGGCACGAAGGATACAAAAATCCTTGACATGAAAGTAGAGCATTATCTCCGTGTTGCAGGTCTTTGGGATGAGGTTAAAGATCGTTTGAAGTCTCCAGGATCAAAGCTTTCGATCGGACAGCAGCAAAGGCTTTGCCTTGCAAGGGGACTTGCAGTGGAGCAAGATATCATTTTATGTGACGAGCCAACATCTGCACTTGACCCGATATCAGCCCACATATTGAACAGCAACTGATCAAGCTAAAGGAAGAATATACAATAGTGATCGTTACACATAATATTCACCAGGCAATGAGAATAGCAGACTATGTTGCTTATCTATACCTCGGAGAGCTGGTTGAGCATGGCCCTGCAAAAGAAATATTCGGAAACCCAAAAGATGAGAGGACGAGGGCGTATATAGGGGGTACGTATCTTAGCTATCCCAAAACCGATAAGGAGATCATATTAAAGGGTAAGTGTTGCCCTACACACCCGGGTAACAGGCAAGTATCGGCAGGCGCAATAGCATAAAAAAATATGTGAACTTGAGAAGAACTTATTACTCTAGTTATCACAGGCCTTCGGCCAGGGTCTTTTCAAAGATACACGAAAACAAAAGTTCACATTTTATATAGAGTCTAAATACAAGTTCAGAGTTAACGTCAAATCTAGATGATCCTTATAGATAACGAAAAACTATATGCTATAGTATTCGAGATGCATTCTACAGAATTCCTCGAATAATTCTTGTAGAATAGGATATCTGTAATAGATGGTCTGTAAGAGAAAATGATACATCTGTAATAGATGGTATGTGACAAATAGTTTTTAAAGTGATCTTTATTTAAGAACTAATCAACTTTTTTGAATTGAATGTATTTTTTGTATCTCCTCGACAAGAATTCAGTAGAATAACGCCTTATTTTCTATTTAAATATCGTAAAAATGCTAATTTTCTATTTTAAAACATTTTATCCCACAATGTGACACCTAATCCATAATAATCAATCAAGATTCAGAGAATAGGAAGAATGAATACTTCAACCCACATTCTGCAGATGCACAAGATCTATAATTGATTTGCCTATTTGTCCCATATTACCACTCAAGGTATGGACTTAATCTTAAACTATTGCCATAATGAGATCATTGATGGCATTTTTGTGTACATCTGCGGAATGTGGGTTCAACTTTTGTAAAAGACATTTATGGAAAAGTGTTGAATATTTACCTGTGTGAGTCTTAGGAACTCTGAATGCAGCCAGATGTTGTTAACCTTTTATCCTTAGGGTATCAAAAGGGCCAATGAAAATGCAAAATTCTTCCGAATACCTTTTATATGTGTAAGGGAAGATTTATTATACTTTTCAATATTATATCCCACATTTCGCAAATGTACACAAATGTAACATTTATTTGCCGAAATGCCCAATATTGTCTTCAATCATGAAATAAATTCTTAAACTATTATCTTATTGAGGAATTAGGTAGCATTTTTGTGTACATCTGCGGAAAATGGGTTCTATTTAGACTTTAATTAGAGCTTCCACTTTTAGCTAATTTCCTTAATTTCTTCTTTTGTCTCCTTTCATTGCCACATTTTCTTTAGCCACTCACTTATCTCCTGAAAACATTAATTTTCCTTTCAGAAAGATATAATGTCCTTTATAGGATCTTAATTCAATAATATCGTACAAAAAGGAAGTATTATTTGCATTTTAGGAAAATTATTTAATATGAAAAAACTACTTTTCTTTGATAGCAATGGGAAGATTCAAACTGAAGTGTCTGAAGTGCGGAAGAGAATATGGTCAGCAATACAGGCTCACCTGTGAGAACGACGACTCCTTTTTACGGGCGGATTACTACGAAAAAAAGCTGAAGTTAAGAAATCAGCCTGGAATAGGAAGGTTTCATTCTTGGCTTCCAATCCAGGAAGAACTTACTACGGATGCCGGACCCATTACTTACAAAAGTGAAGCCTTTGCCAGGGAACTCGGGCTTCCTAACCTCTACATAGGGTTCAGTGGATACTGGCCTGAAAGAGGAGCTTTTGTCAAAACCTGCAGTTTTAAAGAACTCGAAGCCTACCCTATTATGCAGTACCTCAGAGAAAATGGGGCAAAAGCCATAGTCTTTGCCTCTGCAGGAAATACAGGCCGCGCAGCTGCCCATGCTTCAGCTTTGACAGGAACGGATGTCTACATAGTCGTTCCATATTCAGGAATTTCAAGTATATGGCTGCCCGAAAAACCAACTGAATCCATTCATTTTATCAGTATGAGTCCCGGAAACGATTACACTGATGCTATCAACCTTGCAGGAAGGATTGCAAAATTGCCTGGCATGGTTTCTGAAGGCGGAGCGAGAAATGTCGCCAGAAGAGATGGAATGGGCACTGTGATGCTGGATGCAGCTGTAACCATAGGAAAGATGCCTGACCATTATTTCCAAGCTGTTGGAAGCGGTACAGGAGGAATTTCAGCATGGGAAACTTCATTACGCCTAAGAGCCGATGGAAGGTTCGGGCAAAAACTCCCTAAACTTCAGCTTGCCCAGAACCTTCCTTTTGTTCCCATGTACAACGCCTGGAAGGAAAGAAGAAGGGAAATTATCCCCGGGCATGACATGGAAGATGCAAAAAAACAAGTAGAAGAGACTTATGCGACGGTCCTTACCAATCGGACTCCTCCATATGGAGTTACAGGTGGTCTGTATGATGCACTTGTAGATACTGATGGGATAATGTACGCAATTACCAAAGAAGAAGCTCTTGAGGCTAAAGCCCTTTTCGAATCTCTTGAAGGGATTGATGTGCTACCCCCTTCCGCAGTTGCGACAGCTGCTCTCTTAAAAGCTGTAGAAGCCGGAAATGTTGGGAAGGACGAGACTATTTTCCTTAATCTTGCAGGCGGAGGATACGAACGCCTAAAAAAAGACTTCACACTTTACCAAATAGAGCCGGTAGCTACCGCCAGAAACCCTGATGTCCCTCTAGAAGAACTGAATATCTTAGTGTTGAGCATTCTAGAATAAAGGACTATAAAATAATGGATAGATAAAGAAGAAATCAATGGCTCTTCGCTGTTTCATGTGGGTAACTCAAATTTAAGTTTACTTAATTTTAGATAGATCATCTTAATGAAATAGAATAAGTTTTTAAAGCCTCTAATGTAATCAGTCTGGCTGTATCCTAAAAATTGAACTGGACTCTTGCAACAATGAAATAAGAATCATGTGTTTTAAAATAAGGACGGATATCAATAAGAGTTTCATAGATTAAGGTGATGTTCAATGGATTAGCTTGCAGGAGCTGATCTTGTAGCGCACGTTTCCGCAGTTATCCATATTTCTCGAAAAAGATTGCTTTGGCAAATGAGTTCATGAAACCTGGCCAATCGCCCGATGATTATCTCTGATTAAATTCCGTGGTACAAAATGAGCAATCGGCTTTAAGATATGGGCAGTGGTAGCGTCCATACCATGTACTAAAAAGCTGAGCGTATATTTTAGTTAAAATGTTGGCTAGATCCCAATTAGGAAAGTTAATCTTTCTCATAACTGGGAAAATGATACACAAAGGTAAGAATGGTAGTATCAAACTGCAGAATATCATTTTTGCAACAAAGCCCTTTGCCCTATACGATGGCTGGGGAGGTTGTCCGTAAGTTCTACATGGCTTTACGTGATATTAACGATCTAACTTAAGATAGGTTATATAACTCTGAATCTCTCTTGTTATTGATTTTCAATATCAGTTTTATTACTCTTTTCTTTTTCATAGGACTTCATAGGACTTTATTATTTCTACATATTCTTGGACTACATATATGGGGGGCCCTGTAAAAAATGCCACATCCCACTCATTATATCCAGCTGCATAGAGCTTTTCTATACTTGTTCCATCTTTGATATATCGATCTACCGACTCCGGAGTATGATCTATTAAGCGCGCATTTTCTGAAGTAGGAATCTTTTTCTTGTAGTTATGGAATGCTAATCTCTTATGAGTTAAGGATTTTCCCATGTCCATTTCAGTACCAGCTCTTGGAATGACCTTTTTTGTTCTTTTTCCATAACTTGTAACGTGATTGGAAATCATGGTATAGGGCAACCTTAACAATATAAAAATATCCGTTTCTGTAATCACGCCTCCCTGTTCCTTGGTTTCATTGCATAATCTAACTATTAATTTCTCTAACAATTCGTTTTTCTTTACTCTAGTGATTCTGTCTTCGATATCTCCGGGGTTTATCGAGGTGAACGTAACAGGGATGAGCTGCATATCGCTCAACTTTTTGCTCTTTGAATACTTCTTCCCTGCTTTTAACACAAGCCACTTCATTTGAACTGGACGAACAAACTCTTCACTCAGGGTAAGTATTGGTTATTCAGCTAAAGAAATGCTGGAGAAGCACATATCTATCCTAGAGCATCCATATTAGTTGAAGAAACAGGGAATTAATTGAGCTACTTAAACAGGGAGATAAAATTCATAATTATGAGACTTTACGGCTAAGAAAAGATGGTACGATAATAAATATTTCACTAACTCTTTCTCCGATTTTTGATACCTATGAAAAGCTAGTTGCTATCTCAGTTATTGCCAGAGATATAACCAAAAGTAAAAGATCAGACGAAAAACTTCGAAAAAACGAACAAATGCACTGGGTTGTCACAGAGCAGACAGATCCAGAGGTATATGATTATGATTTAAGAACAGGGAAATGTAACTGGACAGGTGCCATAGAAGAAGTTACAGGATATAGTTTTGAGAAATTAAAGGAATTGGGGGAATACTTTTGGAGCCAGAATATCCATCGCGCAGATACAAATTACATGGACAAAAAATTGCAGGATATGAGAATAACCGAAGGCAGATTTAACGAAGAAGCAAGCTTGATAAATAAAGATGGAACTTGCATTTACATTGAAAACAGTGGGATTTGCCTCACAGATTATGAAAAACGTCCATATGGGGCCATCGGAATACTAACAGATATTACAAGTATCATATTAGCTGATAGAAAAGATCAAGTAATCCATTTCCAAAATGAAGTTATTAATAATGAAGAAAATATCAATGTTCGAACGAGAGGAACGCTACAAGACATTGATGAACATAAAATAAAAAATACCAAAATTGTGAAACTCTATTGAAAATATTCTAATATCACCGCATTGTGGTCTGCAAATCGAATATTATATTTAGTCGAAGAGCAAGTTCTTTCTATAAGGTCAACATTTTAATCATAAATTAATACCCTCTATTTTGGAACAGAGTATAAAGCTGTTGAATTTAGCATAGTTCTGTTTTAATTTATATTGAGGATATTAGTGTAATCTGCATTAGCGAATCTTTTGGATTTGCTACTATAATTTTCACCCTTTTAATAATTTATACTCAGAATGCTTTCTATTTTTCCTAACTATATTTGAAAAAGTAACAAACATACCTTCTATTGACACTTTTTACCCATCTATCGTGGATGTTATGTATCAAATATTTTTGTTGTGTCGACTATTGAATATTTCCTCCTACATCGATTATCCTCCGGATACCGGGAAAAAAAGTACAATTTCATCTCCTTCTGAAAGTGTAATAGATTCTATATCTTCTTTGTAAATTCGTGTACCGTTCATCATCAAAACTAAATTGCTGTGCAGTTCTCCTTCCCTGGAAAAAAGTTGATCTTCGGATTCACCAGCTTTTTGGCGAAGTGAATTGAGGAGGTTTCTCATTGAGGTGCCATCTGGATATTCAAGAAAACTGTCCGCTCCGAGAATGTCCTTAATCTGAGCAAAGGTTTTTATTCGAATCTTCATAGCGCATCACTATTAGTATCACATTTGTTTTTATCACATATATTCTGTGATGATTCCTACATTTTCATTTATGGGACATAACGTTTTTTACCAATAATGTCTTTTCAGTATATTCACAATTGTGAATGATACCAAAAAATATAAAGTTTGTGGAACTTGCAAACGAGAACTGTGAAAATCAAAAGGTTGGTATTCATCCATGGAAAATAAAAATATACACGATGCATTGCTCAAAGAGCTTTCAGGATTTGATTGCTTACTCATTTCATATTCTGGGGGTATAGACAGTACTTTACTTGCAGTATTTGCGCAAAAGGCACTCCATGAGAGAGCCAAATGTATACTTTTTGATGCGCCTATAGTCCCAAGAAGAGCAGTTAATGATGCAGTGGAAATAGCATGTAAATTCGGTTTATCTTATAGCATATTGCCTTTTTCCATAATGGAAAATGAAGAATTCAGGAAAAACAGCCCCAATCGTTGCTACATTTGCAAAAAACAATCTGCAAGGATTATACGGGAACAAGCTGAAAAGCTGGGAATTTCAAATATAGCAGATGGAATCAATGCTTCAGATCTTAATGAATACCGTCCTGGGCTTCAAGCAAGTAATGAAGAAAACATCATTCATCCATTTCTTTCTCTAGGAATTCAAAAAGCTGAAATAAGACAAATAGCTCAGGAATGTGGTTTTAATTTCTGGAACAAACCGTCATCTTCATGCCTAGCATCACGAATTCCATACGGTGAAAACATCACGCTCGAGAAGCTGAAAATGGTAGAAAACGCGGAGAATATACTGCACGATCTATGTTTTTCCAATTTGCGTGTACGTATGCATGGTAAAATTGCACGAATTGAGTTAATACCTGAAGAATTCGAGAAAGCAGTAAACATTCGACATCGAATCGTTGAGTTATTGCAAGACTGTGGCTTTTCCTATGTTACCCTCGATCTTAAAGGATATAGAAGCGGTAGTATGGATAAAGTGCTATGAAAATTGAAAATTGTCTCGCTGATTTCCAGATACTTCAATATCTCCATCATGTGGATAATGCCGCAACAAATCTTATTCCTGGCTCAGTAATAAATTCAACGAATGAATACAATCGACAACATCGTGCTAATGTGCAGTTTCAATCTTTTACACTAGAAAGAGGCACATACATATCTATAGAGCTTTTTGGATGGATGGCAAGATTTGTATAAATAAAAGGTATCTATAGAGTCAAAGCTCTTGATAAGGTAATAGTTTTTGGCTTAAAACATTAAGTAGACTTTTCCCAGATATTGTTACCTGTTGATGAAGACTTTCCTCTGAAATGGTAAAAAGATGTCTGATAGCCAATATTCCTATTATTGCCTCCAAAGGTGCAACCACTAATCTCATCATAAGTATGGGGGACAATCATATCTTGTTATTGTTGACTTTGTCCCAGGTCAAAAATGGAACATCTACACAAACATGAAAAGGGATAAGAATAAGGAATGTATTTGATCATGCCATCTTGAACATTCTGCTTGATAGAACTTGGACTCTTTTAGAGCGGTTTCATCATTTTCGTTGGTATCAACTCGTGATTTAGAATAAGTTTTTTAAGCATCATATGAATCTTTCTGCCATGGCTCTGTCTGATTTCCATAGCGAAATCAGGACAGCACCTTCCACCGATTATATTAAGAATTTCGATAAACCACTGATTTTCACAAGTAATTTATAAGCTATTCATAAGCATGTAATGAAATTAAGAAGTTCATCTAAATCTTCTATTTATTCCAATCTGGCACGGAATACACTTAGACTGACATTTTCAGGTTGACTGTTGATCTCGTGTTTGTTCTTTGAATCGATCCCAGTTCCAGGGTTCATCAAGGATATTGACACTAACTTTTTCTATTCCGCCAACGTTCAGAACTTTTCGCTTTACTTGGTCTTTGAGGTATTCTGCCATAGGGCAGATATTAGTTGTCAATACAAGGTTTACGTCTACATTTGTTCCATCCACAATGACCTCTTTGACCATACCCATCTTGACAATATCTATCCCGACTTCTGGATCGATTACTTGTTTCAGCTGGGAATAAATTTGTTCATCTTTTTTAGGAACAGTTTTTTGTAAAAATGTCCTGTGCAACGGTGCATATTTTTGTGCATGAGTCTGTTCTTCTAGCCTGCTCAACCTGTCAAGCATCTGGCTTACTAAAGAAAGCATGGGATCAGGTAACTTATTGTGGTCCAGTTGCCCTGTAGATATAGCTGGCTGTGGCTCTGCAATTCTGGCAGGGACCCCCACAACAGTAGCTTCGGGTGGAACTGATCGAATTACAACCGAGCCAGCACCTACTTTAGCACCTCTTCCAATAATAATTGGTCCAAGTACAATCGAACCTGAACCAAGAACGACGTCTTTCTCAACAGTAGGATGGCGTTTTATCCTCTCAAGGGCTGTCCCTCCAAGTACAACTCCCATATATATGAGAACGTCATCACCTACTTCAGCAGTTTCACCAATTACTACTCCAGATCCATGGTCAATAAATACCCTCTTTCCAAGTTTTGCTCCAGGATGGATCTCAATTCCTGTAAATGTCCTGGAGATATGGGATAGCAAACGAGCAGAAAAAAAGAAATGTTTTTCCCAGAGAAAGTGAGATAACCGATGAATCCAGACAGCATGCAGTCCTGGATAACAGCAAAGTACTTCCAGAGTAGACCTTGCTGCAGGATCTTTTTCAAAAACTGTCCTTATATCTTCCCTGATTCCCATTTGGGACCTCCGAATGTCAATTTCAAATAGATCAATCAAACAGATCGGTACTCAGATAACGCTCTCCTGTATCCGGTAAGATTACAATAATCATTTTCCCGCTCATTTCTTCCCTGGAGGCAACTTGCAATGCCGCATATGTAGCTGCACCTGAAGATATGCCTGCAAGGATGCCTTCGTCCCTTGCTAATCTTTTGGCAGTAATAGCGGCATTGTCTCCAGTCACCTTAATTATCTCATCAACCAGGTCAAGCTGGAGTACATCAGGAATGAACCCTGCACCGATACCTTGGATTCTATGGGGTCCAGGATTTCCTCCACTGAGAACTGGAGACTCTGCAGGTTCGACTGCAATCACCTTGAAAGTAGGTTTCCTTTTTTTGATGATGCTGGCAACACCTGTAATGGTTCCCCCTGTTCCCACGCCTGCTACAATAGCATCCACCTTCCCGTCAGTATCTTTCCATATTTCGTCGGCAGTCGTCCTGCGGTGGATTTCCGGGTTTTCAGGGTTCCGGAATTGCTGAGGTATAAAGTAAAGCATAGGATCTTCTGCAGCCATTTGTTCTGCTCTACTGACTGCCCCTTTCATTCCTTCGCTTCCGGTTGTCAGGACGAGATCTGCTCCCAGGGCCTTCAGTAGTTTTCTCCTTTCGATAGTCATTGTCTCAGGCATGATCAGTATCAGCTTATAGCCACGAGCAGCACATACTCCTGCAAGTGCTATGCCAGTATTACCGCTAGTTGGTTCAACTATGATAGTGCCAGCTTTGATCTTCCCTTCACGTTCTGCTCCTTCGATCATTGCCAATCCAATTCTATCCTTTACACTTCCCAGTGGGTTAAAAGACTCCACTTTGACTACCACATCAGCATGCAGATCTTTTGTCATATGGTTTAACCGAACAAGCGGTGTGTTACCTATTGTCCATGTTATATCGGAGTATATTCTTCCCATACAATTACCTTCTCCTACGGTTTTCTCTAAATTACTGTAATTTAATTCATTCCAAAATATATCCCAAATTGTGAGTAATAAATATTTTTTCACTTAAAACCTTTCTCAAGAATAATTACAGAGGATTTCAATAAATCTCTAATTTACACGAGTCATCTGTATATAATTTGTTTACTATTCATATACAATTTGTAAGGCTATGGAAAAATTTATGGATTTATCAAAATCCTCGACATCTTATTTTAAGCATTACAACTTGCCTTAAATTTTGCAATTCTAAGCTAGTTATTATATCACAGCATAAATCTATTTACAGAAAATTCACAATTGTGAATTAGCTTATGTTGGATATATAGCTATCGAGGAGTTTCTGTACCTAAGAGTCTAAAATTGGTGAAAATACTTAATTCTCTCATTTTTTTACCGATGTGCTTGTAAGCTCGATTATTCCATATTATATCGGAATTAATGGATGAGCCCTTTGGATCTTTGGATGCAATGACACGAATGACGATGCAAAATGAAATTGAAAGAATATGGCAAGAGAAGAAAAAGACAATCATATTTGTTACAAATGATATTGAAGAAGCAGCATTTTTGGCGGATAGCATTGTTGTCATGACAGCTGGCCCAGGAAAAGTGGAAAAAATCATTGATGTGCCCTTAGCCAGAAAAAGGGATAGGGCAGGCGCTGGTTTTTTAGTGATACGCGATGAAGTGTTTAGAGAATTTGAACTAAATTGATTTTGTGTGTGCTTCTGCTACTGTAAATATTAAAGTCGCAATTCAAGCTGAGGCAAAGGTAATCGGTAACAATATCCTGTGGATTCTTGACTGGGTTTCTTGCAGTATCTTCGGTATATAGGAGAGATAAATGCATTAGTTTTGAGCGCTTTTAACCTGGAGAAGACCGTTTATATTGCAACCGTGGGTGCCTTATCTTTTGTAATCGATTCTACAAGGATAGCTGCCTATATCACAGGTGGTATCGGGCTTGAGCCTGCCATTATACCAGGTTTTTTGATCTACATACCCACATATTTTGTTGGGGCAATGATCTGGGAAAATAATTGGAAAAAGACCCCACGAAAAATTCAGAAATTTTATGGCGCTTTTTATATTTTCATTTGGCCTGAAGCTGGTGCTGTTTCAATAGCTCGATCGCTCCTTTGCTCTATGGTTTTTGTGTATTCTTCATGGCCTTTGTGCTTTTGGGTTGGATTAATAGTGGACAGATAACATAAATAAGGCGATGCAGAAAAAAAACCTGATTTTGGAACTTTTTGAATAGGTTTTATAAATTATTGCAAATAATTAGGCTATGTAGAAAGCCTCTAAGTTGAATTTTTACATTTTATTTTTATAGATATTATGGTATAATATAACTCCTTATTTCTTCCCCACAAAAACGAAGACACATTCAATATTGAAATCAAATAAATACATTAAATTTGTCGATACCAGTCTTCAAACTGTTCAGTCTTCGAGACTGAACCTTTATTCCTGCAAATATTTAGATCTGTTTATACTCAGCATCAGCTTCGTGTTCTGTTTTATTTAAGGAATATATATACACAGACTATCGTGATTTTATAAAACTTATTGACCTCATGAACGATGTCAAAGAAAAACTTGATCTTGATAAGATTCTTCATTTCAATACTCTTCAAAAGTTTGTATCTATAGTTTCTTCTTACCTATTTAACCTCATTTTGTCAAGAATTATAAAGCTGTTTTACTCACATGGAGAGAATTTCTCCATTACCGAGATTGATGCAACAGGATTTACGAGTTCCTAAGCAAGTCATTATTATTCCCGTAGAACAGGGAAACTCTTTTGGAGCTCCTGAAAGCTTCAATATCATTAGACAAGATAAAGAAGGTAATATTCGGATGGAAAATAAGTCAACAAACAGATCATGAAATCAACATGCAAATGCTTTGATAGGACAATCAAATGGAATTAGAAAATCTGAATGTTGTGTGATGGATAAAGTGTATGATTCAGAAAAAATTCATTATTTAATTAGAGAAGAAATCAGAGCAGACTCAATTACACCTTTAAAGGGAAAGAAAGAGAACGAAAATTCGGGGGCAATACAGAAAACAGTTACTCTGGCCTTTGACAACTTGAGATATTATTAAAGGAATATAGCTGAGACAACATTCTCTGTTGTCAAAAGGAAGTTTGAGAAGTACTTAGGACAGGAAAGTTCTGTAATCATGTAAAATAAGTGAAATTTAAACTTATAGTATACAACCTAAACAAAAAGATCCTAGAAATAATTTCATTAAATTAAGGATTTCTACAGAATCCAAAATACATATGTTCAAATTACAGTAGCAAGCTGCGGGGTATTCAACCGGAATAAGCTTTTATTTTTCAATTTCCACTGCTTTATTACCTAAATCTTCGAGACCAAAACTGCTTTTGCAGTTACTTTCAATTCCTCTTGCATTTACGCAGATCTTACATATACTTGCCACAAAGTCGTCGACCTTGTTGTCGATCAAGTCCTGAGCAAGCTTTTCGATCAATTCCTTCGTTTCGCCCTTAAATTCGATCCTGTACCCTCTTTTTCCCAAAATATACTGGGAAACTGCTGACGGTGCAATCCCCAACAACTTTGCAGAAGTTGCCTGTGACTGTCCTTTATTTACAAGTTCTATTGCAAGACTGGCTCTTATTGCAGGGATAAGATCCCATACAGCCTTCTGACATGGAGTTTCCATAGTAACCATCACACTTAATGAATCACAATTGTGAATTAGTATGTTGTGTATCTATATATATTACTTTCAGTGTAAAAAATACTAGTGCTGGGATTGAGCTACGAATTGATGATTTCTATAACTAACAGCTAGTTTTTAAAAATTTGTCGAATTTATCCGAATGTATTACACGATAAAAATTAAATAGTGACAATCTGTATGGTTATTAACAATTGTGAAGGTGTAGGTGTGACAGTTGAGAACATGAAAATTTACATGGATAACTCTGCTACAACTCCTGTAAAAAAAGAAGTTGTAGAAAATATGATCCTCTACATGACAGAAAACTTCGGAAACCCTTCTTCAATTCATGATCTGGGGAAAACCTCAAAACATGCAATCGAAAACGCAAGAAAAAAGGTTGCAAAAGCTATCGGTGCTGGAGAATCTGAAATTTATTTTACATCAGGAGGTACCGAATCAAATAATTGGGCAATAAAAGGGATAGCCTTTGCAAACAGGAATAGAGGAAAACATATCATCACTTCCTCGATAGAACATCATTCAGTTCTGCACGCATGTGAATGGATAGAAGGACAGAAATTTGAGGTAACATATCTCCCTGTAGATAAATATGGACTGGTATCTCCTGAGGAACTTAAGAGCGCAATTAAGGATGATACGATACTCATTTCCATAATGTTCGCAAATAATGAAATTGGGACGATTCAACCTGTAGAAGAAATCGGAAAAATAGCAAGAGAAAACAGGATATATTTCCATACTGATGCGGTTCAGGTAGTAGGTCACATCCCTATAGATGTCACAAAAATGAATATTGACCTTCTATCCCTTTCAGGACATAAATTCCAAGGACCCAAGGGATGCGGGGCACTCTACATAAAAACAGGAACAAAAATAGAAACACTGATTCATGGTGGGGATCAGGAAAGAAAACGAAGGGCTGGAACCGAAAATGTCCCAGCTATTGTAGGTCTTGGGAAGGCTATAGAGCTTGCAACAGACGAGATTGAAGAATCAAATAAAATCCTGTTTGAGATGAGAGATAGCTTGATTAGAGGCCTTATTACGATTCCAAAAACCCATCTCAATGGTCATCCTACACAAAGGCTTGCAAACAACATAAATGTAAATTTTGAATACATAGAGGGAGAATCTCTTCTGCTTATGTTAAATGCGAAAGGAATTTTTGCATCTGCAGGAAGCGCTTGTAACTCTTCTTCTCTCGAAACCTCGCATGTTCTTACAGCTTGTGGAGTCAAGCCTGAAATAATTCGCGGTTCTTTGAGATTAAGTCTTGGAATGATGAATACCCTAAAAGATGTGGACAAGGTACTTGAGATTCTTCCTGAAATAGTGCAGAAGCTAAGAAATATGTCACCATTGACGCCTCAGGAATATAGGACTCTTTAAGAAAACAAATGAGTTAATCAAAATAAAGTGGGAAATTACTAAGAAATTTTGAGTCAGAAGAAGTTTTTTTAATAATTTGAAAATTGAAGAATATTGATAGAGGATGGCTCATGGATTACAGCGCTAAAGTGATGGACCATTTTTTAAATCCCAGAAATATGGGGAGCATTGAGAACAGCGATGGGATAGGAGAGGTTGGAAACGCAAAATGTGGAGATGTAATGAAGATATTCCTCAAAATAGAAGGAGATCGGATTACAGAAGTGAAGTTCCAGACCTTTGGATGCGGGGCTGCAATTGCATCAAGCAGTATGGCAACCGAACTAATCAAAGGAAAAACTTTGGAAGAAGCTTGGAGACTTTCAAATAAAGCAGTTGCAGAAGCACTTGATGGGCTCCCTCCAATAAAAGTGCACTGTTCAATGCTTGCAGAAGAAGCAATCCATGAGGCTATTAACGACCATATCAGGAAAAAAGGACTTGAGCCCTGGATAGACTAATTTATTATGACTATTCAGCCTACAAAAAATAAATTGATTGATATTGATTTTTGCGTAGCTGAAAGGTGTTATTACATCCATGCAAAAAAAACGTGATTAAAAGCCAACAATTGATGCAAATTATTTCAGAAAAATATGCCGATTTATCCTTAAATAAGGTGGCTAATGCTATTGTTTTGCCAATTCAGGATAGTTTCTCTTTATTTTAAAAATATCACGGATCAAAATATTGGAGAAGAATTATGGAAAAAAATGTAACTGGGAAATATATTCGGCAGATAATGCTTTTTGGAGTAGAAGGCCAGGAAAAATTACGCAAGGCAAGTGTATTTGTTGCTGGGACAGGAGGATTAGGTTCTCCGATCTCAACTTACCTCGCTGTTGCAGGTGTCGGGAAAATAATAATTGCAGATTTTGATATAGTAGATTCCAGTAATCTGAATAGACAGTTTCTCCACCATGAGCGAGACATTGGAAGAGATAAGGTAGAATCTGCAGAGGAAAAACTGACTTCTCTGAATCCGGAAATAAAAGTGGATACGATCAAGGAAAAAATAACCGATGAAAATGTAAGCTCAATAGTTCCTCTTTGTGACCTGATCATAGACGCGCTTGACAATTTTGATACAAGGTATGTTTTGAATAAGCTTGCAGTTGAACGAAAAATACCCCTTATTCACGGTGCAATCTCAGGTTACAGGGGCCAAGTGACAACAGTAATTCCAGGAAAAACACCATGTCTCTGCTGTATATTCCCGAGCTCTTTCAAAAAAGAAGTATTTCCGGTACTAGGAACAACCCCAGGAGTAATTGGTGCAATTCAGGCAAATGAAGCGATTAAATATATAACTGGACAGGGAAAGCTTCTGGAAAATCGTCTTTTGTTATGGGACGGTTTTTCATGCTCCTTTAGCGAATTAAATGTTAATAAAACAGAGAATTGCTCAGTATGCGGAATTAATGGAAGAAGATGAAAATTAAAAACGGATTTCTGCATTTTTACTCCTCAGTTTAAGGAACAAGATTATTTTGGAAAACTGAAAAATTGCAGACGAAATAAAAAACTTAGCAAAGAAACGAATACAATAATCTTTGCACATTTTTACACACATGAGAAAGTTCAAAATGTTGTGAATTTTGTTGCAGGTTTTCTTTCCCCTATAAAGTAGCAGTGAGCTTAAAAGCTGGGATGACAGTTTTTGCAGGCGTTCATTTAATGACAGACTCGACACCAATTATTTTTCTTGGAAAAATAATTATTTTACCGATTCTAAATTTAGGCTGCCAGTGACATAATAATCATTGTGGGATCTCTTAATATGTGGGAAAGAAAAAATCCTAAAGCAATCTTCATATGCTATATAAGTAATTCAGTCATAGTAACAGCAGAATCCGGTATCTATACAATTCTGCAAATTCAATAAATGTAGTAAATTTTATTGTAAACTTGTAGAGTATTTTCATTCCAGATCAAAATCTGGGAAAATTTGTATCCCTTCACACCAAAAAAAAGCATCACAGCACAAATTTTTTGCATATCTTGAGTGCAAGCCTGAAGTTCTTAAACTTGCAGACCCTATTCTTAGCATCTGGAATTATACAAAATATCAACAGGTCAGGTTCTACGGAATTTATAATCGAAACAGAAAGAGAAATAGTTAAAAATCTGGAAAGAAAATTCTCTAATAAAAAAAAGATGTCCTACTTCAGAGAAGGCTTTTTGCTATAATCTGAAGAAAATTACTATTTGATCTAAATTTGAAGGATGCTTGTCTAATTCTCTCTTTTATTTCTCACTAATAATTTTCACAAAGTGCAATCATCCGTACTCCTCTTTCCACATATTCAGAAATAAATATTTATACTAGTATCACAAATGCGATAATGTTGTCACAATTGTGAATGTATGTGATAACCGAATGTATACCAGAATGGCAGAGTAACTATGCTCTCGGCACAACCCGGAATTAAGTGAGTTAGATTCCGCTTCTTATTCGAAATAAAGCTGAAAAAGGGATAGAATAGAAGGATGGTATAAGATATCAGGATACAAGGAACGTTGGAAGCCCTATGTAGTCTTGAATATATATAAAATATCTTCAGAGGAACTTTGCCCCTGGGTCTGAATGATACTGAAAACATAAAGTTCAATCTCGAACATGAACTTTCAGAGGTATGAACATGGAAATTTCGGTCAAGGTTCCCTCCTTTAAAAATTTCTTTTCGGAAAAAAAAGGCCAAAATTTAGGAATAGTTCGTTCAATGAACTACAACGTCCCTGGAATTCTAAGTCTGGAGAGTGGGAAAACTCTTTCCAATGTCAGTATAGAATATGAGATTTATGGAAAGATGAATGCTGATAAGAGCAATGTTATCCTAATCTGCCACGCCTTAACAGGTGATGCCCATGCCGCAGGGTTTCATAAGGGAGATTTAAAGCCAGGCTGGTGGAACATAGTAATTGGCCCAAAAAAAGGATTTGATACAGAGAAATACTGCGTCATCTGTTCAAACATACTGGGAGGCTGTAAGGGATCTACAGGTCCCTCTTCCATAGATCCTGAAACGGGGAAACCCTATGGGATCTCATTTCCTGTAATTACTATAGCAGATATTGTAAACACCCAGAAGAAACTAATTGAATATCTAGGGATAAGACAACTTTATGCAGTTGCAGGCGGCTCAATGGGCGGGATGCAGGTGCTTCAATGGACAGTGAGCTATCCTGAAATGGTAAAAAAAGCTATCGCAATAGCTACCACTGCATCCTCAACCCCACAACAAATTGCATTTGGAGCAATTGGAAGGAAAGCAATAACTGATGACCCTAAATGGAACAGAGGACACTATTATGGGAAAGAAATACCTGTACAAGGACTCGCACTTGCACGAATGGTAGGGCATATAACATACCTAAGCGATGCTTCAATGCAAAAAAAGTTTGGGAGAGTTCAGCAGGATGAAGAAGGTATAGATCGCTCCCCAAATTTTCAGGTAGAAAGCTATCTGAATCATCAGGGAGATACCTTTACAAAGCGTTTTGATGCTAATTCATATCTCTATATTACAAAATGTGTGGATTTCTTTGACCTTTCAAAGAATGGGTCCCTCATAGATGGCTTTGCTGTAGTTACTGCAAAGTACCTTGTAATTTCCATAACATCGGACTGGCTTTATCCTCCGTATCAAGCCCAAGAAATCGTATCTGCTCTTACAGCAAATGGAGTTGATGCAAAATACGAAGAAATCCGGTCTCAATATGGGCATGATGCCTTTTTGCTTGAAGAAGGGCAGATGAATTACCTACTAAAAAATTTTCTATCCAAGATTCTTGTAAAGGATATCATGAATCAGAATTTCTATTCAGTTTTCAGAGATGAGACAATAGAAAATGCATCAATACTCATGGTAAAAAAGAAAGTAAACCATCTACCTGTCGTATCAGAAGATGGAAAACTTGAAGGTATTGTCACTTCCTGGGATATTACAAAAGCAGTTGCCTGTAAAATAACTGAATTGAATGATATCATTACACGTGATGTCAGATATGTGCATGGGGACGATAAAATTGAGACTGCATCGTCAATAATGGAAAACCACTCCATTTCCGCACTTCCAGTCATCGACTTAGAAAACCGAATAATAGGTATGGTTACAAGTGATAGCATAAGTGCTCTTATCGGAAAGTTCAGTTAACTTGGAAGGAGGACTCAAAATTAGAATTATTTTTATCCACGTTGATTATGTATGGTACTATATCAAAACGAAAACAAAAGTAGCAGAGTCAATAGCTGTAAAAAAAGATTATATGGAAGAATGTGTCGTTCTGTTCTGCTGTGCTGAGAAAATCGATGAGGACAATCCACATAATGTTATTGAAAATGCCACTCTAGAAGTTATCAGGCACCTCGAAATGATACAGACAAAAAAGGTTATGATTTATCTGTATGCCCATTTTACAAACGATTTAAGCAACCCGAAAACTGCAATTGAAATTTTAACTGGCCTTGAGCATTCTTTAAAAGAGCGAGATATTGAAGTGAAAAGAGCTGCTTTTGGTTGGTATAAGGAGCTAGAAATGAGAAGTAAAGGTCATCCTCGATCTAATCTTTCAATAACCGTTTCCTCTGATAGAAAGCAAAAATCAGATACCTTTTGTCCACCACACCCTAATCAAGTTGAAATTCAGGATCAATACGTATCTCATTCTTGCAGATAAACACTTCAGAGTTGAAATGTTGTGATGCATCGTAGCATCCCAAAATAATTAAAAGAACTGAATGTCGTTGAGCATAATTTAGGCAACATGCTATTGAATGAAAATAATTATTTTAATGGAGTAAGTACGATGGAAAAAGCATATTGTAAAACATGTAATACAGATGCAGAGCTCCATACGATGGCAAAAATATGCCCTGAGCATAGCATAGAAAAAATCAAAAATAAAAGAAAAAGTCCGATTCTTGCAGCGTTATTATCTTGCATAATTCCAGGGCTCGGCCAGGTATATGCAGGTGATATATTTCGAGGACTTGCAATAATTGCTGCATTGGGGTTTAGCTTCTGCTTGATGGCTCTTATTATTGGTTTTTTCACATTTTTTGGTATCTGGATATTTGCAGTAGCTGACGCATACAATATGGTCAGAAAACAACATGAGAATAAGGTTGCATCTTTGAGTCACTGATCAAACTAGATTCCAAAATTCTGAAATAAGTTCTATCTTTTTATGATAAGATAATTTTATTTTAAATCCTGTTTGAAAAATGTATTGGAAAAGCTTCAACTCATTTTCTGTAGATGTACAAATAATACAACCTATTTTCTCAACACGACAACAATTTAAAAATGAATCTAACCTTCGATAGATAATAGCTGGCAAATAGGTAAACAAATTCTACAAATATGTACATCTGCAGAATGTCAGATTAAAGCAACTATTGGGGAATATTAATGAGGATTTCATAAATCCCTGATTTTTATGAGTCATTTATATACAATTTATAAGCATATGACAAAATCTAGGGTTTATCGGAATCCTAATTTGTTTGTGCCTGTTATTCGAGGAATTATATATTAATTATGGAACTAGGTCCTGAAAGGAGGTTAATGTTTTACGATACAACAAACAAAAAACAAAATATTAAATGGATTTCAAATTAATAAAGAAGATGCGATGCAATTTATTAATGCTGATTTGGAGGAACTGAGCACAGCTTCCAACGAGTTGCGTCAGCATTTCTGTGGCAATGCTTTTGACATTTGTACAATTATCAACGGAAAAAATGGGAAATGTTCGGAGAACTGCAAATTTTGTGCACAATCAGCTCATTATAAGGTCTCCATAGAGGAATATCCTCTTTTGGATTGTAAAAGCTTATTAAAAGAAGCAATTTGCAACCATGACAAAGGTATTTTGAGATATTCTGTGGTAACATCAGGGAAGAAACTGGCGGATGATGAACTAGAAAGTGTTTGTAACAGTTACAGTAAAATCAGAAAAAATTGCGATATTTCTTTATGCGCATCCCATGGGTTATTGTCTCTAGAACAGTTATTAAAACTAAAAAATGTAGGAATACAAAGATATCATAACAATTTGGAAACTTCACGCAAAAATTTTCCTAACATCTGCACAACTCATACCTATGACGATAAAATAAATACTATAAAAGCAGCACAAAAAGCAGGACTTGAAGTATGCAGCGGTGGCATTATAGGACTTGGTGAAACAATGGAAGATCGCATTGATATGGCTTTGGATATTCGAGGATTGGGTATCAAATCTGTTCCTGTAAATATTTTGAGTCCAATCCCAGAAACCCCCTATGAGAAACTTCCTGTGCTGACAGCTGATGAAGTGCGCAAAACAGTGGCAATTTTTCGCTTTATCTTACCAGATGCTGCTATTCGGTTGGCAGGGGGCAGAGACCTTATAGCAGATAAAGGCAGGTCACTATTTCTTTCAGGTGCTAATGCCGCTATATCCGGAGATATGCTGACAACTTCCGGAATCATCATTAGTGATGATATGAGAATGATTACAGAACTTAAATTTGAGGTGAAGATGCTGTGAGTAAAGAGTTATTTATAACTGCCACAAGTACAGATGTTGAGAAAACATTTATGGCGGCACTGATTGTGAAAAAGCTTCGCGGAAATGGATTGAACGCAGGATATTATAAGACGGCTTTGAACGGCGCAGAAGATATAATAGGAAAGCTTGGTGTGAGTGATGCAAAGTATATCTGCGAAGTTTAGGGGATTACTGAGAACCCTAAAAGCTGATCTTCCGTCATTAAGTACTTGATGTTTTTATAATTAAGTTTCCAGTAAAATGAGTGCTTGCGGTTTCATGCACTGGAACAGATTTGGTATAGCTGATTCACTGAAATGCAACCGACATCGCAAATGTACACAGACATATAATTTGTTTGTCTGTTTGCCCACTATTATCCATTGAAAGCTAGATTTATTTTAAGCTACTGCTATATTGAGACAATCAATGGCATTTTTGTGTGCATTTGTGGAAAGTTGGACAAGCGAGATCACAAAAAAAATGTACCTAAGATGAATGGATGAACTTTTTTCTATGAGATGTTGAGGAAAATTTAGGGCATAATGATAATAGCCATGTGAGACTACAGAAACTCTGACATATTCAATCGAAAGCAAAGTTTTGAAGAGAATCTCGATCAACCCTTAAATTTCATCATATGTTTATTACTGTTATATAAGTGACTCGTGAAAATCAGAGGTTTATCGAAATGTTCTTAAGCAAAAAAGAAGCCAAACTAAAATTGAAATTTTCTTTGCTGATGTTTTCTGATAAGGATTCCTGAAATATATGGTGTCGGATTTTTTTCAATAACGATTTCTAATCTAGTATTTCCAGATTGATATCTATCCATCTTGATTTATGGATAAGAGAACCCATAGATATAACATCTACCCCTGTTTTGGCATAAACTTCAAGGTTTGCCTGAGAAATCCTCCCAGATGCTTCAACAATTACTGAATCTCTAAGCCCTTTTTCCTTAAGTAGGCCGAGAGTTCCCAGAACTTCTTCAGGTTGCATGTTATCCAACATGATAATGTCAGCTCCGAGTTTTGCAGCAAGTAAAGCATCTCCTGCAGACTCAACCTCAACTTCTATTTTACGAGTGAAGCTTGTTTTTCGGGATGCTTTAATTGCAGCTTCAAGTCCCATCAGTTTTAAGTGGTTGTCTTTAATCATGATCAAGTCTGAAAGGTTAAACCTGTGAGGATCTCCTCCACCTGCAATTACAGCCAATTTTTCAAATTTTCTTAAGCCTGGTGTGGTTTTTCTAGTACATGCCACCCTTGTAGTGTCCGAATGTTTCCTTACTATATCCATGCAAGCCCGAGTAAGAGTTGCAATCCCGCTAAGATGTCCAAGGAAATTCAATGTAAGTCTCTCTGCCCTAAGAATGGACACTGCTTCCCCATTTAGCTTGAAAATTATATCTCCTTTTTTGAGACTATCCCCATCTTGAAGGGTTGTTTCAGCCTGAATTCCAAGATAGCAGAAAATTGATTCAGCTTCTTTAATCCCGGCAACAATACAATCCTCTTTTGTAGAAATAATAGCTTCTGTAGATTTGTTAGGTACGATAGTGCACGAGAAGTCATCGTACCCCAAATCTTCTTCGATAAAGTTTTCAACATCTTTGATAAGCATGAACATTACCCAGCTACTTTTATGCTACTTAAATTCATAAAGTATATGGTGCCTTTCTGCATATTTTTAATGTTAATGTGAGTTAATACAAAGGGTATAAAAAACTTTATGGATCAAATTGCGTCAGCCATCTCAACCTAAAGAATAGGATATTCTTCAAGCTCCCAGCTAGGTTTGTAGAGACTCAGAAATCCTTATTTCTTTTTTGTCCACTTTCCTTTAATCTAGATGATTTAAACTCTACTCTCAGCTCTCTCTGAGATTCCTTTCTATGATGTTATTATTGTATCATATCATATCTCCAAAGGGCCGATAGAACTTACCATTTGACTATAGGACTCCCATCACAGTATAGTTATTCCAATTAAAGATAAAATTTAAAAAGTCTGTAAGAACGACCTCCCTTCAAGTATTGAACGACCTCTTATAGAGATTTGCTTGGATGGAATTCCAGGAATAAGTGAACATTATCATCTACAAACTTCCATAGAATGAACTTTGCAGCTCTACTTCGTGCAAATAATGGCAAACTTAGACATTAAATCCTTTTTAATTTTATTGTTGCAGAATATATTGTATTGATACTTAGGTATCAACACCATATGATAGATGATTTGATCATAATCATGGCAAAAGTTGTTAAATTCCAATGCGTATTTCACCTATGACAATTGTACCAAAAACAAATTCACTTTACAAAGAAACGGCTATTTAGAGGTTTGAACGAAAATAAAAAGAGTTGAAGGTTCACATAATTTCAAATCTAAAGGACAGTATATTCTTGATCCTCTGCACTCCGAAGTAATAAAAAGATGAAGATGCTCAGCAACAGAAGATTTAAGGAGGGGGGAAATAATACAAGTCTCCCACCTCTAAATTGGAGAGTTTTTAGTATTTTCTGGGATCACAAAAATTCATCATCATCTACTACCTCCTGAGACCGCAATAAATCAAAACCCCAGAAAAAAAATCTCGGCAATTATGAAACTTAGTATTTAAAAATAATGGTCAAAAATGGTGATTATTTATAAGGAGTTTGAAATGCTGAAAATAGGAATTATCGGTTGTGGATTTATTGGTGGCCATATTTGCAGGGCTATTGATAATGGGGCGGTTGATGTGGAGCTTCCTGCTCTTTTCGACTCTTCTGAGACTAAAGCTCTTGAACTTGTAGCTTCCCTGAAAAGATACAGTCCAGCATATATGAAGATTGAAGAACTGTTATGCAGTGTAGATCTTGTCATAGAAAGTGCCTCTCAAGATGCTGTAAGGTCCATAGTGCCACAGGCACTTGAAGCAGGACTTGATGTGATGGTCCTGAGTGTAGGTGCTTTGGTGGACGAGGAACTCAGGAAAAGAATTTTTAAACTTGCAAAACAGAATAACTGCAAGCTATATTTCCCTTCAGGCGCTGTTGTTGGTATCGATGGGATAAATTCAGCTTCAGCAGCTGGGATCTCATCAATTACCCTGACCACCAGAAAACCTCCTTCAGGTTTATCAGGGGCTCCATATATCGCAAATATGGGAATTGAACTTGAAAAGATCAAAAAAGAAACCTTAATTTTTGAAGGCTCTGCCTCGTATGCCGTCAAAGCCTTTCCAACAAATGTAAACGTGGCAGCAACAATAAGCCTTGCAGGTATAGGATTTGAGCGGACTAAAGTGAGAGTAGTTGCCGACCCTACCCTAGCCAGAAACGTGCATGAAATTACTGTAGAAGGAGAATTCGGCAAGTTTTTCACAAGAGTCGAAAATCTCCCTTCTCCGGAAAACCCTAAAACCAGCTATCTTGCAGCTCTCTCTGCAGTCTCCACCCTGAAAAAAATATTGAACCCAGTTAAGGTTGGAACCTGAAATGTTGAAGTCTTTGAAATTAACTGGCCTCTCAATCTCACATTTGTAGTCAAATATTGAAGTTTATCTAAATACTCTTTAATTTATAATGGATTAAATGATTGTTAATATTTAAGCAGATATCTATTAAAAATAGTAAAGAATTATTAAAAAGATTATTTTAGGAAATATCTAACAGAAACTGAAACTTAATTTCATTTCCAGTCAAAAATTCTTTTTACTAAGACTAGTTTTTTAGTTACTCTTTGGGATCTATTGTAATAATAATTACTTAATACGGTTCCGTTGCAAAAAATCTAA
>PLUB01000108.1 GCA_003164755.1 Methanosarcina sp. | reverse complement strand
TATCAGCTTTATCGTCTAGATTACCCTGATATTTCCTTTGTAAAAGCTGCAAATAGATTGTTATCATCCGCAAGGGTTCTTGTAAATCGTGTGACGAAACGTAAACAAATTGTTCTAATTCCTCATTTGATCTGGCAAGTTCTTCTAATTTAGATTTTAACGCTTCTGCCATTTTTTTAAGCTCTGTGATGTCACGCGCTGCAGCAAAAATACCAATAACCTCACCAGACTCATCCTGATAAATTGAAGCATTGTATAAAACAGGTGTTATGTTTCCATCCCTATGTTTGATTCCAAGCGCATAGTCCGACACAAATCCTTCCTTAAACACTTCTTGATACCCTTTCTTAGCTTTATCAGGATCTTCGAAATAGTTCGTAAAGTCGGTACCAATGAGTTCGTCTCGTGAATAACCAGTAACAAACTCTGTAGCTTCATTTACATCAGTAATTTTACCATCATGCCCAATGGTTACTAAAGGATCCAAGCTAGCTTCAATCAAACTACGATTATAAATATTTGATAACCTAATTTTTTCTTCAGCCTGCTTGATCTCGTGGATGTCGGTACAAGTACCAAACCACTTGTCTTCGCTCCGCTTTCATTGAAGAAAAGAACTCCACGAACCAGCCACCAACGATAAGCGCCGTCGGCCCTGCGCAGCCGGCATTCAAGTGAATAGGAACCGTTATTGTGCACTTCATTTTGCCAAGCATCCCAAGCGCGCTTTTGGTCATTGGGATGAAGGGGCTTGTTCCAACCATGGCCGTACCTTTCCTCCAGTGTAAGGCCGGTATACTCCACCCATTGATGGTTGAAATATATGTTCCATCCATCTGCCCTTGTGATCCAAACAATTTGGGACATTGCCTCGGCCAGGGCGTGGAATTGCTCCTTGCGCAGCGCATCCTGAGACAACTTGCGTTTAGTAATATCAAAATTCATTTTAAGGATCATAGGCGAACCGTTAACATCGGTGAACGGAAGGTCATAGGTCTCAATCACTCTTCCATCCGAACCGTTGGATTCCCAATGATGGGGTTTTCCGGTTTTAAGTACTTTATAGGATTCACAGAACTCACATTTATTGGTGAATCCAAAACGAGATTCATAACAATGCAACCCCTGGAAACACTGAAATGTTCGCGGTAGCTGCGATTGGCAAAGGCAATGCGATAGTCATATGTTAGAAGGCATATCATTGCTGGCAGCTTTTCTAGAATGTCAAAGAGCCGCCACCGTTCAGCTTCGATAGCTTCGCCAACTCTGCGACTTGCTTCGCTCTCTCGAAAGATCTCTTCTGCCCTCTTGCGATCTGTCAGATCAATAAACGTAGCAATGACGGGGCCATCCCCTATAATGATGCCAGAAATCTCCACAATGCGAACCATACCCTCCTTACAAGTGACGTTGTATTCAATAGGCTGGATGTCAGTTTTTTCCTGAATGGCGCGTTGGACAGTCGTTTCCCAGGTGGCAAAAATCCAGCGACGATAGTTCTCTTCGGGAAAAGCCAGTTGTCCCCACTCCTCCAGCGTTGGTACATCCTCGTGAGTGTAGCCAAAGGTCTCTACAAACCGGTAGTTGAAATAGAGCAATGCACCGTCCTTGTTAACGTAGCATAGCGGGATTGGCATCTGATTCACCAATCGTCGGAAACGCTTTTCACTCTCCAGTAATGCCTTCTCTGCTTTCTTGATTTCTGTAATGTCCCGAACAACGGATATTGACCAAATCATATTGCCTTTGGATCTCTAACCGATGAGGAATTAATCTGTCGATGACGCAATTCTCCATTGACAGGTATCCGAACTATATGTTCATAACCCGTCACGATTTCACCCCGCAAGGCACGCAATGCAGGAGATTCCTCTATCGGGCGAAGACTGTCATCAGGAAGATATATGTCGAGGTTCGAGACGAATGTTTCCACCTTGGTCTCTTCATCGTCACCGATGCCAAAATCCCTTCGGTCCGAAGGATTGACCAAGGTGAAGTTTTCTTGAGAATCTGTAAATCAGACTCCATCAGTGATATTGTCAATTAGTGAAACCAATCGGTTTTTCTCTTTTTGAATAACGCCTAATAGTTGCTTACGATCTTTCTCTGCCTGCTTGCTTTCGTTATATCCACGGTTATGGCAACGCCGCCGACAACGTTGCCTTCTTGATCATGGGTGCCCCACTGGCTTTTGCAGACCAACGCCGTCCGCTCGGCAGCTGTACCTCTAGCTCCATGGATGAAATCACTCGATTCTCTGCGACGGCTCGTTGCAAAGGAAGCTCTCTATCGCTGATCTGCCTACCATCCCAGAAGAAACGTACTTGTCGACCGAGCGCCTTGTCGTTCGTCGCAGATGCTGAGATATTGTCTTCTTCACTACCCTCAAACTAAGCTAATAATGCAGAATTCCCAGTAATAAACTGACAGGTTGGATCATCTGAGAAACTTATTCCCACAGGAGATGCCTCCAGAAGTGATTCCAAACGTTCATTCGTATTAAATAACTGCTGTTCATATAGCTTGAGCTCTATGATATCGGTATTTGTCCCAAACCACTGAATGCTGTTTCCTGCAGCATCTTTCACGGGCAACATGCGCGTTAAGAAAGAACGATAAATACTATCTGCGCCGCGTAGGGGCAACTCCATATCAAACATCTTTCCCATAGTAATTGAAGCTTTCAACTGCTTCATTACTTTTGGCAGCACGTCTGGATCGTGAACACTCTGCCAGCCCCAGCCTTCCCTCTGCTCCGGGTGGTGCCGGTGTAAGAGTACCAACGTTCATTATACCAATATCTAGAGCCATCTGGTCTGGCTATCCAAACCAAATGTGGGATCGTATTAGCAAGTATACGGAGACGCTCCTCGCTCTCCTGCAGAGTTGTATATGCTTCACGAAGTTCTTCAGACTGAGTTTGTAACTCCTTATTTTGTATTTGGATCTCATCGGACTGAGCCTGCAACTCCTCAAATTGCGTCTGGAGATTCTCGTGTGCTTTCTGCAAAGATTCTTCAGCTTGTGCTTTGGCTATTGCCACAGCTAGATAGTCCGTCAACCGTTCCAACATCAGAATCGTTTCCGGGGTAAATTGCCCTTTACGTCTGTCGTTCAACTGGAGAAGACCTAGCTTCTCCTCACCCACGCGCAGAGCTATCAGAGCCACAGATTCATACCCTTCTCCACTGCATCTATTACGCGTGCTGGCCTGGCGGTCGGCATCAGTCGTAGTGACCATCAGTTCCGTGGTGCACCTGGTCCAAAAACTTCCACATGTCGTGAAAAATGGCTTAAATGGATCGAACCTTCCACAGATAACGTTGCCACACATGTATTCATGAATAGGGTAGCCATCGTTATCGTGGATAAACTGCCTGGAAGCATCTCGCACACAGAGACCGTTCTCCAACTTCACGAATTCTGTGGGAAACCCACTTGTCTCGAAGTAAGGATGGTCATCGCCTTTCTTGAGCCGGATGCAAACAGCTTCGAAGCCGGAGCGCTCGCGGAAGAAATTAACGGCAGAATGAACCAAGTCTACTATCCCCTTGCTCTTGTTCATGAGCTGTAAGAACTCTACTGTCGTCTCAAGTTCCTGCTCTGCCATCTTACGCTCGGTGATATCCATGGCAAGGCCCACAGTACCCAGCAGCGTGCGGTCCTTCGCGATCCACGGGGACTTGGTCGAGAGGTAAATCCGACGCGAGCCATCCGGCAGTCGGACTGACTCCTCAGCAACCAGAGACTGGTGCGTCTCGCGGACAATGAGATCGTTTTTCATCACAGCTTCACCTAAACGTGGGTCAGAGTGGAACTCCACGTCTGTCTTGCCCAAGATCTCTTCTGCTGATTTCCCGAGCAAACGCAAGAGGGAATCGCTTGCATAGACTAGTCGGCACTGGCATCCTTGGCAAATAATGATCAGGCGAGTTTTGTGAAACCGTATCCATGATTTCTGTTATTTTCCGCAGTTCCTCTGACTGAATCCGCAACTTCTCAGCGTGCAACTGGAGATTCTCGTAAGCTTCACGGAGATACTCTTCCGACTTTTTTCTCTGTAGGGCCTGCATAACCGCTGGTGCAATAGCTTCAAGATCCGCCTGCTGCTCGTGGCTATAGCCACCTTCACGGTTTGCAACTCCCAGCATCCCAACTATTTTCTTATCTAACATTAGGGGTACACCGAGAAATAAAGTCAGCAATGGATGACCGGGTGGTACTGCAATACTATCTGGATGCTACTGCGAATCGTTGGTAAAAAAGCCTTTCTCGATGTTAATGATACTGCCGTACAAGTCATGCACTACAAAATTTCCAAGTGGACGGTGATGTCCGGTTTGGTCATACATCAGACACTGCTCCCATCCAATGTCGCTGATTACAATATCATGGAGGAGCCAGTCATCACCCACTAAGTTGACGAAACCAAGCTGGCTGCCAGTCACTTCCAGAGCTACAGATAAACACTCATTTCCAAGCTCTTCTTCTGTTTTTTGCTGCACTACAATGCTGAAGATCCGGTTGATTCCTTCAAGAATACGGTTGTTTCTGAGCGTTATTGCGGCTTCGAGTTTATCCTTGAGTTTAATCAGTTCATTCTCGGAGCTCTCGCGTTCGAGAATTTCGGTGCGTAATGCCTGATTAGCTTTTTCCAGCTCAGCTATCCGTTCCTGGATCGGAATCTCTGGTTCATCAGCACTCCGACGATCTGAAATAGTTCTAACTCCCAAATTCTGCTTTGAACGACATTATGTAGATGTACATAGGTGTAGATTCTAGGTGTAGATTCATAATTTAATTATTTTTAATTTAGCATCATCATTGAATTTGGAACTGAAGATTAAGCATCTTCTTTGTTTAGTAATTTTTCCATTTTGGTTCGACTTTTTTGAGATCTTGTGCCCAGTAGTTTTTGTTTATATATTCGAGTACCTATTGAAAGTTTATAGGTAATTTTTCAAAGATAAAAATGGATATTTACATACATTGTACTCAATCCAGCTAATTTTTGACAGAAACGAGACTCAAAGATCTGAAATTAGTCTTGACTGCTCAGGAAGCAGCCAATAACAATGGTAAATCAGATCTATTAGCGCTGCAAAAAGCCAGGATAAGAGAGCTGCAAAAGCAGATCAAAGTCAAGAATAACAGATAGATATCAAAGATAATGATGAACTCCAACAAGCCAGAATAGACGATCTGAAAATTCATATTCAAGCACTTTAGCCAGATGAGCATTAAGAGCAAGCAGCTGCACACCAAGGCCGAGCAGATAGAGAAGCTAAATGAGAATATGCATAAACAGGTAGTTCACATTCAAAGTTGAATCCAAGAGAATAGCATGTTAAACGTTAAGCTGCTTCCAGAGAATACAAAAAAAAATAAGCCTTAGTGGCGATATTGGTAACTCCGACTATAATTGACCATAGGATAAAATGAAACTGGAAATAGTCTAATGCATATGGATTAATTCGGATTAAGAAATTTAAAGAATTATCTACTTATTCCGTTCCCCCAAACAGGGAAAGTTTTTCAATGATTTGTTTCCTTATTATATCAACGTCCTTGACAATAATCTCAACATTTTCGTTTTTATTCCCTGATACAACATTTGTTTTCCTATATTCCCCTCCTTCCAAAGTCTTCCGAAAATCTCCTTTCCAATATAAACATGCAAACCTGGCAGTTTCCAGCTTTAGCCGCATCATTCAAGCGCACAAGCAGCGTCTTTGCAGCATCAGCGTTCCGTTTTTTAATATATTGTGAAAACGGATTATATTCCCCGATATCTCTGTCTGCCCCTTTTGATTCCATTCGTTTAACGCTTTGTATGCCACACCAGCAGATTCGGCAGCCAACCTATAAGTCAATCCGAGCGCAATATTATCACCGATTCTCTGTTGTATTTCAGGAGTTAGCTTCGAAGGGCGAGCCATTGTGAGAACACCGGTTTTTATTTTTTATAATTAATATTAGCGAATCTTGTATTTAATATTAAGTTAGTTTTGTCCTGCATAAGAAGCGTGGGTTATACACTTCAAATCAAATAGGAGCTGTCCCTAGGCGTTTTAAGCCATTTTTAAACTTGGGTAATGCATCCTTAAAACTTTGAATAAAAGTCTCATCAGTGACCCCAGAATAAGTCATTTTTTGACCAAACTCAATCCCATGAATTTATTGTGGATAACGATAGGCCAGGTTAAGACATTTTACATATGTTTTTATTCGTTTAAACTAATAAAATAAAATTTATAATATAGTCTGCTTAGATCTGCAGATAAAATTCTACATATTTTTTGAACTATTTAGTTATAATAAGTATGGTGTAGAATATATGCGAAAACTATATACAAAAATAAAATCTAGTTATATTTTGTAGGTTCTCTAACTTTTAAACAGCTTCTCTACTGGACTCAGGTAAATGACTCCCGGCGGTCACAAGATCAACTTTTTGACATATAAGATCAGCTTGATCACCTAAATAATTAAATAAAGTAAACAAAAATCTAATGTGGGGCTATTTAAGGCATTTTCTTGAGTATTGTAGGGTTTATCTTGCATTGGATGAATAGAGGGAAACAATGTTTAGGGTCTGCTGCTGACGTCCAAAGATAAATGAGTTTATTGTTAAATGTCTATTCAGTTCGAGTTCATTGAATTTATTTCTTAAAATCTTTTCCTTAATTTTGTTATCTGTTCTTTATTCCTTTATATAGAATCTATTTCTTCAGCTATATTTT
>PLUB01000044.1 GCA_003164755.1 Methanosarcina sp. | reverse complement strand
AGGATTTTTTGCAACGGAACCGAAAGTGGGATACCGGATAGTTTGATAAAAATCTGTCGCGTGTTTTATGCAGAACAAAGAAAAAAGAGATAAAAGATGACCATAATAGGTATTGACCAAAATACCTATAACATCTTGTTGTAAGACAAAAAGAAGCTATTTTTATAAGCTAGGCTTATAAATTTGATATTGATCAGCATTATCTCGCAACTGATTACTGTTAACCTTAAATTCTCATGATTGCTAATATGTCATGGGTTATAAGTTTGGGAAATTATCGCGAATTTTATGATAGCTCATTACCCATATTAACCGCACAAATTACAAAAATTGAAGGAAGTAAGATTTTGAATCTGGAAAAGCTTGCCGAAAGGCTAAAAAATTTTGAAGGGGTCTGCCGAAAAAAACAGATTGAGGATATTGTTTCAATCTTTGAAGCCGTTCGTCCTGAATATCAGAACTCGGTTGTCGATTTCGGAGACGATGCAGCAGTGATAGATATCGGAGGGGATGATTTCATCCTCTTTGCAGCCGATGGAATATGGGGGAGGTTGCTGGATGCCAGTCCCTGGTGGGCAGGCTATGGATCTGTGGTAGTGAACATCAACGATATCACAGCAATGGGTGGGAAGCCACTTGCTATGGTAGATGTAGCTTCTTCTAACTCTCCGAAAGCTTGCAGGGAGCTCATTGAAGGACTAGCTGAAGGGGTTAGGAAATTCGGAGTTCCGATCGTAGGAGGACATGTGCATCCTGATGCCCAGTATAATTCTATTTCAGTTGCTATTATAGGGGTCGTCAAAAGGGATTGCATAATTCGTAGTGATACAGCAAATCATGGAGATCTTGTGATTGCAGCCTATGATATGGACGGGAAAATAGGGCCTAACTCCCCATATAGTTGGGACACGACATCTTTCAAAGCACCGGAAACAATCAGAAAAACCTACCTTGTAACCCAGGAAATTGGAAAGAAAAAATTTGCCACTGCAGGCAAAGATATAAGCAACCCTGGACTTATAGGGACACTTGGAATGCTTTGTGAGACCAGCGGTGTTGGCGCCTCGGTATATCTCGAAAAAGTCCCAAGACCTGCAAATGTGGACTTTGAACAATGGCTGAAAGTGCATCCTGGAACAGGTTACGTGTTTACAGCATCTCATGAGAACGCAGAAGAATGCATAAATGTCTTTAAAGAAGCTGGACTTACAGCTGTAGTTATTGGGAAAATCGAAAAAGGCTCAAAACTCGATATATATGACAAAACAGATAAAGTAACTGTTTTTGATTTCTCAAAAGAAGGTATTACAGGCATCTGTTCCGAATAATCTGAATTTTTCTACCTGCTTTAAATTCCTATTAAAGTGAGTATTTTATTTTTGCTGCCATTTAAATTCGGCATTTTGTCATCTGCCCATTGGTTAGGATTTAATAAGATTACTGTTTTTCAATCCATGCCTTCATTTCTTCGTGAAGGAATTTTTCAGCGGCCTGAACCCTCTCAAGAGGGCCACGCAGAGTCAAAAGTTCCCTTTCTTCGCTGTTTGCGACCCCCACAAATATCTTTCTGGTTACAGGCTCAAGGTCAAATTCTTCGATAATATCGTAGATAATAGACACAACCGTGCCAGGGGGAATTATCAGATCGTATAACTCTTCGATATTTAAATTGCCGCCTTCTTCAATATTTTCTTTTTCGAAATGCTTTGCTGTAATTAATTCCTCAAGATTCAGTATTTTATGCATCCTAGGTCACCTTCTTCCTGCTTTCTTATTTTTCAGCTTCCAATATATCAGGACAAGAAACAAATCCAAGCTAAATTAAGTGTATTAGCCTTTTGTATACGCGTTCTCCTTGAAATAAATCCGATAGATCTAAATAATAGCCAGAAATGTTAAGCAAGTTATATGATCTCTTTTTTGTATTAATTTCTGATAGATATATAATATCTATGATCTGGATGTCTATTTGTAAAAGTCGGTAATTCATTTTATTATTTGGATTCTATTCTTTAAGTTATACATCCGTATTATAATTATCATTAGTTCCGATTTTATGCAGTTCAGAATAACTACTCTTATTCTTTGTCAATTTTTCCTCAATAGCTCATAAGAAAAAACACTATCCATTAATCTTAATTCCATTTATTTGTAATCGCCCCAGAAAATTCAATATTGTAAAATTCGGAGGTAGAAATTATGTATTATCTCCACTAAACTATTTTGTGGTTTTTGTGAATATATCTTTGAGTTTATTGCTCTAGCGCCAACGCCAAATTGATAGTGTATCGAAAGTTCTGTAAAATCTGATTGATTCTGTATTCTTTTCATTCACTACATAACAAAATGATGAGCCAACAGTTATGCTAACAAAAATTATTTCCTAATTTATGCGACTTTTGAATATCTTCTGGAATCGCTAAAACTTATCATTAATTTCACTGACATCGACTGCAATCACTCAAAAAAGCTCTTACGATCTCTTACATTCTCTTCTGAAAATCATGTTCACGATTACCTCACTCCTGCCGGATAATTACCTGGTAATTTTCGTATTTTCAAGCTCTTTTTCGTTTATAATAAAGCCAATTACGCTATCACAAAATGAACTAAATTGCGTATTCGATTGATTTCTGATTAATCAATCAGAATTAAAACCTCTTGTCTTATTATCAAGTAATATGGAATATACATTATTGAGAATAGTGTAAGCAAAATAAGGAAACTAGTCATTTCATAAATCACCTAACCTAGTTATTCTACATATTATGAGTTAATAAAGGTAGGTGCATAAACATTATAATCGTAAATATAAATAAGTGATAAGCCACTGATAGGTCCAAGGTAATATTCTCATTCGTTGAAGGATAAGCTGGCCATCATAAAATAGTTTCTGGAATCGCTAAAGTGGTTTATGTAGGCAGTGTGGGCTAATAGTTTCTATGACATTGATGAGTATGGCAACGGTCTTGATAGAGACCATGACATAGGCAATGGCGGTTTATGTGGATTTGTAAGCCATACTGATTTATTTGATTATTTTTCGCTAATTGTGGCCTTTTTATGCTAATTAATATATTTAATTAGATATTATTTGACATTTTTACTGATTAAATCGAATTAATTTTGGGATTTATTCGCCAGTTTATGCCAAAAATTGGTACTTATTTGAGAATTAATTTTGACGAAAAAGGTGAATGAGCATTATTTTCGCTATTAGAAAAAATAAGACTTCGAATCGATACTTATTAATTATCTATTTTCTAAAATAGGAGCATGAACCACAAACCTATTGTATGTGGCACAATGTTCTCCTACCAAAGCAGTATAGAACAGTCCGTGAAAAAGTTAGAGATATATAGTCTACCTTGCTTGGAAGGGATTAGGTTATAGGCTCACGATCTGCAAGTTTTTATTTTATCCCTTCACTTCTAAACTAGATATGGGGGCGAGAGCTTTACTGCTTTGTTACGAAGACATTTAGTCTTCGAGATGTAACAAACACTTCCGTATGTTATATAAATACCAATTCATTATATAGTTTTTCACAAATTTTTATCGGGATGTGTAACGTGCCAAAAATCCAACTCTTTAAACTTTCTCTCATAAAATCATTTGCCTTAACTAATTTTGTGGAAGAATATGATAATCTTGATTCACATTTTAATTTCTTTTTATATTAAGTAATAATTCTATATCGAGAGTTCTATTTACATTAGGGTTACTAGTAAATGAAATCGGAATGGAGAATTTACATTAGGAATAAATACATATGTTTTATAGCAAAACATGTGCAAATATGGGAAAACTATATTAAACATAGATTATAAAATATATTTAAAAATATAAAATATTCAATCTTTCACTATATTTTGTAACACTTGAGGAGTGATAGTGTTATTAATCCTATAAGAATGTGCATTTTTCTACATATATATATTTTGTTATTTATAGTAAGGTCTATTTTTAAAAATTATAGTTTGGGAACAAGTTGATTATGTGATGTTTCCGCGGTACACCGGCCGATGAAACGTGGATTAAAACGAATAAACAGGAACTAAAAAGAAGGCGATAGATAATGTTAGAACAAATCAAAAAGACACTTAGTATTTTGCTGATAGTTTGTTTTTTAATGTCCGTGACAGCCGCAGCAGCAAGCGCACATGGTGGTGGCTGGGGTGGCCTACCCTTACGCAGCTCCATATATATCCACGGTACCAGTTTCAGTCCCTGCAGTCCAAGAAGCTCTGCACCCATAGTTACTTGCTGGCCAGCTCAAGCTTCAGCTGCAGCAGTAAGTGCAGGATCCGCTGTAGTTAAGGAGAAGAAAAAAGTCACTTCTAAAGCAGTAAGTACACGACCCACTATGATCAAGGAGACGAAAAATGCCACAGCTGAAGCAGTAAGCGCACATGGTAGCATCTGGCGTGATGAATGTGACTGTGGATGCGAATGTGACTGTAGATGCGGATCTTTCATAGATACTTTCATAGAGATCTTCATACACTGTTTACCTTGCCCCGAAAATTGCACATCAGAAAATATCACATTCTAAAGTTAGCAGCTTGATTGAAAAGTGATAAATGATTTTCTTAATTATTAATCACCTTTCTCAAAAATTTCATCCATATTTCTTTTTTTACTTTTTCTATGCCTGGTATAGGCAGTGAAGACTGGTCAGATTTTTTCGTGTATATTTTCCTAAAAAGACAACCAATGGTATTTTTTTAATATTTCCCCTCTTTATTCAGCGCATCTATTTTTGCATGTTTCTCATCCATCTTTTGTTTGTATCTCTCTTTGATTACTTTAACTTCTTTATAGATAAGTAGACTTTCAGCGCTAATTCCTTTCATTGACTCAATATGTATTAACATCGCATCTATGCCGTTATCTAATAGTGGTTCTACTTTCCGCCACTCTGCATATTTAATATCCAATTCTTCCCTACATTTGTCTTGCAGTGTAAATATTTCATCCCAAAGTTGCATAATTTGGTCGCTAATCTCTTCTTTTGTAGGCATCATCTTTACCCCATTTGTTAAATTTCTTTATGAGCGTATTTCTATTAATTCCTTTCAATAGGTTTTTTCTGTCAACTGTCAAGCCAAATTTTTTAACTAATGCTGTAGCGGAATCAATAGTATTTTGTAATTATTAATATTGGGAAAAACAATATCAATAACCTTTATATTTAATATTAGATAAGCAAGTTTTTTTGAGTTAGTATTCTTTAACTGTTTGCTAATGATTTCTTTTTCCGTTTTTTAATGGGTCGGCAATCATATGTTTATGATAATTTAAAATCAATATCAGTGAACCAATTTTAGGTAACTGACTAATTTTTATATTTTTATTTGTACTAAGTTATATCTGCATAATCGAAGAGTTGTTTAATTGAAATATAAGCGACTTATAGGGGTTCAGCCAACAATCTAACGAAAATATGCGCTAACGTATAATTAAAATAACCATTGATCACAATGTTGAGAGGTGGTATGCCAATTTTATCAAAGAAGCAGCCGAAAATTATATGCAGAGCCAGGGTTGAAGTTGACGCTTACATCCCTGGGCTGAAAAGTCATTGGTTTTACACTTTGTCCTATAAATCAAATATCCTTTTAGAAACCTTAATTTCATTACTTTTCTCTCATGTAGTTAAAGGGCAGATTTTCCATTCCAGACCAAGCAATTCCAGTCATCTAACTATGTGTTTTTTTATACTATTTTGACAGTATGTATTCCATGATTGATTTCGAGACCTTGAAATATGAGAACTATCTGATTTTTGTCGTTGTTCAGGATCATATCAGCAGAGAGGTGCTGATGTGCGCTTATATGACTCGGGAAGCCCTTGAGAAAACTATCGAAACTGGAATTGCGCATTTTTGGAGCCGAAGCAGACAAAAGCTATGGAAAAAAGGGGAAACTTCGGGAAATGTGCAGAAAGTGAATCAGATAAAGATTGACTGCGATATGGATTCTATTCTCCTGCTTGTGGAGCAGGTTGGGGGAGCCTGTCACATGGGATATAGGTCCTGTTTTTTCAGAGATATAGAGGGAAAGATAATCGGTGAGAAGGTTTTTGAGCCGAAGGATGTCTATTAAAATTAAAGATCTTGATTGAGTTTGGAAATTTCTATTAAGTGAAGATTAAATACATTTTCGGTCGTATCCTCTATTATTGAAAAGATTTGAGTCTGAGTCATATTTTATGCCCAGAGAGATAGCACGAACATATCCAATTGCATGCAGCGGGTTGAGCAACCAAAAGTGTTATTTTTAATTATCAGTCATAACCATAAGTATCTACTGCATCAAAATATATATTTTACAACTGATTTTTGGTAGGCCTAATCGAACAAATTTTTTATTATTTTCGGGACTTTTGATTGTTTGAGGTCAATTGAAAATGGGATTAAAGGTAAATTTTAATGATTTCAGAATATATTAAAAATCTCTTCATCTTTTGATGTTTCATTTTTTAAAACTTTTTTCCTATGATTATTTTTTTCTCCTTAAGGTGGAAAAACTTGCCAGAGGTTTTCTTATATACTTTCTGGCTCTATATCTCATTATATGGTTGAAGATAACCGGATGCGCAGGATTGTTCCTGATACTAGTGTAATTATTGACGGGAGGCTTTCTCCCCGCGTCAAAAGCGGTGAGTTCGAGGGCGCTGAGGTTATTATTCCCGAAGCTGTGGTATCTGAACTTGAAGCCCAGGCAAACAAGGGTAGAGAAATAGGTTTCAAAGGACTTGAAGAGCTTTCAGAACTTCGCAAATTGGCGGACATGGGAGAAATTCAACTTCGATTCAGTGGAGTTCAACCCACTGTCGGGGAAATAAAAATGTCCAAAGAGGGTAGGGTAGATACCCTTATTCTAAGTACGGCTATCGATGTCGGAGGACTGTTTGTAAGCGAAGACCGGGTACAAGCACTTATAGCTAGAGCAAAGGGGCTTGATGTCGAGTACCTGTCTCCCAAGATCCTGCCCCCCTCTGAACTTTTGCCTCTCAAATTAGAGTATTTTTTCACTGAAGATACAATGTCCTTGCATCTGAAAAATGGTGTATCACCTATGGCTAAGAAGGGGCCTATAGGAAATGTGCTTTATGCAAGGATTCGTGAAGAACCTATCGATTATTCGGAACTTTCAAGTATCTCAAAAGAACTTATTGAAAGAGCGCGATTGGACCCAGAATCTTTCATCGAGATGTCTTCAGATGGGGCTACTGTTCTTCAAATCCGAAATATGAGAATTGCAATTACACATCCACCTTTTTCTGATGATATGGAGATTACAGCTATCAGGCCAACAGTGGTTGTAGATCTTGAGCACTACAGCTTGAGCTATAAGCTGAAAGAACGTATTTTAAGCCAGCGTGGCGTTCTTATTGCCGGGCCACCTGGGGCCGGGAAATCGACTTTTGCTGCAGGAGTTGCGCGTTACCTGAACGACCACGGCCAGGTAGTCAAAACTATGGAATCTCCAAGAGACCTGCAGGTGCCTCCTGAAATTACTCAATATTCGCCACTGGATGGTAAGATGGAAAATACTGCTGATCTTTTGCTCCTGGTCAGGCCAGATTATACGATATATGACGAAATCCGAAAGACCGGTGATTTCCTGATTTTTGCAGATATGCGTCTTGCAGGAGTAGGAATGATAGGAGTAGTGCATGCGACTAGAGCAGTGGATGCCATTCAACGCCTGATCGGAAGAGTTGAATTGGGTGTGATTCCTCAGGTAGTGGATACTGTCATTTTCATCGATAAAGGCGAGGTTTCAAAGGTTCTAATGCTATCATTTACAGTTAAAGTTCCTCATGGGATGACAGAGCAGGATCTTTCAAGGCCTGTGATTACAATTGCAGATTTTGAAACTGATAAAGTCGAGTATGAGATTTATACCTATGGAGAACAGGTTGTGGTCATGCCAATAGAACCTTCTAAAGGAGGAAGGAAACCTGCATGGAGGATTGCTGAAGAGGAGATAAAAAGTATTATTGGCAGGTATACATCTGGCCCTATTGAAGTTGAGATAACATCAGATAACAGTGCACTCGTGAAGGTCCGATTTGATGAAATAAGAAAAGTCATTGGCAAGGGCGGGAGAATTATTGACCAAATCGAAAATACTCTGGGACTTCATATTGATGTCAGGGAAATAGAAATAGACACTCTTAAAACCTCTAAAGGAAGAATGTATGGGGCTGAAAATAAAGTTTCTCAGCAGAGATCCAGGCCTATATGCCTTGAGAAGGGGAAGATTATCTCTTCAGCTCATCCTTTTATCGAAATAAACAAGAAACACCTTATCCTGAAGGTTCCGGAGCTTGCAGGAAAGGAAGTGGAAATATTCATTGAAGATAAATATCTCTTCAGTGCATCGGTGAGCCGACATGGAGAAGTGAAACTCAGGGCAAATTCTGAAATTGCATCCGAGATTATTGAGGCTCAAAATGGAGGAGATTTGATTGAAATACGACTCATCTAATTTTTTCAATTTCAGTTTTCCAACCAGCTTTTTACATCCTTACTTTACTCACACTTTTTTATTTTACTAATCTTGTTTGTTTGCTATTTTCATTAGAAAATTTCGATAGACTTTCAATTTCAAACAATTACTTATATTATACTTTGTAAGCAACCAGCCAAAAATTGGGGTTTATCAAAATTCTCTTTACCCATTATTTATTTAATACTTGTGTATCAATTTAGTACTTCTCTGACAAAAATAATATCCAAATTTGGATATAATATTATGTACGGATCTTACGTGCCACATTTTAAATTTATCACTTACTCAAGGAGAAGATCACTTGAAAGAACGATTACGTGATTAAGTTAAGAAAATCCAGACGTCAATCAGCGAGAAATGTTAAAACAGCTAAAATTGTGCTTTTAAGTCTTAAGAGAATAAACAATATTGAAATTTCTTAGCAATCAAGCGCTACTTGCAATACATTAAGAACTCAAACACAAAGAGTTTTGGATTTGAGTTAGAGAAGGCTTAGAGGATGAAACATAAGGTGGAAGGCCAAGAACGATTACAGACGGATCCCATAACTAGATTAGTAAGATTACATGTATAAAACCTAAGGATTTCAGCTATCTGCTTGGAATATGCTAAACAGAGTATTACCAAGTCCATTCATAAAAACTGTGCCAGGAAGAGTACCATCGATTATCAAAGATCAATCGAGGGACGATTTTAAGTATTATTTTTAATTTATTCTCCAACTTTTATTCCTAATTTTTTATTTTTTAATTTGATAAATGGATTCAATTTGTATTTATAACGAATACATAGCTTCACTTTTAGGGCTCTCTGAGCAGGCAATTACGGAGGTGAATTAAAAACGTGGAAGAAATATTAACCGTAGCTGGGCTACTTTTAATCTTTCCATTGTACGCAGAAGATCTAAGTACTAGGCTACGATAAATGGCAAGGAATATTGCCGATTTGCACACATGGAAGAGAAGATGGACATCTCTTTTCTGTTGAGATGGAAGTAAACTCCATCTAGAACTTTTTTACCCATATATATTTTGCATACATTTCCAATAGATCTTATCATAAATCATTCTAATTTAGAACTGTGTAATACTCAAAAACTACATTATTTTTGAACTTGCACCTAAAGTCTAACATCTACGTTGGGTAAAAATGGGACATTAGGTGCAAAGTTGCTTCTGTGGGAAGATTTATATAATTAAAATACGATGTAAGAGTAGTTGAAAATAAAGAGACGTATAATCTGTTATTAAAAACCAATTTTTTGTTTTTATAAAGATCTTATACCATCTTATTTTTAGTATATAATTACCTGCTAAAGCGGAGGTGAAACAAAATGGCTTTTAATGACAGAGGAAATTCACGTGGTGGCAGCAGAGGCAGCAGTCATGGTGGTGGTTTTAGAGGGGGGAGCAGTGGTCCTCGAGAAATGACCAAAGTGATCTGTTCTGATTGTGGCGTTGAGACAGAAGTTCCGTTTAAACCAAATGAAGGGCGGCCTGTTTACTGTAGAGAATGTCTTCCTAACCACAGAAAATTCTAAGGATAATCTGATTTGAGTGTTTAAGCTGTGTTGAGTGTTAATTTTTTAATTTAGTTTTGATTAACACTTAATTCATTTTCATTACTATTTATCTGTTATTCTTTCCATTTGTCACTGTTTGTTTCTGTTAAATACTCAACTCACTAATTAAATTCTTATTGTCTAGGAGAAGCAAATATCTGTGATGATTTCAAATGGAAGAAGGAAATCAAATCGGAATTGAGAATCAAAACCAATAAAAACTATTCAATTTTGAAATTATTGATATGAAAATCATGGTAGGAGGAATTAATCTGGCTAATTACAGGAGTACTATTCGAAAAAGACAAGCAGGGTTCAATAAGCCAGTAAACTCAGGAGACACCCCGGAAATAACAAGGGTGCGAACTCCTCGTAAGGACAGAAACGAAGTCCTTGCAACAGTAGCAAGTTTACTTGGATCAAAAAGAGTCACACTGCAATGCATGGACGGAGTTATCCGAATGGGCAGGATTCCGGGTTCCAAGAAAAAAAGAATGTGGATCCGCGAAGGCGATGTTGTCATAGCCAATCCTTGGGACGTCCAGAACTCAAAAGCCGATGTTACCTGGAAGTACACAAGACCCCAGATTGAATGGCTTGAAAGAAAAGGGTACCTTGATTAAAATATCTTAAAGGATAACATTTATTTTTCATAGCATTACATTGACCTGTTGCCTTAATTAATAAACTATTTTGAATAATCGCAATATTAAGACTATTTAAACCTAAGAACCCCTAATTACAGTTACAAACAAAAGCCGGTAATTCGTCATTAAGTGTTCGACGCATTCATAATTAAGTATATGGCGGGGTGAATTTTTGCATTTTCATGCCATTAAGCAGATTTTTCTATAACCCACCTCACTAAAGTGCTGAATAAAAAGCAAGAAAAGAGCACTAAGTAAATTTTGGGAAATGAAATCAACCAAATAATAGAGGACAACTTAAAAAAATGAAAAATTCTAATCGAAAGTAATCGAGAAGATATCGTAAAATATTTTTCATCCAAAATTTTGAAAAAACTTGATAGATTAAGGTGGACAAAAATACGCACTGTTGCTTTCCCACATTCTATATTTGTATTGCTTCCTCACAGTCGAAGTTTTGAATATCAACTTTTCTTTATTCACCTATTTCATTTTACTAAATTATCTCGTAGTACTTTTGAAGTCACAAAGCAGTAATTCTAGCCATTATTTGGCAGCACAAATTACATTAAGAATAAAACCTCATATTTTCGTTAAATCATTTGATACCTTCTCAAATTCCATCAAAATCATCTCAGATTTGTTATTTTCCAACCCAACAGAATAATAAAGATGTTTATTCCAGTAGAATACATCGCAGCAAGCTGCGGAGATACAAAATTTTTCAGATAACCGGTATTAAACGATTGAGTTCTATTTTAAGCTACCTTCGGACCATAAATGGAACTACTTTATGCAAATCATTGTATCTATAAAAATAAGCTATCACATGTTTTCTTAGGAAGTATAATATTTTTTTTGACCAATGGCATAATAAATTATTTGAAATATATCTACTTCAAAATTGGCAAAAGGTACTGTTTTGATTTCGATGCAATCGGTAATGATTGTGTGTATGTACATTTTTTCATTGTTCTGAACCAAAAGTATCCGCTTCAATAGTGATGTGGATTCTAAAAAGTATCGCAGCAAAAAAAATATTGAAAGAATGCTCTGAGAATTAAAACAATTGTGGGATTGTGAACTGTGGGGTTATGAATGTTAAATTGGGACCGGAGAAGCTGTACCTCTTCCGATGTAATTAAAATTATGTTGAAAATCAGAAAAATCCTGAAGAAACAGAAGCAAATAAGCAAATGAAAATATTTATTGTTAAATAATTCCCTTATAACCGAAGCGATACATCAAACTATTACATTGCTTGCAGCTAAGCAAGACACCGAAAATTAGATTTTCAAAACAGTATTAGCCTTCAAACATCTAATATTTTCGCTAACTAGTTCCTTTCTTTATGGTTCCCAGAGGTGAGGTCTATACCCTGTTTAGTCCTCCTGTTTTTTTATGTTCCTTTTTAATAAGATCTACTTATAAATTTACTACATCATCTTCAAGTTTATTTTCTAACATTAAGATTTAAAGGGATATAGGATTTATAATAAGGAGGGTTCAGATTTACTTCTAATTTTTTTTCTTCGCAGGAATACTATCCAAATCTTTTTTGCTAATTTCTGTATTTGACCCAATTTCTTCTTTTCGGGTTCATCATTCTTTGATTTTAAAGATAGTTTCCGCTATCCTTAGAATACTTTTTTATATTAAATATCATCAACTGATATAGATTCTAGTAAAAAGCTGTACACAACATCTTTAGGTTCGCTCTTTGAAAATAGTGATAAGAACTTTTCCTGCTTAGAGCATCTTTTTAGTTATTGAATAAACTTTTTCCATTTGAGCGGATACTCTTCTGAATATATTATTAATTCCCAGTATATATTCTTTTACATCTCTTTTCATTGTTTTCAGCATAATTTTTCGATTTTGCTCCAAAGTATCCTCTATCTATGTAAACCACTTCATTTTTTTCTGAGAAATTTACATGAGAATCAGAAAGGGATGCAAGAGTTGTTTTGAATCTTTTGATATACTCATAATCCTTGTCTATTATGTTATGAAGTTTATATACTAAGTGTAACTTACTACAGTTTATGCATATTTTTATCTACGATTCTCCTTGTCTTTGCTTCATTTTCTCGAGGTTTATCTGCTTTTACATGTCATGAATCTGAATGGATAAAAGTAGAATCCTGAATAATTCCCTTTTTATTTTCAAAAACAAGGCCATCAAGTTGGCTTTGCAATTTTCCCTCAATTTCTTCTTCTTTGCAGCTATTAATAATATTTATTCTAAATAATCAAACTGTTTTGCTGTCTGTTATCTACTCAGGAAAACCAAGAAATTTCCTGAAAAAAATCATATTAATAATTGTTTCTCAAGTTTAAAGTCGGAAAGACCATTCCAGTGCTGTAAAAAAATCATTTTAAGCATAATGATGATATCAACTTTAGATCTGCTCATTAAATTGTTTTGTTAAAAAATATGGACTCAAAAATGATACAAAAATGTTTCCAATCAATTGGAAAAATAAATCTCAGCAAGTTTGTCTCCAACTGACTGATGATTTTTGTATTATTCTTTAAGAGCAAAATAAACAAAATTTTTCATAAATCCAAATAAGTAATAATTAATTTAAACTCCATGCTAATAACGCATAGAAGTTCATCGAAAGTTTCAATGTCTATTTTTTTGAGTGGATAAGAATGGAAGGTGCAAGTATGATACTGAACACTTTGCAGCAATACAGTAAATTCATTTTCCAGTTTTTTATATCCTCATGACTTATGAAAATTCAATTCCCTATCATATTTCCTTTTCCCATAAGACAATAAAATTGTAATCCTATCAAATTGTAGTTTAGGATCACGTTTTCACAGAAAAATAATCATATTAATGATGCTAGAAAAGATTTAAATAAACCCATAAATTTATTTATATGCATATAATTTGTATATAAATGCCTCGTGAAAATCAAACATTTATCTACACCTCTCAGGATATTAACTGAAAGGAAATATACGACCTAGTCTTTCTGTAATAACATTGTTTAACCTGATCTTACTTTCCATAGATGTATACAACAAAGCTATATATTTTCTCAATATAGCAGTAGCTTAAGGATTAATCCAATCTTTCATGGATTTTTAACAGACAAATGGACAAACAAATTATACATCTATATACATCTAAGGAAAGTAAGCTAATTAAATAATATTTATAGAAAACCAATATGTATTTTAAAATGTCATAAGAACAGGGATTTAAAAACTAAATCATTGGAAATATATTAAAGGCTACACCACCGAATTAGAAAAGCCAAAATTAACTCTAAGTCTCAAATGCAAATCCTCAATAAATTTCGCAAGAAAATTTTATAGAGCTGAGGAAGAAACAAAAACTTCCTAGGAATTTGATTCCATAATGGTCGAATTTCCGAAAAGAATTTTCAGCCATTATGGAGCTAACTTGTTCGAAAGTCTTTACTTTGAGGGAGTTAGGGGCACCTTTTTGCTCATTACCTTCAGCTTCTTGATTGCTGAGATGGTTGCCTGAGATTCTTTGTAAATTTTATCCTCATAATAGCTTATGATCTCGTCAACCGGAGCCGCAAGAGCATAAATCTTAATCGGTCTCCCTTTTCCCGGCTTCTTTTCTGAACGCACACTTACCCAGGACTGGTTACGCATTAGCCTCATTGCAAGACTAACTTCTGGTTGCCTTAATCCAGTACTGATTTCAATTTCACGGGATGAAGCTTCGTCCACATTCATGAGGTATGCCATAGTTGTAGCTACATTTCTTGACATCCCGAGATTCCTCAACGTTTCAATAAAAATGTGGTCGTTGTCGTCCAGCACTTTTACTTCATAGTCTTTCATGATAACCCCTTTTATACTTCTAGTTTAGTAGATAAGTTTGTCAGCTAAAAAACTATCATGGCAATATTATTTATATCCTCAAATTATGCTTTAATAAGCACCTTATGCTTTTAAAATCACCTTTAAAGCTGACAACAATTTATAAATATGTCGATTGTATCTAGATTTATATGACAAATTTTGTCTTTTTGAAGAGAATAAAAAGCCTTTTCACTGTGTAATTAATTTTTTCCGTTTTCAGCCCAACAACCGGTCATTAAGTACAAGCCTTAAAATATATTCATAATTAACTACGAGAGCCAGTTTGATGAGATTGATTGGACGATCAGCATAGTTTTAACAATTAAAACCTGTATACGTATATAATTAGAAGGTTATTCATCTCCAACAATCAATAATGTACTCATACTATTTAAAGTTGTATATATTAAAAATGAATTTAAAAACCTTTAATTACGTTAAACATAAATTGATCTCAAAAATAATCAAACATCAAAGGCATGATAACAACTTGATTCAAATAAAAAGCTTTGAGCTTTATAAAAATAGAGTATTATAAAGGAACTGATAGATAATTATGAAAATATATTTCTGAAGAACAACAAACTTCATTTTAATAAAATACGGTTCACATTTAATATTTAAATTGGGACAAATACAGATAAGTTATACTTATTAGGGCACGTACTCTTCTTTAATTTTAGTTGTCCTCTGCAAAAATAAGTTGAGAAATATTTTCATTTGCCTGTTTTCACTCTTTAAAGAAAATCATTCATGTTAATTTAATTTTGTACACTCGTTTCACTATATGAAGCTATGCTTAATCTTCCCCATCTACTTAAATTAAAAACCTCTGCGTTTTGATTTGTAGAGCTCTGATGCACCCTTGATGTAAGTAAGTCAAAAAAAGTTCATATCTCATATGCTACCAATTTTATTACTAGTTTACCTAATACCTTTGATGACTAGATCAACGCTTTAAAATCATTAGAAATCATATATATGCTAGAGCATTAGGAGCCCGGTATCTTATGAATGATACCCTCGGATCTAAATTCGGTAGAATCTTACCCTCTGTAGGGTCGTCTGCCTCATCACAACCTAATACCCTAACCTTTGTCAGTTTACCTTTGTCAGTTTAACATCAACTATAATTTTAATCATTAAAAATATATGGATATACATCATACTGGACTTATAAATCTAAGGCAAGATCTTTATGAAAGCTTCGGATCTTTTCGTCGCCCAACTCGAAGAAGAAGGCACAGAGTATATTTTTGGACTGCCAGGAGAAGAAAACCTGGACTTTCTAGAGTCATTGAGAATTTCAGGAATCAAACTAATAGTAACAAGGCATGAACAGGCTGCAGCTTTTATGGCTACAACCTATGGAAGGCTGACAGGAAAACCAGGAATTTGTTTATCTCTGGGACCAGGAGCTACTAACCTGGTCACTGGCGTTGCTCAGGCACCGCTTATAGGAGTTCCTTTTCTATCTCCGGTCAGAAGGGCTGAATGACAACTGGCAGGGTCGTTTCCAGGTTGTAGATATTGTCCAGGATGATGGAGCCACTCTGCAAAAAGGCCTTGACCATAACTGATCCAGGAATGATTCCTACAGTAATCCGAAAAGCTTTCAAACATGCGGAAGCTGAAAGACCAGGAGCTGTGTATATAGAACTTCCAGAAGATGTGGCTGAGGAAGAAACTGATGCAACAGTACAAAAGAGGGGCGAAATAAGGATTCCTTACCCTAATTTAGAGGCTGTGAGAAAAGGTGCTTCTATGATCTGTGAAGCTAAAAATCCTTTGATAATGGTTTCTTCAGGAGCTAACAGAAAAGGGATTACTGAAGAGCTTGGGAACTTTGTCGCAAAAACAGGCATCTATCTGGTACATACCCAGATGGGGAAAGGTGTTGTTCCTGATGATTGCATTTACAGTCTCTTTGCAACCGGAATCCATTCCAGAGATTATATCAACTGTGGAATCGATGGAGCTGATCTGATAATCACTGTGGGGTACAACATTGCTGAATACCCTCCTTATCTGTGGAACGGGAAACTGGATAAAAAGATCATAAATATAGATTTTGTGGAATCTGTGCCTGACAGATACTTTAACCCTACTGTAAAAATCATTGGAGATGTTACCTCTTCAATCAGGGAACTTACTTCAAGCATTCAGGGGAAACGGGAATTCCCTTTCTTCGAGAAAACCAGATATTTCATTGAGGAAAAAATAAATGTTATCCTCCCAAAAAAATATACTCCGTTGCCACAATCAGTAGTGCAGAATGTCAGAAAAGTTATCGGGAGGGAAGATATAATCACATTGGACAATGGAATTTATAAGCTGTGGTTTTCTCGCCTTTACAAGACGTATGCCCCCAATACTGTACTTCTTGACAATGCACTTGCAGCTATGGGCGGAGCGCTCTCTGCAGGGATTACTGCAAAACTCCTTCATCCTGAACGCCGAGTGCTTGCAATCTGCGGGGACGGGGGAGTTATGATAAATTGCCAGGAACTTGAGACTGCAACACGTTATGGAATTCCCGTAGTTGTTCTTGTCCTTAATGATAATGCCTTTGGTTTTATCAAATGGGAGCAGAAAAATATGCATTTTGAGAATTTCGGGCTGGACTATGGAAATCCTGATTTTGCTCTTTTCGCGGAGAGTTTTGGGGCTGCAGGCTTTAAGGTTAGAGAAGGTGATAACCTTGCAGAAATTCTGGAGAAATCTTTTTCCCTAAATAAAGTAACTGTTATCGAATGCCCTATAGATTATTCAGCAAATTATGATACTTTTTAGATAGAGCTGAGAAACCTGACATGTGAATTCTAACTCATTCCCTGTGATGTACACAAGAATGCCATCTATTTTCTCAATATGACAGTAGCTTAAAAATTAATCTAACGTTCAATGAATTAATAATGGCCAAATAGAAAAACAAGTTCTCCAGACATAAATTATATAATTTTTCAAAGTTATTTCGTAATTCTGGAAGCAGAAGCTGCTGAGATTTACCCTATTCTTAAAGTAGTCATAATTTTATCCAACCTTCGGTGGAGACATCTTGGAGGTAAGATTCAGCTACAATAGTTATGATGGCTTTTCAACTCTTGAATATCAAATATATCCATCTCAAAAGGAAACTCACATAATTAAGACTTTAATAATCTTAGTTTTCCGTATTTATAGTCTCCAGGTAAAAATCAATACTTCATAAGATAAATAAAATACATTTCTGAATACATATTAATTTTTTTTCACTGATTTTAAGCTTAGAGGTAAATCACAGAAAACACGGAAAACACAGAAGAAAGTGCACCTGTGAACAATTTTTCCAAGTTTTACATAGTTATAGAATTTTGAGTGGCTTGAGTGTAAATAATTAAGTTAGAGCTATACTTCATTCTTAAAAATACATTCAATTAGTATACTTACTAGACTTTTGAGTGATAATCATGAGTATATCTTCATCCTGCATTCTGTGGTCGATTCCTACTCGTTGTCCGGGATGCTTTGCGGAAGTACCCCATATCTGAGCATAACGAAATTTCCTGCGGAAATCTCTATGCAAGCGATCACAGATCTTACCTATATTGGTTCCGCTCATAACTATCAGTGGTTCTTCCATATCTACGAGCTGGCCCTGAGGTTTTAAATAGACTCGGATGAAACCTAGGCGATCATAAATTGCATCTTTGAGGGTTTCGATGTTGATTCCTTCATGAGCTGATATAAAGATCGAGTTCGGGTATATAACTCTGCATTCCTCGATCAGCTGAGGATAGGCCAAATCAACCTTGTTAACAGCTATCAGCGCCCTTACATAACTCCTGTTGCTAAGAACGGCATCAATAAGCTGGTCAACTGTGATATTTTCCCTTATAAGCACATTGGCATTATGGATCTTGTACTCATCCAGTACAGCCTTGATAGTTTCCTCATCCAAGTCAAGCTCAATAGTTGAGTTGATCTCTATTCCCCCTCTATCTTTCTTCTTTATAACCACATCAGGAATCTCTTCATCAACACGAATCCCGGCCTGGTAGAGTTCATCCATGAGTACTTCATAATGCTTGGGTTGGAATACATCGAGCAAAAATATAACCATATCTGAATTCCGGATAACAGAAATTACTTCTTTTCCTCGTCCACGTCCTGAAGATGCACCTTTCACAAGCCCTGGAACATCGAGGAACTGGATTGTTGCTCCTTTATGCTCGAGAACTCCCGGAACAACTGTAAGGGTAGTAAAGTCGTATGTACCAACTTCTGACTTGGCATCCGTGAGTTTGTTAAGAAGCGTGGATTTCCCTACTGATGGAAAACCCACAAGGGTTACAGTTCCATCTCCAGATTTTCTGACTGAGTATCCATCCCCTCCACCCTTTGAAGATGCTTTTTTTTCCACCTCGTCTCGCAAGCGAGCTATTTTAGCTTTCAACCTTCCTATGTGATGGGAAGTTGCCTTGTTGTACTGGGTCTTCCGAATTTCATCTTCTACTTCCTGTATTTGCTCCTGTATACTGCTCATCTGGAACCTGCCGATTTATGGACTGAATAAATGACTCTCATATTGTCCGAAGAAAGAAACCACATCAATAATGGTCTCTAAAAACCTTTTTTGATCAAAAAAGATTCTTCATCTTATTATTTTATCCTGAATTGTTGAATTCAATATATATATCTATGGAGTAATTTTATTTATCCGAAAATGATACGAATATTATGTTCAATTTATATTTTTTAATAAGTATACTATTATTTAAAACTTATTGAGAAAGGAGTCCTAGGAAATATCATAGACAAAATTTATGTGATTGAACTGAATAAAAATCAATAGCATTAAACCTTCAACCATCTAGTATTTGATTAGTTAATGCCCAAGGGATTTTCATGATGAGTTTCTGAGATAGTGTAAGCTAGTGTAACAACCAGATAGTCCGAAGTCATTATTTTCCAATGCTCTGAATGTGGTGAAGACTGGATACAAAATTAGGATGAGACATGATGAGATGCAAATCTAACCACCTATCATATGAGTCAAAACGATCTTACAGACTCTGATAAGTACTGGAAGTTCCATTAGGAGAAGGGGCGGGGGAAAAGTAGTTATCGCCTTCTTGGTGAACATATAAGCTGTCATAAGAGGAATTTTCAATGTAATATTAGGCTCTAAGGATGGGATGTACTCAACAGTAGCCTCGGATATCATTAAATATAAAGGAAATAAAAGCTAAGGCTAAAAAACATAGATAAATTTCAAAAATTTTCGATTCCAAAATTTATCCGGCTCTCGATTCTCAGTTCTCACTTTTTATCTCGTAAGATATCATTCATTTATATTAATTTATCATTCCAAAGTTTACTTATTCGATTTTAACATTCACTAAGTTTTCAAGAATTTTTCATTAACCTTAGTTTAGCAGTATAATTTCAATTTGCTACGATACCTAATCTTTTTGTCAAAAATCATTAAATAGCTTCCTAAATTTCATTAAAGTTATCTTTGATGTGTCAGTTTCCAACTATTTTATCGTAAAAAATTAAATGTGGATATTGTTTTTTATTCCATGTTAGCATTTTCACTATTCAATTTTGTAAACAGAATTTATATCTTTATTCGTTATATTGCAATCTATCAAATTTAACATTAAAAATCAGATCAAAGTTTAGGTGTCAAACTCCACTACACGTAATGGAGTAGGTTTAAGCAACCATTTTGTATATCAAGGAATTATCCAAAATTAAATATTTTCATTTTCTGAAATATAATTAGTCCTATATTTCCTTTGAAGGAAGGACATGGTGAAAGTTAGACAAGTGCAGTCCAAGTTAAAAAAATAATATTAAATAATGATCTAAACAAACATAAAAAAAATATTTCCTTGTGAAATCGCGATAGGTAAATCTATGAAGAAAAGTCTATTAAGAAATCTTGACCAAGAAAAATATTGGTGGGAAAAGCTCCACTAGTTTTTGTTTTCGTTCTATTTTCCGTGTTCATTCTTCTGTGCCTGGCCTTTTATTTGTTGATTAGTGTGCCTGTACTCTGGGTTATTTTTTCAAAAGCTTCAGTCATCTTTTTTGTCAGAGGCCCTATTTTGCCTGTTCCTATTGATCTTCCATCAAGTTTGGTCAAGGGAGCAGCTTCAGCAGCTGTGCCAGTAACAAATATTTCATCTGCTGTGTAGAGGTCAAATAGGCCAAGATTTGTTTCGATGGTTTTGTACCCCATATCATCTAGAAGTTCTATAGCTGTTGCTCTGGTGATTCCTTTTAGGTTGCTGATTGTGAAGGGGGTGAATACTTTGTTGTTTTTGACAATAAAAATATTGTCTCCTGAGCCTTCGCACACAAAACCGTTCTGGTCCAGGAAGATTGCTTCATCCCCTCCTTTCTCGTTGGCTTCTATCTTTGCCAGAATATTGTTCAAATAGTTCAGAGATTTGATATTCGGAGATAAGGTATCAGGAGCATTTCTTCGGATACAGACGCTGACTCCTGTGAGCCCAATCTCATAAAGGTCACCATACATCGCTCTCCAGCCCTGGGCTATAACAATCACGCTTGGCTTTCCACAATTGCGGGGATCAAGACCAAGATCTCCGATTCCCCTCGAGACTATTGGCCGGATATAAGCGTCTTTTAGATTGTTTTTCCTTAGGGTTTCAAGGATAATCTCAGTCATCTCATCCTTTGTGAGAGGGATAGCCATTGCAATTGCTTTTGCGGAGTCATAAAGCCTGTCAATATGCTCCCTTAACTTAAAGACACGCCCGTAGTATGCCCTTATACCTTCAAACACACCATCACCATAGAGGAAACCATGGTCATAAACCGAAACCTTAGCTTCGGATTTGGGAACAAATTTCCCATCCAAGTAAATCAGCAATTCAGTCATTTGCGAACAATCCTCTTCAATTTCACCAAATTGTAGATTGTATATATTTCTTAATATTTTCAATATGAAGTTATCTCTGATGTACAATTCTTACAAATAATCTATTTTTTTCATTTATTCACAGTACTTAAGCTCTATGTAGAATTTTTAAATGAATTCAAAGCTTTAGGGGAATTTTCCATACTGCTAAATTCATACGTAACACGCTGAATACGCGGATAGATACTGAATATATATTACAATTTCGCTTCCACATAAATATTTTAACATATTTTATAGATCATTATTCCCAGATGTGAAAAGAAATGTTATCCATTTTCTCAATATGACAATAGTTTGAGAATTAATCCGCAGTATTCATTAGCTTGGATCCTGAAAGGACTTGCTTTATATGAATTAAATAAATAAGATGAAGCACTAAAAGCAACATATTTCTTAAGATAATATTCACCTTAATAAATATAACTAATATTTTTTAACATGTTAATAGAGAAAAATTAATACATATCCCTAATAAAAATTAAGTGGTTATATCGCGGTAAATATTTTATGAAAAAATAGCTTGATATATCCTAGATAGGGAATCCGGTACTGTGCAGTCCCTATAATCCACTTGTCTTTTATAGGCATATCATAACTAATCTGCCCTTCCTGATCAAAGCGCTTGTTGGTTACAGTATTATCTCCCTTTGTTATATAGCCAGAATATGGGGCAGAAGAGCCTCCATCCCACATAGATTCTCCAGCTTCTACCCTATACATCGCTCTATGAATTATTGGGGTTACACCTTCCTGGCCTTTAGGACGGTAAAGAATCACATCTCCATAATCTTCAAAGGACTTATAACCTAAATTTTTTCCTTCTTCATTCGTGCTAATGTTCACTCGATCAATACTTTTAACAAAAATGATATCTCCTATCTGCATATGAGGTTCCATACTCCCTGACTCCACTACAACCATTGGAGTCCAGAGCCCGAATACCAGCTTAGAAAGGGCCATAAAAGTAATAAGGAAAGCTATGACCGACAAAAGATCCTTTCCAAAGGAAACCCAGGTATTTTCCTCCCCCTGGGCACTGTTTTCATTCTCATTTGTGTTCATAATCAGCCTTTATTCTTTTGATTCTATTCTTCTGTTGCTGCATCATTTTTCATTTGACCTTACCAAGTGAATATTTATCTGATCGAATTTATATGCTACAGCTTTTAGATTAATTGATACAAACTTCTGGATTATAGATGATTTCAATAAACTCCAGTTTTGGGCTGGTTGTATATAAAACATATATCAGCAATTTGTTTAGATAGGAGGTTTATCGAAATTCTCTATAATATATAGAACCTACGCAGCTGGATCACATAATTACTAGTGTAAGACATTAAACTATTTAGGATCAATTATTTTTCACAAACTTGCATGTGCTTTATCTTTGATATCCAACTATATAAGTCCTATAGGTGATACAATTAATTATTTATTACAGTACCTCAAGAACTTTCAATCGATAATTTTCAAAAGAATATCTACTTTTTGAATCTTATTAAAAGATGTGAGTAACATATATACATTTTCTCCAGATAAATAACGTACAGAGAAAGTACAGAGAATTTCGATAAACCTCTGATTTTCACGAGTCATTTGTGCACACTATTTGTGAGCCTATGACAAGATTTAGGGATTTACTGAAGTCCTCTGGAAATTCAAAAAGAAATGTGCTGATGAAAAACTGTATGAACATTAGGTTCAATAATTAAATTTCCATGACACTAGTATTCCAAAAAATGAAAACAATCAGGTCAAAAAAACTGTTGTATCGAAACTTATACAACGATGTTTTGAAATAATCACAACATAGTATTTTCTGCTCCACTAAACTTTCAAAATAAATTTACAAGGAAATTTATTTTTTCAAAATCCCGACAACAACAAACTTCTTCCAAATTTCAGGCCCATGGGGTGCTTCATCCATGGTTTTAGTAAGATCCTGTCCTGAATCATGAAGTCCCTGGTGGATGCCACCTATCCATAAATAACTATCAGAGATATCATAAATTTGACCACTATAAGCAACATAAATTTTTCCATTTTTTCCATTCAGGTCTGCGAGTTCTTCAAGTGTGTATTCATCCATTTCTATATCTCCATTTTGATTTTAATATTCTCTTTGCTTTGTGATTACCTGCAGTCTCAGCTGTCATCACACATTCAACATTTTCAACATTTCATTAACTTCGGTTGTTGGAAGCTGACATTCATAGTTCCTGCATACGTATGCAGTAGCCTTCCCCTCTATTAGCACCTGCATTTTAGTATATGCCGCCAGAGTTGTAATTTCTGGATCTGTTCCTTCTGGTCTGAAAACCAGCACCTTGTTAGGGATGAAATAGGTCCAAAGTTCTTCAAGCATGTATACTGTATCAGCAGCCTCCTGCCTTCCGGCAATTACCACTTCATATACAGGACCTAACTTGAAGTCAAGGGCTGACAGGAACTGGGTATACCCAGATGGCGTTTTTTGGATCAATTTTGAAAACGCACGTTCTAGCCCTTCAGTTGTATTTTCCAGTTCAAGATCCGCAGTTATTCTGGAAAGTCTAAGAAGATTCGACATTTCTACCGAATTTCCAGATGGTATAGCTGTGTCTGCAAATTCTTTTTTTCTGAAAATGAGTGATTCGCTATCATCAGCAGTAAAGAAAAGTCCACCATGTACAGGATCCCAAAAATGTTCCAAGAGTTCCCTGTTTAGACAAAGGGCTGCTTTAAGATAGCGCAGTTTGAATCCAGCCTCATAAAGTTCAAGGAGTCCATGAATAAGGAATACATAGTCATCGACAGTTCCAAAAATACCAGCTTCTCCATCTCTATAACGGTGAAGCAACCTTTTGCCGGGATTATAAAGGGCTTTGAGGATAAAATCAGCAGCTTTTTCAGCAACCTTCAAATATTTTTTCTCACCAAAAGTCTGGAAACCTTTTGCAAGAGCTGCTATCATAAGGCCGTTCCAATCCGTAAGGATCTTATCATCTCTTAAAGGCCTTTTACGTTTGTTTCTGGCTTCCAAAAGTTTCTCTTTATCTAGTTCTATCCGCCACTCGATTTCGTCTGTAGAAACTTTGAGTTCGGCAGCAAGGACGTCAAAAGGTCTATTTCTATAAAGAATATTCGTTCCAGTCTTTTTGTCACTAACTTCTTCTTCACAGTTACCTGCTTCTTTCAAATTGAACACTTTTTTGATTAGTTCGGATTCCTCAATACCAAGGACACTCCTGATCTCTTCTAATGTCCAGAGGTAATAAATTCCTTCTTCTCCTTCAACATCTGCATCTTCGCCACAATAAAACCCACCTTCAATGGAAGTCAGATCTCTTAGCACGTAATCCATAGTTCGCATTGCCGTTTCTTTATAAATCTTTTTTCTGGTAACCTGATAGGCTTCTGTATATGCAGCAGCAATAAGAGCCTGATCATATAACATTTTTTCAAAATGGGGGACAATCCACATGTTGTCTGTTGAGTAACGATGAAAACCCGAGCCCAATTGATCTTGGATACCTCCTCTATACATGTTATCCAGAGTAAATTCCACCATGTTTAGTGCCTCAGGGTTTCCGCTGCGTTTCCAGTAGCGGAGCAAAAAGAATATTTTGTGCGGAGTCGGAAATTTAGGTGCCCTCCCAAAGCTCCCGTATTCACTGTCAAATGACGTCAGCAGTTCATCGTAAGCCTTGTTCATTATTGCTTCCCCAATTTTCTCTCCTGAAGACTCTGAGGTCTTACTCTGTACCCAGATTTCCTCTCCCGAAGACTCTAAGATCATATTTTGTATGGTTAAAGTGATCTTTTCAGCCGAATCAATCACCTCTTCATTCTGCCTGGCCCATATCTCCTCTATCTTAGGAACGAGTTCTAGCATCCCTATCTGACTTAAACGGGATTTTTTTGGGATATAAGTTCCTGCAAAGAAAGGCTTCATTTTCGGGGTCATAATTACACTAAGTGGCCAGCCTCCTCTTCCAAGGAAAATCTGACAAATTGTCATGTATAAGTTATCGATATCAGGCCGCTCTTCTCTATCTACTTTTATGCAAACAAAAGCTCTGTTCATAAGTTCTGCTACTTCTTCATCCTCGAAAGATTCATGTGCCATTACATGACACCAGTGGCAGGTCGAGTAACCAATTGAAAGAAAAATAGGTTTATTTTCTTTCCTGGCTTTTTCAAAAGCTTCTTTTCCCCAAGGATACCAATCTACAGGGTTATAAGCATGCTGCAGAAGGTATGGACTCTTTTCATTGATCAAGCAGTTAGTTTTTCTATTTTCTGTTCCCAATCAAATCCCTTCGGTTTTTTTTCAAGTTTATATTCCTCGCCAGATATTATACTCTACCTACCAAGATTTCACGTTATTAAGGCATTCCTGTACAGGATTTTAACAATTTATAAATATTAATTCTTGCCCTTCGATTTTTCAATAGGTTTAAGTGATCCTGAATAATATTATTTTTGAGATCTTGACTACAAGATACTTTTCTATCTCTTACTTTCCCTTTTGAATGTAGATACAGAGAAGCTTGCTGTCTCGGGGCATTTCCGTATAGAGCTTCTCGTTTCGATCGAAATTCACTACTTTATTGGCGATTAAATATAAGTGAAATATATAACTTTTGTTTATGTATAAATTGATGGGAAAAGAGAATCAATTATAAATAGAGTTTTTTTTCGTTCTTATTCATTGAATTGGAAAGCAGTTTCTGTATATGTAAGTATACTGATAAACAGCTAAAAAACTATCTAGCGGAGTTTTAGCTGAAAGTTATACATTTTTATGGTGACTAGAGCAGAAGAACTTAAAGATAAGATCTACGAATATTTTGCAAATCATAATTTACCTGAGCCTTGCAACCGTGAGCCTGCAGGGCAGTCCAATGGCCCATAAAATGGCAGATATATCCAAAGATGCAATCGTCTATCTAGCAACCAATAAAAATACCCGAAAAATTCAGAATATTATGCTGAACCATGTGTTGCATATACATTTGATGAGTACGATCCAGAATGGTTTGATATGCAAACACTTCAGGTGGAAGGCAGAGCAACAATAAGTACTAATGAAAAGGAGCTGTGTGAGGCTGGGGGAATAATAGCTGCCCAATTTTCAATTACTGCAGACATACATCCCAATCAGGATACTATTATGATAAAAATTGAGCCTGATGTACTCTAGTATCTGGATTGCAGTGTTGAGTTCGGCCACAGGGAAAAAGTAGATATCTTAGACAAAAACAGAGTCTTTTTGCAATAACAGCGGCATGAAAATCAAAACGGGGGCATTATTATGCAAAGTTGAGTACTCTTATTCAATGACTGTTCTCCTAAAATAAAAATATTCCCCTAAACCCAGATATTTGGCTTTTTGTTTAGAAAATATGTATGTTAATTTTGTAAATTCGAGCTTTGATCTAAATGTTCAATAATAGGGGTGGGAAATTAGTTAAAAATATTTCCTGAAATCAAAGACGTGAATTCTCTAATGAGACAATCAAATAGGAAAGACAATTCTATCTGTTGCCAAAAATAAGTTTGGAGAAGTGCTTCGGGCAAGAAAGTTCCGTAATCAAGTCAAAAAAGTAAAACTTAAACTAATAGTCAATGACGCAAATAAAAAAATAGTAGAGATAATTTGCATTAAATTAAGGATTTTTATAGAGCCTTAAAATTAAAGAACATTGAACCAGAAAAGAAAAAATAGGGTCAAATACAGAAATTAACAAAAAGATATGGACAGGATTCCCTCGGAAAAAATATGGAAATCAGAATCCTTATATATCTTCCAACTTATTTGTATTAAGTCAAATAGTTATCTTAAGTCGACTTTATTCATCAGATTTTTAAAGGCAATGACCATAGGTCTCAAGTACCTTTTTTGTTATCTTCTGTCCACAAGTCTTTTAGGCCTACCATTAATTTTGTTCAAATCGAGCCCTTTTGGACCTTGGAAATTAAATAAGATCTTGAAAGTACCTGCTTCGTAAGCTCTGGAAAGTGGAGACCGAGACCTGAAGAAAGTACGAATAAAGTTTTCTTCTATAAGATCTCTGTTACAGGTATCAGGGTTTTCACATTCCATGCTGAGTCTTAGTATAGTTTCTCCATCTTCTTCTCCATAAAGAAAAGCTTCGTATTCTCCGGTTAAATAATTCATGTTTTCACGTTGGAATATGCACCTTTCCATATCAACGCGGTTAAAGGGGGTACCCTCAACCCAAACAGTTTCTGCCTCACGTTGTGGGGTCATGATTTTCATATGAGTCCTCCCACATGGACATTTTTTTCGAGTAAGCACTAAAGTGGTATCCTCAGTATCATAATTTAGTAGAAGGTTTCCTGTTCTTGCCCCAGCAGGCAAAAGTGTGCTGAGGACTATTCTTCCACATTCCCCATCAGGTATGAATTTTTCTATATGGGGATCATAAACGTCAATGTGGACAAAATCTTCTGGCACATGCAGGCCAGAAATCTCGTTACACTCCCCACACATTGTTCCTTCCGTGCTCCCATAAATATTGTACACAGGGCAATCCCAGATTTCAGAAAGATAGTTTCTCGATTCATCAGCAAAAGCTTCTCCTCCCACAACCAATTTATCTACGCCTGATTCTTGAGGATCAATGCCTTCTGCCCGCATCCTTCTAGCAAGGTTAAGGAGTTTGAATACACTACCCACTATGCCTGTTGGCCTATAAATTTCAATGATACGAAGGGGAAAAGTGCATTTGCCCTCAGGGATAATAGTCATTCCAAGCTGCTTAGCTGCAAGGGTCATTGTATTAGCTCCCACATTCATCCCATAAGAAGCACAGACAACAACCCTGTCTCCATGCCCGAAGCCCTGCGACATGAAAATACGAGAGTATTTTTCGGCATAGTTTACCCAGTCTTCCCATGTAAGGAAAAAGCTCTTCGGAGTTCCGCTAGTGCCACTGGTCTCATGGATCGTAAAAACATCTTCCCATCCTACACTCCGAAACATAAATTCATTAGTCTCAGGAGGCTGGTTTTCTTGGATAGTTTTCCCTGAAATCACTGGAAGATCCAGAAGATCTTCATGAGTCTTAATTTCCGTAGGGTTTATTCCATGCTTTTCAAACCATTTTCTGTAAAAAGGAGAATTTTCTATCGCATATCTTATGGTGTACCTCACACGTTCCTCTATGAGTGCGTCAAGTCCCCCCCTGTCCAAGGTTTCAATTTCCGTGTTGAAATAAGATCTATCCATTATAGTGCACCGTCGCAGAACTATTTAGCCGAATCAATAGCCTTATTGTTTATTGACGTCAAAACATGAAACTTTTACTTAACCACTGCTTTATCAAGAAAGAATATCAGAATTTCAACTTTTATTAAGTTATTTCCGGTAAAAAATAGATTTGCACTAACATTTCTAGGATTGATATCGTTTAACTGAAAAATCAATAGCTTTAAAAATCCAACTGTATGAACTGAGAACTTAAATAACAATTTCTATTGTAATTGATTTAATACCTCAAATGCGTATTTTTTCACATGCTCTTGCTATTCCATGAGCAGGTTATTCTCCAGAAAGCATACCCTCTGTACATAAATAGCAGTCATGTCCATCCAAGAGCATAACACGATTAATAATTACTTTCATATTCTACATAAACCCATTTATAAGTATTGAATGCTCACCTCCATCCATACCCCTTATTCCTTGTAGAGCTACTAAGGCTCAAGTCAATAGTTCTGACTGTGCTAGCGCTTTTAAAATAGTTATGTGGTCTTGCAACCAGAGTATACAGTGGCCATTCGCACATTGAAACTTGTCTGTGAAGAACCCTGTGCTGCCTAGAAGCGATTACATAAACAATCCTTCAAATAGCAGAAATCCGGCTATTCCAAGAACAAGGAGGTATAAATTTTTCCTTGTTGACATCGCATCACAATCCTCGTTTTTAAGATTTAAGATGAACGTAGAAACATCCAAGTACTATAATCGTCAGAGTTAAAAAAAGGTTAATAGAAGCTTAGGAAGGATATTCTCTTTTGCTCAGTGAACTTCACATCTAGGAAATGAACGATAATGCTGTTACAGGAGAGAAGTATGTTAAGATATTGGAGATACGAAATGTAATGATACTTAAATGCTGGAATATACATTATCCTACCCTGAAACCTGAGACTCGCATGATGAGGTATTTTGGAGGGGGGCTTTCCATAAAGCTGTGAATAGCTACGAATACCACCAGAAAAGAGGATAGTTGTGGACGAAAAAAATTCAAATAATCTACATTTTTTTTCCATTTTAAAAAACTTGTGAGGATTTCGATAAACCTCGTATTTTCACGAATCATCGATATATCATGTATATATTATCTAGAAGCTCATGACTAAATTAAGAGGATTCTTGAAATTCTCTATATTTATTATCTGTACCTCTCAGCCTGGGATAAATGGTGTCAATAGCCATCGTTACTGAGATCAAATGAACAATTTAGATGGCTTAGTTCATTTAATTGTCGGGTATTAGTTATGGTTTTTATTTCCCAATTAGTTAGTAATAAGAAGATATCAAATCAAAATAGATATCTTTCAACTGATTTATGATAGACTGGATAGATTTCCTGCTATTTCACTCCATTTCTGCATTTTTCAGTTTTTCTCTAATATTCTCTACAGTCTTCCAGGACTGTCTGACAATGCTGGGAAATTCTCCAAAGTGTTGCCTTCCCCAATTAGAGAGAAATTCTTTTGTTTTTGGGTCTGAGGGATAACCGCTACCAAAATCTGCCCTCCACTCTGTTTTTAGTTCTCTGATAATTTCATCCCTGCGCACCTTTGCAATAATAGAGGCTGCTGAGACTGGGGGATATAGCACATCTGCCTGGTGCATGGAAACTATCTCAATTTTTGTTGAATCATTTTGATTGTTTTTTGCATACTGTCTACGAAGATTTTCAGCAAAACGTTCGGTGTTGACATCAGCAGCATCAACATACACAAGATCAGGCTTAAGCTGTTCAAGCACTTTTGCAAAGCAAACTACCATTACTTCATTCATGTTCATTATCTTTCGGAGTTCGTCTATCTGAAAGGGGCTGACTTCAAGTATAACATAGCCTTCAGAATGCTTTTTTATTAGGCCTGCAAGTTGCTCTCTTTTTTTCGGCGTCAATTTCTTGGAGTCAGCAACCCCAAGTAACTTGAGGATATGGGCTTTAGACTCCTCTATTTTTACGCCTCCTATGCACATGGGCCCGATTACAGGTCCTTTCCCTGCTTCATCTATTCCTGCGATCATCATTCTGGCTTCCTCCTTATTTGAGGGAAGAGAACTATTTTTATTTAAGAGTAAGCAAAAGTAAATTTTATTTTTTACATCCATAACTCTGAGGATTTCACTTATAAAATCAGTTTTTGATATGAAAATTCATCAGAATGTAACATCATTCGTGCAAAAAGAGGCTTTTTACTACTTTCGGGGGTTTTTATTCATTCCAATTGCAGAATGTGGGGGATAATTCTAAATCTTTGCGATTCAAAACGACATTAAAAAGTCTCTAGATTTCTAGTTTTTACTTCATGTAGCGAGATCTAACATTACGAGCAAAAGTAAATTTCCTTCATACAATGATAAATAATAGATATCAATTATCCTACATGTATACCCCTTTATTTTCCATATTATAATTTTAATAGTATCTAAAAATATAAGAATATTGGCTTATTCCCATAGGAATTCATGGATTCAAATTTCACAAACCGCAATAAAATTTTTATAAATATTCTCATGATTGAAACTTAACAAAGCCTCAAAATTTACTTTTGTAAATCTTGAATCATGTAAATAAATTGTTGATAATTACTAATAAAACGGTTAATATCACTGCATTTTAAAAAAATAAATAAAAATTTTTATGCACTATTTATTAAGCAATTTTTGGGCACGATAGTATTCCGCATTTTGAAGTCAGATCAAGCCTGAAGGAAAAAAGTAGATTAATACCAAAAAATAATACCAATGAATCTCATGGATGGGTTATCGAGATTAATATTTGGAACGTAAAGAGATTGAGCATCCATATGAAATAGAGCCGCATAGGTTAATAGCTAAGTATATTCAGAAAAACTGTACCAATGAAAAATATCCTGAATTATCTAAAATCAAACCGCAAATGTATCAGAAGAGACTGAAAAATATCTAAGCACTTTTAGAAGGAAAAGTTAAAACTCGTATTAACACCAAAAATGCATCTTAATTGAACATTATTGAAAATTTCATCAACAAAATGACTAGAAACCTTTTAAGGGCAATAAGAGAATAATCATTCAATATATATTTACTCAATGCAGAGCTCTTGATATTTATATGAAAATATAATATTTGGAACAAAATAAGATTCCTAGTGGACTTAAAGTTATAAAACAAAGTATGTTATCAATTTGGCATCTATATACTAGTTTTGGGCGCAAATATTCACATTTAAGTCATCCAGGATTGTATAACCCCGAAAGAAAGAAAGCACATGATAATCTTTTCCACGTCCTTCAGTTTTTTCAATGCTTTCCTTCGTTTAACATTGCATTTATGATCAATTAAGAGATTTATGACTTGCCGATAAATCCATTTTTCTAAGTGTCAGCAATTTTCAATTTTACTGTGAAAACTACAATGAAGAAAACTTGATGTATCAGTATGCCATAAATTTTACAAAATGTAGCATTCTCTATATCGCGAAGCAGAAAGGTGTTAAATAAATAAGGTATTGATTTGCTCACTGAGCAGATTAACAAATTATGGGAAGATCTTACGTGATAAATTCAATACTCGATAATGATCTTTATAAATTCACAATGCAGCTAGCGGTGCTAGAATTTTTTCCTAAAGCAGAAGCTGAGTATCGGTTTACCAACCGGGGGTCTCAGCGCTTTTCCACAGAGTTCGTAGAAAAACTCGAAATAATCATAGAAGAGAAAATATCTAAGTTGAAGCTAACAGAAGAAGAATATTACTGGCTTCCTGAGCACTGCCCTTATCTTAAATCCATGTATCTCGAATATCTTAAAAATTTTCGGTTTAAGTTTGATGAGGTAAAAATCTGCCTCACTCAGGATAAAGATCTAGATATCCAGATAAAAGGACCTTGGCACAGCACTATTCTCTGGGAGGTAGTCCTTATGGCTGCAATTTCGGAACTCTATTTCGCAACCATTGAAAAGGATTGGAAGGTAAACTCAGAAAATAACTACGCACATAAATCTGTAATTGAAGCTTATAAAGAAAAGATCCTTGAAATCGGGAAAGCCCTCGAAGAAAATAATTGTCTTTTTTTGGAATTTGGGACCCGCAGGCGAAGAAGTTTTAAATTTCATGAAAATGTAATTAAAACCCTCATTCCGATAAAGACTTTTGGAGGAACGAGTAATGTGTATTTCGCAAAGAAATATGGCCTTAGGGCAATAGGTACCGTAAGCCACGAGTGGATTATGGGTACTTCTGCTATTGTAGGCCTCAGGTACGCAAACCGCTTCGCTTTTGAACACTGGATAAATGTCTTTAATGGAGACCTTGGAATTGCCCTTACAGATACTTTCGGCTCGGATGTATTTTTTAAGGACATGGATACGAAGTTATCAAAAATCTACGATGGAGTAAGACATGATAGCGGAGATCCTTACTATTTTGTGGATAGGGTAATAGAGCATTATAGGAAAATGGGGATAGATCCTATCAGAAAAGTAATCGTATTCAGTGATGCTCTTGATTCGGAATCTGCAATCGGGATCAAAAAATATTGTGAAGGCAAAATCAACTGCAGTTTTGGGATAGGGACTAGTCTTACCAATAACTCAGTTTTCTTCAGGAAAAGTCCTCCTCTCAACATGGTCATAAAACTGCACAGCGTGAATGGTATTTATGTGGTGAAATTAAGTGACTCTCCCGAAAAGGAAACAGGGGAAATAGATGCCCTCAGGGTCGCAAACTACATCTTTGGAAGAAAGGGATTGGATTAATAATGTGGTTCCACAATTACATGATTGGTGTTATTATATATAACTGAAATCTCTAGAGAATTTCGAGAAACATCTATGCATTTTAGTATTGAAATTTATAGAAATTCTCTATAATATTTTTGATGCGTCAAAGTCAACTCTTGCGATTATAGCATAGAAAATAAAATTAATAATCATTGTGGATATTATTAAACTAGTAACAGACGAAATTGAGGAGTTATAATTATTCCAGTAAAATTAATACTAACTTTTTTACTGAAGTTTACTAGAGACAGAAATCTAGCGCTTCGCGCTCGATCAATAAATATATATATTAAAAAATATGTATCTTATACAATAACAAAGCCGAATATATGAACAAAATTCTCTATTATATTTTTGGGAACTTTTGATGAGTGGATCATTTCATTCAGTGCAAGTTGTACAGTGACTTCAGGATCTATCATATCTGTTTTCTGATGTGTTATACTGAGGGACAACAGCAATGAAAAAATGTGTGTGAATGTCTAAGCAACCAAATTTAGTTACTATTTTTGACAATTTAGATCCTCAAATCTATTTGGGCAATGTAGTTGACTCAAAAGCAATTTGATGTACTTGATCAAGGTTATATTTGAGCCTTCAATGAAAATTCACTTATTAGTATTATAAAGTTTTTAAAAATTGGAGATTAATACAAACTCTCTACCAAAGATAATCATGAAATCACTAGATTAGTTCTCTAGACTCCTAAATTTAGTCATATGCTTATAAGTGATACATAAATGGCTCGTAAAAATCAGATGTTTAGCGAAATCCTCAATAGTCAAAAAATGAGGAGATGAAGAGTACTTTCATTTATTCGTGCTTGTTATTAGAAGAATTTCATTTTAATTTTATAATCAATTCTTAATGAACAATTCGAACATAAAGAATTAATCTTATGCATTCTATCATTTATTTCCAATGTACAGAATAATCCGGATTCCCCCAGAAAAAGGGGAAGAAATGAGGAAAAAAGCAGTAGCTGGGAAATTTCTTGATACTGCCAGAAAAATCCGAAAAATCAAAAATGATGAAGGCAGTTTTCTGGAAATCCCTCTCACAAATTCTGCAGATGAAATCGTAGAAGACTTCCAAGTCATTGAGCAGGAAAATCCAGATTTTTTTGACAAATCGTTCATCTGGGAAGAATTCCTCAAAAATCACTTTTCCGAAGCCGAGCTTGCGTATGTACCATCAGGCTGGCAGACCCTCGGGGACATAATAATAGTCAGAATACCTGAAGTACTTGAAGACAATAAATTGAGAATAGCTGAAGCTCTGCTTTCCAAGTGTCCAAATTGCAAAAGTGTCGTAAGAGATTTTGGAATTGAAGGTCAGTTTCGCCTTCCGAAAAGGGAACTTCTTCTCGGAAGCAGGACGGAAACAGTGCACAAAGAACATGGCTGTTTTTTCAAGCAGGACGTAACAAAAGTGATGTATTCCAAAGGCAACCTTGAAGAGAGGAAAAGGATGAGTAGGATGGGAAAAGGGGAGGTAGTAGTAGATATGTTCGCAGGAATAGGATATTTTTCAATTCCGATGGCTGTCCATTCTAGACCTAAAAAAATTACAGGCATTGAAATAAACTTTGAATCCTTTGCCTACCTAGAGGAAAATATCAAGCTAAATAGAGTAGGAAATATAATTGTCCCAATTTTTGGAGATTGCTCAAAGTTTACTCCCGAAGGAACAGCTGACCGCGTCCTAATGGGTTATGTAGGAAACACGGATTATTACTTGGGCCAGGCTATTAAAACTCTGAAGAGTAGTGGGGGTATTCTGCACTATCATGAAACAGTCCCAGAAAATCTATCCAGAACCAGACCTCAAGAAAGGATCCGAAAAGCTGCCGAGTCCCTAGAAAAGAAAGTAGAGATTTTAGAGACTCGCAGTATAAAAAAGTATTCTCCTGGTATCCTGCATGTGGTTGTGGACGCGAGAGTTTTCTAGTGAAACTTCGATATCCTTATCCATGTTTAAAGTAGGATATAGTTGATATAATGGACTTGAAAATAAGAATGATAACCAAATTAGGGAGATCATATTAAAGATTTTTGCTGAGATAAATACAGCTTAATTATGAGACTTGTTATTATTTTCTGATTTTTGAATTGATTGATTTTTTTTTTACATTGTCACTTTTGAATTGATTGAAATTATTTTTACATTGTCACATTTCCTTTCTGCATCTATGAGTGCCCAAAAAATTTAATTATTAATCACCTAAGCAAACATTATTTTTTTTGAATAATATGCTCAAACAAATGAAATAACTTCCCATTCTATTTATTTTGGCTATTTACTCCACAATTACCTTATCCATGAGGTTGTGTTTATTCTGGTTTTAAATCTACCTAAAATAATCCGTGAATTGTCATCGAAGGCTCAAATGTGACTTTGATCACGGATGCCAAATTGTTTTTGAGGCATGAGCACAAATGTGTCATATCTTTTCTCAATATGACAATAACTTAAAAATCTATATAACTTTCAATGAATAGTAGTACCAAATACACAAATAAATTGTACCGTTGTGTACATCCACAGAATGTCGGTCGGTTGAAAGAATATTTTTATATTTAAAGGAAATGAAAAAGTAATATTATGGTTATTTTTCCAAATTTTGATCGAATTTTTGAGATTGAATTTGATAAATTATATAAATATTAGAAAGCATAATTGAAAATGCATATAAAATTTGATAGTAAAAATGCTAAGATAAAACAACATCTTCATGCTTATGCATTTTTTAGGTTGTTAAATTGTTAACTTACAAATCCAAGATAATTTTGATGAAATTTATACTATCTAAATAAGGCTAATAATATCAAGTGTTAACCTAAGCTTCCAATTATATCAAATATATATAACGTGTACTCCAAGAAGTTTCATTATTGGGCTTAATCCCTTTATATATTGGGGGTCTATTCTTCCATAATGTGAAATATCATAGGAGTTAACAGCAATGTCTTGAACCTTTATTTTAAGATATATAATCTTAAAAATTTCCATTTGTCATCTTAAATGGAGAATAATGTTTTTTATCCACCATTCCTTAGATGTACACAACGGTACAATTTATTTGTGTATTTGGTACTACTATTTATTGAAAGTTATATAGATTTTTAAGTTATTGTCATATTGAGAAAAGATATGACATCCTTGTGTATGTCTGCAAAAAATTGGCTAAAACCTTGAATGCAATTTTATTTAGGCCATTTAATGCCGGCGAGCCAAAAGAGTAAAAATTATTATAACCCTTTCGGCATTTTTTCCAGGCTGAAGGTCTGCTTTAATCCATTCACACATTTCAACATCTTTTTCGCTTTTTCTATACCCATCTTCCAACAATTTCTTTAGCAATTTCTCCTAAAATCTCGTTGGAGCTCCTGATTTTTTTGATTTTGGACCTTTATTTGGCCTGAAAGCCCGTTCTGGGTACTTCTTTGAATCGGTTTTACCACATACTTCAAAGCCTAGGCTAAAACATTCACCTTTTTGCTCATCAACAGATGCATAAAATCTACAGTCTTGGCATGCAGGCATTCGGATTATTGCCTCCAGATATGTGAAGGTTTCTTATCATTATTCCTGAGTATTTGTTAGATACAACATCTAAGTGAGAAATTGCTTCTCTTTATGCGCATAAATACAAAGATAGATCTATTAAATAATGTCCGTTTTGGAATAAAAAATTTTTGGCATGCCTTACGATCAGCAGACTACTTTTATTATGGACTGACTTTTCTAAAATTCTGGTTCAACTATTATTTAGTTGATTTTATTACTTTGCGAGTGCTGAGGATCAAGAATATCTGTTCTTTAGGTATGTTATGACGTGAATTCCATTATTTTTTTGTAGTAGTCTATCCTTCCAATTCATCACTTCTTTGTTAAATGAGTTTATTTTTGGCACCATTTTCAGAGGCGGTACCACACACCTTTGATCTGTATTTGATGCACATTGAAAATTAAATAGCCTTAACGATATACCTTATAGTCAGATTACCTATTACATAGTGTTGGTGCTCAAGTATCGCTACACTAGATCCTACAAATAAGGGAATTAAAAAACATTGATTGTCTATTTTTACCGCTATTTTCATGGAAAAATGCCACTAGCCTCATCCTTAAATCAAAAAGAGATTTTGATGGGGGTCTATGGTCAAGTAGCAAGTTTTATCGATCCGTTGAAAATGTGACATCTGTCATAATAAAAGAGTGCATTCTTGAACAGTAGAGCAGGCGAAAGTAAAGTTAAATGTGCTTAAATTGAGGAAAGTTGAGCAAACTTGAATCGAACATTTTTAAGTTTCAATAAACTGAGTTATCTACCTGAAGGATATTCTATCATTTGGGATGAGGTGCAGTACTCAATTTGATTTTTCACGATTTATTCCTGGATCTTCTTTTGGTTCCTGTAATTTATTCAGAACATTTTTTCTCTTTTGCTCCCAACTGCTTCTTCTGCAAAGATTCATAGAAATAAAATGCTTAAAGCTACCCACTTTCTGCATATGTACGCAAGAATGGGATATATTTTCTCAATGTGGCAATAATTTAAAAATTAATATATTTCCAATTAATAATTGTGGCCAAAAAGACAAACAAATTATACAGCTGTACATCTGCGAAATGTCGAAAGCTGCTTAGCTTGATAATTTTTATCCAATTTGATACCTTTTCGAGATCTATATGGCCCGTTTTTTCCGTACTAAATTTTATGATAATTTAATTCTCAATTGCATTCAGTTTCATGGAAGTTTGTTACTTCATTTTCTCTTTTTGAAAAAATTGAATACAGTTTGCTGTACGAGCTCCGTTGTCAAAATTTTCGATAGCTTTTTTCATTTAGATTTCTTAATATCTAAGGCCTCAGTTGCTTTTTTTGTGTTTACATCTATCCAGAGATGCAAATCTCTGTAGGGCACAATTCTGTCGGTTTCGTTGAATAGCAGGAACTCAAGCTTCATGTTCTTTCCCTCGGAAGAGGGTGTAAAAGTAACTGGTTCTTTCCAGATCTCATTATTAGCAAGACTGATTTTTTTCTGGTTTCCCGGAAGAGGTAGATATTTATTTTTAAGTTTTATCTCCATTGTATAGTTCATGGGCCTATGCTCATGGTTTATTATTCCCACTATTACAGTGCCGTTTTCCCCGATAACATATTTTGTGGTGTAGTTGTTGGCTTTTCCTTCAAGCCCGAGAATATAGAACTCGGTGAAATGTTCTCCTTCCTTTGGGATTAGAATTATATATGCAAGAGTTGTGACAGATAGGAGAATTGAGATGGTCATAAAAATTGTAAGTGCTTTATCCAGTCTTGATACCGGCTTTTCCAGGATCTCGGCTCTAAGAGAAAGTACCATTTCCCTAAAGGGTACTTTGAAAGCTTCACTTTCTGAAAGTTTTGCCCGCCGCAGGTATGCAATCTCGCACATGACAAAGATGAAAACTGAAACGCTTATGAGGATTGGTAGGAGCCTTATTCCCCAGGGAGTGAAGTTAAGGCCAAGCCCTATCAGGGGTACTATTGCAATGCTCAGCCCAAATGAAAGAGCTATCCTCTCGATTCCGTCAATGTCGCACTTTGCAGGAAATAGTGCTGCGATAAGAGAATTACCTGGTAGAAAAAGCACGAGTGGTACGCCAAGTATATTTCTTATTACAGTATCACTTAATTCGGGCGTGAGCACAAAGATATCTGTGAGGAGCACGAACACAATAACGATCAAGAGGTCTGAGGGAATTTTCTTTCCGGTCATTTAGGTCATCCGGCCATCGTCAAAAAAATTGGTTATCATTCATTTTTTTCAGGAAAGTAAATGCTTTTTCTGATGCATTTTATCCTTTCGCTTTATTTTTTACCTTAATGAATATTTATTCAGAATTTTCAAAAAATTTCACATCGTTTATTCCCTTCCATCCCCCTTTCACAAATATCCTGCCTATTCCCCATTTTTTCTCATGAGGAAATGTGGCAAGTGGTATGTGCAGATAGAATCCAGTATTAAACTTTTAGGTCTGCAGGGAAAACTTTTGTAATAGGCACAGAAGCCTGCATACTTGGGGCATAAATTAATAAGTTTCGCAGACTTTGGATGGAATCTATTTAGCTTCAATGATGCTGTTTTCTAGATTAGTTACTTAATCATTTGGTATTCATTAATATATCCTCTAATTTTTAGCTAGATATTAACCTAAATATTATTGGTATTCTATTTATAATCATATTTCAATATCAATTCACTGATATTATATATTAGTTGTAGAATATTATCTCCCATTATTACTATAATCTAAAATAGATTAACTAAAATGATGTGATTTCTTAAAAGATTTTGAGAAACCTCTTCACACTCTTTAAAACTACCCGAAATAAACACCAAATTCTTCGGATTACAGGCCTAAACAAACGAAATTACTTTCCATCTTATTCTTTTGTAACTTCCTTTCCATAATCGTAAGGTCATGGGCTAATTGAATTATGGAGTTCATAGGGTCGATTCCCATGAAATTAGTATTCTGTTTGTGGAAATGGGTTTTTCTAAGAGGAATTTAGATAATATAAAGCAAAACACCAAAAGTGATATTAATTGGCTGTGCACTCTCTATATATCGAGATAGTAAATAAAAGGCTCTTGAGAAACATCCAACTTTTTGTTCAGAGCACTTATATTTTCATATTTTGCTCTATAATATTTATGGAGATTCAATCCATAGTCAGCAAATTTATTAGCGAAAACTCAAGGAATCTGCACTTTTAGATCTCACTTCCAACAGCTGAGTTTTACCTAATGTAAACCATGATTGATCAAAATTTCAATATTTATTAACCTGTCCACAAATTTGAAAGTGCTTCAGCTTGTTTCAATACTAATTCTACAGAATCTACATCCTTAGCTGGAACAAGATCGACAATAGGGTGCTCGGGTTTAAAATTTCAGGATCATAACCCCGGCTTCAGATGATATCATACCTAATACAATAGAGAAAGCTGAAAATGAAGGTACGAAATAGGCCAGTAATAGGCTCATGGTGGAGTTCTTATTATATTGCAATAAAAGTAACTCCTCAGCCAAAAAATCGCCCGGTGGGTCACGAATGTAGTTTAACTGGGTTTCGTGGGCTAAGAGGTTTTGGTGACAGTGGTGAGTATGGCAGCGGTCGTGATAAAGATCATGAAAGAGAACACGACGGTTTCCGTGGATTTTTAGGTCATAGCGATTTATTTGATGATTTTTTGCTAATTAAGGCTTTTTTATGCCAACTACTCGATTTAATTCAGTATCATTTGGCATTTTACTGATTAAATAGAATTAATTTTGGGATTTATTTATCAATTTATGCCTAAGATTGGTATTTATTTGAGAATTAATTTTGATGGATATCGAAAATTGGCACTGATTTTCAGAATCAAAAGGGTCTATTTAAGTAATGAATCCAATAAAACACAGTTTAATAGCACAAATTAAAGGCTGTTGATAGCTTTTACACGAGTAGTTACGTTCTCATCTGAAAAATAATTGAAGTTCATAATGTACAATCCGACATAGAAGAGATTTGATATTTGAACCACTAGTTTGTATTTTATGATTTTATCTCTTTATTCTATGGAGTAAATTTTTGTGAAGTATTGTATAGGTGGGTTTTTGGGATAGATTACTGCTATGTAAAGCAGATGAGAACGCAATTTATACTAAGTTCTTAACGTATTTATTATCTTTAATGTATAGGATTATTCTATCTTTATATTCATTCTCTTTTTTTTTCATTTTCCCCATTATATACGATACATCGATCTTATGTTAATATCTCAATAAAAGTAATACTATAGTCTAATGGATGATTTCTTTTTTGCATAATTATATTATCCATATTCTGAACCAAAAATGAGTATTTTTCTTATTTTTGTTCACTCAACTTAAAAATTCACTATTATCTAAGGGTTGCTATACGTTTGACTTACCAGCTATTCCAAAGACATTAGAACTTTTTTCAGAAATAATAATCAGTAGACTTGATATTTTGACATTGGTATTTTTCCCTTCAATAACCCATATTAAACACAAAAATATACTAGAAACAGATGCAAAAAAAATGGAAAAAATTATGAAAGAACCCTATGCAAATCATCAAGTAGGTCCTGAAATTGTATAGCTTGTTTTTCTATTCCCTCGCTCTTCAATGTACCGTCTCGATATTTTTCTTTCTTCAAAGTTGCCTGTTCTTGTAATTATCTGAGAGCTATTTATTTCTGCAAAGTCTAAGCCGTCATTTCCTCTTAAAATGTATACTAGGGTCTGATTGAATGAGTTTCTAGGTAAGCAGGAGTGAGAAAGTGTAAATTCAAATATCGTATCTTCTGTTTCTGTCCTGTTGGTTATATGCATATTTTTCCCTCTTATTCTCTTATGTACTTTCCAATTTTGTGTGTGGTATCAGTTACGAGTTTACGAGACTTAGAGGATATATTTCATAAATAAGTCCTTAGTTGTCGAAATCTGTCATAACGATCCGCAGACCCTCATTGCAATCATCTTCACATTTCCCACCTGTGATCACCAACTTGCCAGAGCTGAATACGAGCACTACTAACTTTGGAACCTCAATCCTATAAACAAGCCCAGGAAATACCTCTGGCTCGTATTCGACGTTTTCTATGCCAAAGGCCATAACAATACTGTTCAAGTTTAGCTGCGTTTCCAAATCTGCGGAAACTACAATGTTCTGAACACGAACTTCAGGTTCTGGGTCTATTTTATCGAAGCCGATGTCCTTTAGTGTGTTAGCCAGATTGATTATGGCCGCATGAGCGTTCTTGGTGCTCTTAGCTCCAGTGCATACCACTTTCCTGGAAGTAAATATTAAAAAAGCAGCCTTCGGATCTTTAGCTATGTAACGAGACCAGAGAACTTCGTTTTGTTATATTCTGCGCCTTCCAGCCCAGCTTCGATCTTAGGTAGATCTAAATCTTCAGCCAACGTAGTGGATGCCACCGCGTTCTGTATAGTTATTGGAGACTTCATACAACATATATCTTTGATATTCATACCTATTACTATTCTTTGGTCATGATAACTATTTTTAATCTTTTAACATTCTGCCATATGGATTCTATTTTTCGTTAGTCTTCTTTACCCATGAATTATTTATTTCCCGCTTCCCATTCAGCAGTATTACATACCGGAGCGTACGTGTATTCTTCAGAATAATTCATTAGTGGTTCATTGCACCGTACATTAATGAATCGTTTACAATATTACCTGCTAAAATTGTCGATGATAGCGGTTTAGGATTATACATTGAAGGCGGTATGGCAGCAAAGAAAATTGATTTTTTGACACATAAGATCAGCCGTGTCACACTAATCAATAAATCGGAAAAAGTTAGTCTCAAGCAAGATAATTATTATGTTAAAAAGTCAAGAAGCTACTATATAAATTAATGATGTAAAAAATGAATTAAATTTAAAAGAAACTGATGATTCTGTTACTAATTTTCTGTATATTTCCATTGACAGCTACAGAAGTTAGTGTTATCCATAGTAATGGTAAAAGCAGCGCCAGTAACAGTTTTATGGTAGGCGATAATGCAAGTTCTGGCGCCAGTGTCTAAATTTTACCATACTATTTGAAATCCATTATCCAATTTCTGACAAACCAACCAGACATCATATACTAATTAATTAATTAATTTATACTTAACCTGCATCAAAATATACTAAATACATTTCTATATTATATAATTATTTTTTCCATAATATTCTATTTATAATAGTTGTATATGTAAATTAGTTCAAAGTGTTCCATGAGCTCCATATGTTCTATGAGTCCCATAAGCTCCAGGAGTCATAGATCAGTAACCTTTTCTTATTTCGTATGGAGCTAGGAAATTCAGAGACTTTATCACAAAAGCTATGTATAAATGAAAATCAAAAAACAGAAGCTTTATTAATAAAAATATTGGGTATGTAATCTGTTTTTGTGATGAAGTAAAGTGATACAGAGCCAATTGAAATTTAAAGATTTTTAGATATATTGTAATAAGAGCAGAGTTGACTTTAAAATTTGAATCTATTACAGGTGTTTATTTTCACTGATTAGCAGGTCTATACCCACTAGTAAGTGTAGGGCTCCACCCCCAGTCACAGTTAGCGTTGTACCTTACATGGTCGTATTGGGTGATGCTTAGGGTGGTAAGGCTTTGATATCCTGAACCACCGCAGTAGTGGTGGCCGTCGCCTTGGTGTTTTTCACGGTATTCACCTGCTGCACTTACTACAGTAGAAGTCATTGAAATTATTACAAGAAATACTACTAAAATAGCTAGTATACCTTTTCTTCTGTCAAATGGTTGTTTCTCCATTAAATACGCACTTCTACTTTATTTTCAGAAGAATGTGATGTTGTAAATTCTACTCTCTTTTTATGTACTGATGTACATATCTAGCAATTGTCATTTTTATAGGCCACGTTATTTTAAATTAATGATACGAAAAATAATGCTGCATTAAATATTATACAGTCAAAGAGCAATTAAATATTAATAATTATTTTTAAAGCATATACATTGAAATACCAGTTTTGTAAGCTTACTAATTGGGTCTGGGTCCTGTTTTTGTGGGGATTATCCATACTTCCAG
>PLUB01000060.1 GCA_003164755.1 Methanosarcina sp. | reverse complement strand
TTTTTGAAGTTTTTGCAACGGAACCAGATAGGTTGTGTATGCTAGTATCAAGTTTTCTTCTATATGGGACTCCTGATTCATACCTGAAAGAACGACTGTGACTTCTGGGTGGTTCCATATCCAGCGTAGGGCCCATTCTGCAGGTGTACGTTTCACTGCAGCTTCGGTCCATATTTCTTGCACTTCAGTAGGTATTTGGCTGGCGAGATTGCCTCCAAGCAGAGGTTCCATGACAACCATACCCAGGTCCTTTGAAACTGCATATTTAAGTCCTTCTGTTCCTGCCTGATTATTTTCGTCCATGAAATTGTACTGAATTTGGCAGAAAATCCAAGGATATGTATCCACAATTCGCTTAAAATCCTCAATTAACCCATGGAAGGAAAAGCCAGCGTTAATTATTCTCCCATCACTTTTGGCTCGATCAAGGAAATCGATCACATCAAGAGCTTCCAATTTGTCCCACATTTCTCCTGCGATACCGTGGATAAGATAATAATCGATATGATCTGTTTTAAGTCTCTCCAGTTGGGCGTTCAGAAAATAATCCATATCCTTTCGACTCTTTACAAGCCAGGAAGGAAGTTTTGTTGCAAGTTTAATCTTTCCCCGGTATCCATCTGCAAGGGCCCGCCCTAAAAAGGATTCGCTTTCTCCCATATGATAGATCCAACCCGTATCAAAGTAGTTTATGCCATGCTCGATTACATAACGTACCTGGCTCATAGCCCTTTTTTCATCTATTGTACCGTCTTCTTTAACCAGCAGGCGCATGCATCCGAATCCCAGTATTGAAAGTTCAGTTCCGTTCTTTGGCACTTTTCTGTAAGCATCCTTCGTTCTTCCTAAATTTCCGTAGACAAATTTTTTCTGTAGTATTTCACAATTATTTTTTCTGTAATTTGTTACTTATGTAAGATTGAAATTTTATTGATAATCTCATGAGAAGGGTGAAAAGAACTATTCTTTAGTTTAAACCATTCTAGAATGTTTTAAATTCCTTCTCAATGAACGTATCAATATCTGTGTCTTGATGATTTAATTATTGGACATAATAATTGGATAACTTCTAATCAACATACCACATAGTAAATTTCCTATCCAAATTTCGATACTTTTCTTCACAATCATAAACAAAAACAGACTTTTCAGGATATCTAAGAGTATTTCCTATTTGTTACTCCAATATTTTCAAGAATTTTGTAAAGGACTCTTGAATAGAATCTTTCAAGGTGTAAGATGTCGATAATTCCTTTATTATTTAACTATTTGCCAGCTTCCTTGATACGAAAATGATGTGTGAGCTTATATCTCACAAAGCCTATTAGTAGTTATTAAGATCCAAATAATTTCTATTATGTTTGCCATAAATCTCACAAAAATTAAGTTTTTCATAAAAACACATTCTTCAGATGTACACATGTGTAAAATTTGTTTGCCCATTTGCCCTCTATTATTCATTGAAAATTGGATTAATTTTTAAGCTAACTATTATATTGAAAAAATAGAAGGCATTCTGTGCATATCTGCAAGTTGGATTAAAGAATTAAACAGCAGAATCTATTCGATAGAAGCGCATATATTCTTGTTAGAAATTGTAGATAATATTCTTTTTCTTGTGTTTGTATTCATTGAACAAAATAACACAAACAAAGATACTTATTTTACTCAACTGTCAAAGTTAGATATATGGGATCAGCTGGTTTGCCAGATATATACCCATAAAGTCATCTGAAAGCATTTAGTGGAAAATTGTTTATGCAGCATATTTTACCTACCTTTTCTGCATAAGCCCTCTCTCCCCAATAGCACTTCCACTAGATAACCTACACACAGGGTTATCTAACTTCCAGCAGAAAAATCTTCAAAGAATTGGGTTTCAATTTGGATGATATCCTGCTTCCAGAAATCTTATTCTGAAAGATTCTGCCTGCTTAAAGTCACCTTATCCGAAAGATTCGAAGTATAAAAGTAGCTCCTCTTATTTCTTCTTCTTTTAAATAAATAGAGCATATAAATTCTGTCTGGTTTGAAAAAAACCGAAGCTTTTCCTCCTTCCTCAGTAGTAACCATGTTCTTTCAGGTTTACTTTGTCTGCATAACCAGCCGTTAAAGTGCACTGAAATTCACTTGCTTCAGGTAGCCTATCATCGCATCTCAAACCACGTCATTTACTCTTCTTACAAGAAGTAAGTTCAGCCTTTTCTTTCTCAAAGTGCAGGATAGGCATAAAGACACTGTAGAAGCAAGATTATACTTCCTACGATCCCTGAAATATCAAATTTACCCCTTTATTTCCACTGGAGTACAGGAAAGTGCTGAGAATTTTGATAAATCTGTGATTTTCACAAGTCATTTATATAACATTCATATGCATATGACGAAATTTAGGGATTTATCGAAATCCTCGTTAATTTCATCTTTACTTATGTTTACTATTTTCTTTTTCCCTCATATTTTGAATTGCGGCTTTTACTGCCGGTCGTAAAGGATCTATAAGCATTGAAACCGGGGGAGAGTAACAGGTTTCCAGTTCTAGGAGATCCTTGATTGTGGATTTCTTCCTGATTGCAAGGGAGAGAGCATCTATTCTTTCTTTTATTCCTTCCCCTCCCACAAGTTGTACACCTACTAGACAACCATGATTAAACAGGAGTTTGATGTATAGATCTTTTCTATCTGGGTAATAAGAAGCTCTTGTATATCCGCTGGAAAATCCTGTAACTAAACTCATTCCCTTACTTTCAGCTTTCTTCGAGGTAATTCCTACTCCACCGAACTGCAAATCACCTGCTACGGCCACCCAAGGGTCTGCAAGAGGCCCGAAAGCAGTAAGCTTTCCGGTAATATTGTTGCCGATTACATAGGCCATACTCCGTGCTGCTGTACCCAGCTGACTTATTCTGGCTTCCCCTGTTATAAAGTCCTTTATTTCCACACATTCTCCACCTGCATACACATCTGGAAGGAAGACCTCGCCTGCTTTTACCTGGAGCATTTCATTTACAACTATTCCCCCAGCTTTTCCAATTTCGATTCCTGCCTCCATGGCAAGAAAAATTTCTGGTTTTACCCCGCTTGCCAGGAGCACAATGTCTGTAAGAAATAGCCTGTCTCCAACTTGTAGAGTTTTTTCTTTCCTGAAATTTTCAGGAATAACAATATGTTCACCTGAAATTACTTCAATGCCCAGACTTTCCAGATATCTCCTTATAATTTCAGCAACTTCGGGATCAAACTGCCTGGAAAGCAGATTCTTGCTTCCACTTATGAGTATAGTTTTAATTCCCCTTCTCACAAGTGCTACGGCACATTCGATTCCGATTGTCCCTCCACCTATGATGCAAACTTTTTCAGCAGTTCCTAGGGCTTTTTCAAAGAGCATGCCATCATCAAGGCTCCTCAAGGTGAAGATGCCATAAGGTAGAATATTTGTAGTGAGATCTTTTTTAGGTATAAATGGCAGGCTTCCTGTGGCAATCACCAGTTTGTCAAAAGGATAAATTCCTTCCCTTGTCTGAACAGTTCCTGAACCAATATTAATTGACCTAACTGCCTCATTTAGTTTAACATTTATCCTGTTTTTCTTGAAAAAATCAAGAGATTTTACAATAAGGTTTTCAAAACTATTAATTTCCCGACTCAAAACAAAAGGGATTCCACAGTGACTGTAAGCAGTATAAGAATCTCGTGAAAGTACTGTTATCTCAAAATCACTCTGTCTTCTAATTTTGGTAGCAGCTGCCATACCACAGGCTCCCCCTCCAACAATAACTATTTTAAAGGGCCCTTTTTTCCTTGATTTTGTGCGAAAACTTTTCTTGGAAATTCTTTCTCAACTCCAGCTGCTTTCTGGATTTTTTTATCTAAAGATTCTTGTGTGATGAAAGCGCTTTTCATAATCTTAACAATGGTGTTTCACATCTATTATAGGTTTTTAAAGAGCTTTAAAATTTCAGCTTTATAATAAAAAATTTTTCAGAAAGCGAAAAAAAATATTGATGCTATTGTCAGTAGTTCTAACCACATTAGTCCAGGAATTATCTCTACAAATCGAAAAAACATATAAAAAATTATTTGAGGTAATTAAATTGTTTGGTATAGCAAAGAAAAATGACTCCATCTATAGTATAAAAAAGACAGTTTACTTTAGGTACCTTCTGAATAATGTAGTATTCTTCTGAATAATGTAGTATCTTTGATATAATTACTTTACCTTATGAAGCAAAATAGAACTATCAAAAAGTTATTAATGCTTCAGCTCATGCTGCAACCTCTCCTACCAATTCTCTTGAATCTGAAACCAATGATCTAAGGTCAGAAATACCAAAAATAGGAATTATTTCAGATGATACCATTTTTGATTATATAAAATACAATTTGAAATTAACGTTATTTACTACCCAGTTGTAAAAATTGTTTGAGTTTTAATAAAGCCTCATTTTCATATGACACACGTCCAAACAATTTTAGTTTGTGGCATATGGTGTCTAGTTTTTATTGTCTTACCAGCTCCTACTAGTTGAAGTCCCGAAATTAGCTAGCTAGAAATGATGCATAATACCAGTAATTTAAGAACAGAAAACTTCTCGCCTTAGATTTAAATTTCATTCAATAGACTCTGGAATGTTCTTTTTTTCTGGCAAATTTGCAATTTTCTGGAAGTATTTTCATGTTCATAGACCTACCAGTAATCAACATATGCCTGTAAATTCCCATAAATGAGATCTGAGACTCTGAAGTTCTTCCTGCAAATCGGCACAGGTTTCTCTGGATGACCTTTTTTACCCCCAAGTTTTTTACAACTCTTTTTGTAAAGGCTCTTTGTTTTTTTGACAAAAAGTCAGTAGAAGGATGTTTGCTACTTTTGTAACTGTTTTAATTGAAGCAAGATTCGAAAATCTTTACACTTCTTCAAGAGCATGCTTTTAATAGCTTGCTCCTAAAGTAGTCTTAAGTCTATGAATTACAGGAATAATACTCTGAGGACCAACTTCATGGATTTCAAGGATTTCTTCGCATGTAAGCGTAATAACAAAACAACATGAACTTCAATAAGTATACGATTTTTTTCTTATTTATAAGTAAAATTATAATGTCCAAAAGTTACTTGAATATTTACATTTATTTTAGTGTTAATCGTATTCTGATAATAAAAGTAATATTGTAAAATCATAACGGCTAAAAATGAAATGAATTTTGAGATCAACTCAAAAATATGATATTTATATTAATGAACTTGCTGAGGGACATTTAGTGGAAAACCAACGGTATGAAGATAAAATTATATTGGGTTACAGCGTAAAGAAGATACTGTCTATTTTGCTGATAATCTTCTTTGTAGTAGGATTGACAGCTGCAGTAGCAATCGTATGGGGTCTAAAAAGCCCCATCCTTCACTACGAACGAGGTTATGCAGCCGGCTATAGAATCAGCTACCAAACCGGTTTTAGCGGCAATTTTTATGATATCAAATCCGGTTTAAGTCATAACAACACTAATGAAAGCTACACAAATGGCTATGAAGAAGGCTACACAAATGGCTACGATGAAGGGTACCCTGATGGCCAAGTAGATCGTAAAAACGGTTATCAAGGCGGCAATTAATAATAGTAACATTGTAAAATCCAAAATGTATTAGAAGAAGAAGATCTTTCCTGATAGTACTTATGCACAATTGAATGTAATTTTTATATAATACAACATATCTTTCTCAGATAGGTATATTTTATATTTTTTCCAATATAATTCCTGATGTTTTTGCCGTCAACAAACTTTGCATAAAGGACGTGAGTAACCAGTTTAGACATATATTTAAATACAAAATACATACTTTGATACTAAATATATATATATAAATACTTCATTTGTTTATATTATACGATTTAGAAGTGAATAGATTAATATTACTGATTTAGCCCTATTCATTTAAAGGAGTGTCTCTTAATATGGTAAATAAATCAAAAAAACACAAAATCCTTATATTAGTCATAATCGGGCTTGTGCTTCTGGGCATTGGTTGCGCTGGAAAAAATAGTGACGGTTCTTCCATTGCTCAGAATAACTCTTCAGGCGGAACACCAGTGAAGGAAGCTACTGCTGTAAAATCACAGAGCATTTCTGTGAAAGGTTCTGATACAGTTCTGCCGCTTGCACAAGCTGAAGCTGAAGAATTTATTAATGAATCCGTTGGGAAAAGTATATCAGTTACTGGAGGTGGATCAGGCGTTGGAATTGCAGCTCTAATTGACGGAGGGGTGAACATTGCTACAGCATCCAGAGAAATGACAACTGACGAAATCAACAAGGCTAAAACAAATGGAATCAACCCAGTGAAGCATGAAATTGCTTATGACGGCATTACAATAGTTGTAAACCCTGCAAATCCTGTGTCTAACCTTACATTCACCCAATTGCATGGCATCTATAATGGGAGTATCAGTAACTGGAAGCAAGTTGGTGGTGACGACAAACCAATCGCAACAATTTCCAGGGACAGCAGTTCTGGAACTTATACAGACTTCAAGAAAGACGTTTTGCTTGGGGATGAATACCGATCTGATGCGCTTACCCAAGCTACTACGGGAGGAATAGTCAGTGAAGTAGCCCAAAATCCCAATGCAATCGGATACATTGGCTTTGCATACGTCGATAAAAGCATAAAGGTCTTAAGCCTGGATAACGGAAATGGCTCTATATTGCCAACCACTAAAACCATTTTAAGTGGTGCATACCCACTCTCCAGATCTCTCGACATCTATACAAATGGGGAACCATCAGGACTCACAAAAGAATTCAGCGACTTTATGTTGAGCCAGAAGGGGCAGAATATTGTGAGCAAAGTTGGGTACATCTCATTAAAAAAGTAAATATTAAAAAGGAGATTTCTAGGAAAAATATATTTGACAATAATTGTGGGAAAAAGCGATCGAATTTAAGCTGCTCTTAGTTGGTACCCTTGCAGTCATGATACTTTTCCTTACTTACATTTTTTTCGTAACTATTCAATTATCACACAATTTTTCCCGTTCCTATAAAAAAATTATGTAGTTCTTACAAAGCTACCCGAATAGTTACAAATTTTAAAAGAATGTTCTGAGATTAAAAAATAGTTATTTGGTAGTAAATGTGGAGTGACGGAGTTTACATTGAAACTGTGAGAATAGTAAAACTTCAGATGTCATAAAGAGGAGGTAAATAAATTCCGAAATAATGTCATGCGCTTATAAATAATAGCTAAATTACTCATGAAAAGCAGAGATTTATTGAAATTCTTTGGAAAGTATGTTGACAATCAAGGTAAACCAAAAAGAAAAAGAATCATATCGCAAATTAAAATATTTTATTTGGAATAATTTCTTTACATCCCGAGCGGTGACACTAACATATACGATTGCTTGCAGAGGGGCACACCACCTCAATTTCTATTAATTTTTAATAAACCAAATCTTTGGAATTCTGTGCATCGATGGAAATTTTTAAATTTTATCAAAAAACCGTTACATTTTTTTCCATTAGTTTCGGGGAAACATCTTTTCTGATTCTTGTTTCCTTTTTCTAAGGGTGATATACTAATTAGTATAGGTCAATAACTATGTAGAGAAAATACATAAAATATATAAACAGATCTACCTCATAATAAATTCGAAGTTCTAAAATACCTTTAAACAAACCTTCGATAACTACAGATTATCTTCAATTGCAGCCCACAAGATTAACTTACGGACATTAACTTTCGTTGATGGCAACAAAGTCTCGAGGATTTCACAAAGACAGCAGTACATAACCAAACATGTTTTCAAGGTTCAGATAGCAAAAGGCCTGTATTCAGTACCATGATAATATAGTTGTTTTAATTCACAATTGATACAAGACAAACAAAAATTTTGGGGTAAAGGAAAGAGGTTATGAAATGAATGAAATAAAAAAAGCTAACTTTAACGAAGATAACCTTGAAAAAGCGAACCTTGAATGGGCTGACTTTGTGGATAAATACCCCTATCACACTCAAGAAAATGCCTTCAATCGCCCCATAATAGTTCATTTTTGTTAAATACTCTAAACCTCGTGCCCACGCCAAGTAAATCAAATAAATATTAAGTATAAAATTTACTTATATCAATTAAAAAAAATAAAACTCCGTTTGACAATGGTAAGAACTTCTAAATTAACTCATAATTATAACACAGCTAATCGGTGATAATGTTGCTTTGGGACTCCCATATGTTCTTGCTGTAGAATCCACAGGCATAACATATCAGATTTTCAATGGTTTGATGAAAAAAGGCAAAATACAGAGGCTACAAGTTATAGAAGATTTCGATAAATCTCTTATTTTCGTGAATCATTTAGATACCACTTATAAGAATCCGACAAAATTTAGGGGTTTATCGAAATTCTCTATAGTTTATCTTAAATCAGTCTTGTGGCTCATACTTTTTACTTACAACCATGACAGGAACCGTCGAGTGCCGGACCAAATTTCCCGCAACGCTGCCTATAAGCATTCTATTCAATCCTATCTTTCCGAGAGTGCCCATAATAACAATATCCATTTTTTCCTGATCAGCATACTTGATCAGCTCTTCTGAGGGATTACCTTCAAGCAGAATAGATTCTACATTGATTCCTTTTACCTTTCCTAAGCCTCTTATATAATCTAAAGCCTGTTTCCCTTGGTTTTTCAACGCCTCATGTATCGATTCCCAATAAGGATTCATACCCATAAAATAATATCCATCCATAGGGAATAAGTAGGCTGTCGATATCACATGGACTGCATAAACCGTTCCCCCACTTAATCTACCAAGCTCTATTCCTTTATCAATAGCCAGCCTGGAGCAGTCTGAGCCATCGGTTGCAATCATTATTTTCTTATAATCAATGATTTTCATGTAAAATCCTCAATTATCATCCATCCTTGGAAGAAATATAATAGCATCGGAGTTTATAACGTGAAAAAGTACGGAATTTTTTGATTTGTGAACTTTTTGATCTTCTCCAAATGTAAAAAGTAAAATCATTCATTAACAAGAAGTTGCGATTGACTCAAAATGATCCCATTTTCCGCAGATGTACACAAAAATTTCATGTATTTTCTCAATATCGCAGTAGCTTAAAAATTAAATCTAACTTTCAATAATAATGATGGGAAAATAGGCTAACAAATTTTTCATTTGTGTATATGTGTGAAATCTCGATTTCATAATATAAAGTTAAAGAGTTTTTATTCTGGAACTGGCCTTTAAAGGCGGATGTAAGGAAATCTGACGTTCTGATTTACTCGTAAATGAGGAAATTCTCTCTATATGGCATAAAAGTAAGAGATATACATGAATATCCTCCCAACAATATGGAACCGAAAAAAAGTGCTTGTTTCAAATGGACACCTTGACCACTGCGGAGCAGTGCCTAACCTGATATACCAGAATCCTGAGGTCTACATGATCCCATCGACTCAGAGTTTACCAATTTTCTAGGGAGAGACACCCTCAAACTCGCAAAGATTACACTTTTGGATGTATCTCCTTTTGATCCTGAAAATTTCCATAAACCTACCCAAATAAAACTAAAACTTAGTTATAGAAAGACCTGAAAAACTAATATATACATAGTTTGCTTTTTCAACGCAAGCTCTGTCCTGGTGTTTTGGACTCCTCCTGGAGTCTGAACAAGGAGAAAATCTATTATATACAGGAGATCTTCAGCCAACGGAAACAAGGCTTGTACTTGGTGCAGCCTAATTTTCTGAAGCAGGCACGCTTTACTCGATAGCACGTATTTCGAGGAAAACCATATCCCACGAAAGAAATTGAAGAAAATATTATATAACGAGTCCTAAATACTCTAGAGAAAGGAGGCACTGCCCTAATCCCTGCCTTTGCAATAGATAGGACTCAAGAGATCACAATGCCCCTTGATGCTCACGGGATCAGAGCTTATGTGGATGGTTTAGTCCGGGATATCCACAAAATACTTTAAAAATATCCTGAAGACCTAAGAATCCTGAGCTTCTTGACAGGACTTTCAGACGTGAGATTCCCGTAAAAGTCCAGCAGCGTGATTTAGTCCTGAAAAAATCCTCAGTTATTGTCACTAAAGCCCGGATGTTGAACGGAGGACAAACTCTTTATTATCTAAGCCAACTTTATAAAGATCCCAAATCAAAAATTCTACTTCCAGCCACCACGTTGAAGACACAAACGTGCGGCTGGATCTTTAGCATAGAATTATTGAAACAAAAGGAGATGTCCTTACACTCAAACCCAAAATAGAGCAGTACGACTTTTCCGCCCACAGTGGAGATAGTGAGCTCAAAAAGCTTGTAAAAGATTTATGCAAAAAAGACACAATCAGAGTCTTAGTAATGTGTGTGGACAACACTGAAGTTTTCTCACAATGGATTTCGGAGGAAATCGGCGTGGATTCATATGCACCTTCAAACAGAGAGTCTTTTACCCTTTAAAGAAAACAGAAAGATATACAGTCCTTTCAAAAACCTGCGAAACGCTTAAGCCTCAAAAAATCCAATTACCTGGATATGATCCTGAATCCTGAATCCGAGATCCTTGATACACTTGCAAAGAGTGTCCTTCTGGCTGCACGGACTGCTCCAAAAGCCAAAGGAGTGGACGATATCGTAACTGCCTTTGTTGAAAAAGATGATATTGAAATCCTTGCCCTGACAATGGAAAAGCTGGCAGATGAAAAAGGTGCAGGCTTCGATTTTCTGAAAAGGGATGCTGCAAACCTCAGAAATGCCGGAGTTGCGATCCTTATAGGCGTTAAAACCAGTGGAGCTGCGGGGCTTGATTGCCGAGCCTGTGGCTTTGAAACCTGTGCAGAGATGTTGAACCGGCAAAAGGTAGAAGCAGAGTTTAAAGGCCCAAATTGCATGTTTAAGCATGCAGACCTGGGAATTGCTGTAGGTGCAGCTGTTGCAAAAGCCAAAGATTTCTGTATAGATAACAGGGTAATGTACACTATTGGTGCAGCCGCAAGGATATCAGGTTTGCTGGATGCTGATGTTGTTTTTGGAATTCCTATGAGTATAACAGGGAAAAATATTTTCTTCGACAGAAAATAAAGACTCTTGATCAAATTGCTGGCGATCACACCATCTGAAATTACGAAAGAAGAAACGTTTATACAGTACCATCCTGAGACGGAGTTTTAATTTATTAATACATTGCAAAGTATTTAGATACTTTTTAATATTTTCTAGGGTTGCTAAAATTTACCATTAATTCAATTAGCAATCGACTGAATCAATTCAAAACCCAGAAAATAATAAAAAGCCTCAGTATTCAGGAAATAATACATTATATATAGCAGACGTATTTGTATCCTATAAAGTAGCTTGCATGTACTCGATAAACTTTATGTACTTAAAAATGTCTCTAAATAAGGCAGTTTTCAAAAGAAACAGAATGCTCCCGCATTTATTATCAAACCTGGTAACAACGAAAGTCTTTATCGATAAATAACGAATGTAATTGTATCCAAATCTGGAGTGAAAAAACATTATTAACTGCTTTAAACCATTTAGATTATTTACTTGGAACAAAATTGATAACAAAGAAACATCTTTGCAGACAAATATCTAATGTAATCATATCCAGATCTGGGGTGAAAAAACATTATTAATTGCTAAAACATTTAGATTATTTACTTGGAACAAAAAAGAGTGTTCACTAAATAAAATGGGAAATTATTTAAAGAGTATTTTTTAGAAATTTCACCTTTTTCCGATACTTCTGAATGATGCTTGAAAAAGGCAAATATTTGAAAATTAACATATATATAAAATATAAACATAGAGGCGCAAAGCATGGCAAAAATAATCGTCTATACAATGGAAAGTTGCCCGAAATGCAATAAATTAAAAAAATTTCTAGAAGCGAATTCAATGACTTTCAAAGCAGTAGAAATGGATACCCCGAAAGCTCTGACAGAACTACGTTTCAATGGAATTTTTACAGTGACGGCGCCTGTTTTGCAGATCAATGATATCTTTCTGACCCATGAAGAGTTGTTCAATGGGGAAGAATTAAACACGGAAAAAATTCTGGGGATTTTGTTGATACAACCGTCTGAAACTTCAGAATGACCTAAGCAATTTGCAAATTTCACCCTTAAAAAACGAGGATGAGAAAATGATAAGCGAGATTCTTTTACAAGATAGCGATTTATCTGATAAGCGGCCAGTCCAAAGGACACTTGATGAACTTTCCACTTCCCCTCTATCCAAAGATAACCATTTATCTGACAATCAGCAAGTGCAAAAGACACTGGATGGGTTTTCAGTTTCTCCTTTCCCAAAAGTAAGGACTACAGACGGTTTCATGGTTAACTGGGACAGGAACATTATTGTGAATCAGCTTCTGAAAGAAACAAAATTAAGCGAGATCTTTTACAACAAACCTACAATCACGAAAGAAGAGGCAATTAATATAGCAAAAGAAGCTGAAAAAATCATTAAGAAAATGAATATCAAGTTTCTCTCAGGCCCCCTTATCCGTGAAATAGTAAATAATATTCTTCTTGACAGAGGGCATATAGAATGGAGAAATATAATGACAAGAGTTGGGGCTTCGGTTTACGATGCCTACGAAATAGATACCGGATATGGCTTTGAGGCAAATGATAATGCAAACCAGCTAAATAATGCCGAAACCTCACACAAGAGAAAAGCCGACAAGATGTCTAAGGAACAAAATCTCCTTCTGATGCCAAAAGAACTTGCTGACCTGCACCTGAATGGGGATTTCCACATTCACGACTTAGAATACATGGGCACAAGGCCTTTTTGTCAGGATTGGGACCTCCGATACTTCTTTTATTATGGACTCATGCCAGACGGAGTCGGAACCCAATCTAGTGTGGCAAAACCTGCAAAAAATGCAGAAGTAGCTTTTCTTCACGCAGTAAAAGCCATGGGATCGGCTCAGACAAATTTTGCAGGTGGACAGGGTTTTTATAATTTTCTAACTTTTATTGCTCCCTATCTGGAAGGCAAGTCTGAAGCTGACATCAAGCAACTTATGCAGATGTTCGTCTATGAAATGATGCAGATGATGTGTGCAAGAGGTGGCCAGACGGTCTTTTCATCCGTGCAACTTTCCCCAGGTGTTCCGAAGATCTGGAAAAATATTCCAATTGTTGTTATGGGTAAGGTCTGGGACGGCAAACAGGCTCCCCTCAGAACCTATGGAGAATTAGAAAAAGAAGTTCGTCTTGGGTTCAAAGCTCTGATGGATGTTATGCTTGAAGGAGACGCATGGGGCAAACCTTTCAGCTTTCCGAAGCCAGAGATCTCCATAGAACCTGATTTTATGGAAGAAGATGAAAAATTTAATAAGACTCATCTTGATCTTCCCACTTATAAGGAGCTTTACAGAATGAGCTTCGAACTGGCTGCCAAATTCGGAACCCCTTACTTTGATAACCAGCTTCCCGCTTACAGAGGAGCAGGAGAAGGAATCTCATGTTATCAATGCTGTGCCTATCAATTTTCTGTAAATCCTACAGATGATAAAGATTTTGAGGACAAACTCCATTTTAGGGATGGAAAACACTTTTCAATGGGCTCTTGGATGGTCCTGTCCTTAAACTGTCCCAGAGCAGCATACAGAGCTGAACATAATGATGAAAAACTTTTCAATGAACTTAAGACCCTCATGAACAGGGGAGTGGAAGTTTTCAAGATCAAGCAAAAATGGATGAACAGCCTGATCAAGAAAAACAGAATTCCCTTTGCAGCCCAGCGTCCAAAGGATCCAAACACTGGGGAAAAAGGAGCAATAGCTGTGGATTTCGATAGCCTAGTGTATACTATTGGAATAATCGGAATTAATGAGATGGTACAATACCACACAAACTACCAGATCCATGAATCTCCTACTGCGTACAAGCTTGCCATCAGGGCTATGTTCGAGATGAAAATGCATGCTCAGAAGCTCTCGAAGGAAAACGATATGGAGATAGTTCTTGCAAGAACGCCGGCAGAAACAACAGCCCAGCGCTTTGCAGTCTCAGACCTCCTGCATAGTGAATACGCTGAAAAAGCAGAACACACAATTAAAGGGGATCTAAAAACTGCAAATAGAGAGTTAAATGAGACCCATGACCTACCTATTTACTATACCAATGGTACTCATATTCCTCCTGGAGCCGAGATCGCCCTAGCTGACCGGATAACGTACGAGCACACTTTCTTTCCGATCGTAGACGGCGGAAATATAATGCATATCTGGCTTGGAGAAGGAAAGCCAGATCCTGAGGGCCTGCAGGAGCTTGCCATGCATATAGCAAAAAACACCCAAACGGGTTACTTTGCTTTTACAAGAGACATGACTATTTGCACTGACGAGGGATATGTAGCACCAGGCCTTCTGGACAAATGTCCAAAATGTAAGTCTGAAAATGTGCAACATCTCTCAAGAATTACAGGTTATCTGCAGTCAGTAGAGGGCTGGAACAGAGGCAAGCGACAGGAGCTCCTTGACAGAAAAAGATACAGTATAAACGGTAACTAAAGTAAGATTTCCTCCAACATTTTATACTCAATAGTGTGAAAAGTTGTAACTATCATGAAAGTAAACTATGCAGATACAGTTTCCCTTTCAACCCTGGACTGGAGAGGAAAAGCTGCAATAACCATCTTTTTTCGGGGATGCCCCCTTCGCTGCCCCTACTGTCAGAACCATCCCTATCTAGAAGAACCTGACCTTGTGGAACTCGACTTAGTAAAAGAGCGGATTAAAAAATCGAGGAACTTCGTGAATGCAGTTGTTTTTTCAGGAGGGGAACCTCTGATGCAGGCATCAATTTTGCCACTCACAGAGTTTGCGAAAGAACTCGGGCTCTTAGTCGGAATTCACACAAACGGTTGCTATCCTGAAATGGAACAAGAACTTATTCAGAGAACATTGGTTGATAAGTTTTTCATCGATGTAAAAGCTCCCCCGGATGATCCAGAACTTTATGGAAAAGTTACAGGTTGGAAAAAATACAAAATCGTAAAAAAAACTCCTGGAGAGATAACTGCGGCTGTCATAGAAGCGATTAAAATCGCGGATTCCTGCGGCCTGGAACTGGAACTCCGTACAACTGTAATCAGAGATTTTATTGGAAGCAAAGAGGAAATTTTCAGCATAGCTGCCTGGATTTTTGGACACGTAAAAAATAGAGAAGTTATCTATGTAATACAACAGGGAATTCCGGAATACAGTCTTCAGGAAAACCTCCGAAAAACACGAATTTTAGAAAGGGAAGAGATATATGATCTGGGAAAAATAGCAAATAAATTCCTTAAAAACGTTCGAATAAGGACAATAGAAGCCGGAGAAGAAATTATCTAAAATTAATACTCTTCAACATTACATCCTAAATTTGATAGCATCCACTAATTCCAAATGAAAATTAATCCCATTTTTAGCTATTTTATTTGACAAAAATTATATAATAAAGTATTTCGATAGACTCCCTAATTTCTTCATATACCTATAAATAGTAACAAATGACTGTGAAAATAAGAGGTTTATCGAAATACTCTAAAGTACCATAATCCATTAAAAAGAATTGATAATAGGTTTGATTTATCTAAAACTGTGATTAGGAAGGTTTTTATATATTTTTCCTAAAATAAATTGGTTGTGCTCACTTTTCCGGAATTGATCAATAATTCACGGACACTACCAAAGAATAGATGTTGGAAAACTGCAGAAATCTTAAATCAAAATAATTAACTTAGAATGATGAAAAAAGTAAGCGAATTGAAATATCCAAAACAACTTTTAGTTAGAAAAAATGATTCTTTTTTTGGTTACTAACAAGCATGCAATTTTGACAGGAAAAACTAATGACATTGAAAATATTAGAAGTATTGACTAAGACGGAAATAGATGAAACCAAAAATTGTGGGAATAAATTTCCAAAATAGTCTAAATTTGAATGAAAGTGGATTGAAAAAACTGCAAATATAAATTAATTTTCCAATGCCAAGCTAAAAGTCGATAAGTGGATCAGATAGTGTCTGTAAATTATTTACCAACTCTAAAAAAAAAGTCCATTTCCTGCTTTGATGATAATGGAGAGAAAATTCTAAGCTCAGTGTTTTAAGCAAATTATGTACACGACCGAATTTCATTATTTTTTTGAATTTAGAGAAGAATCAGAAAAAATTAAAAAAAATCAAGATTGATAATTTTAAAGCTCTGATGTCACCTTTTTTAGATCCTTTAGAAATTCTTCGATATCTTGAGCCGTGTTATGAGGCATGAGTACCAATCGGAGAGACCTGGGAGTACGGGTTATTGAGACATTCCAGCCAAATTTCCTGAGGAGCTGCTCGCGGACACGATCAGGATCCGAAATTTTCAAGGCAACTACGTTCATTTTAGGCTCAAGCAGGGGTTCGAAACCCAGTTTTCTAACTTCATCAATAATTTTTATTGTAAGTTTCATGCAGTACTGAACATTTTTTACGTAACCTTCACGACCTAAATGTTTCATGACAGCGTAGGTGGCAGCAGCTGAAGCTCCACTCCGGGTGCCTGTAAGAGTATATTGAGACTTTGTAGTAAGGTATGGAGTGTTTACTTTGAGAGAATCCAGGAAAGAAGGAGACCTGAACAAGAGCGCACCTGATGGAATCGTGGAAAGACCCATTTTATGGGGGTCTATTGCAATAGAAGTAACTCCGGGAATTTTGAAATCAAAAGGATATGATTTTTCAAGGAATGGTATCACAAATCCTCCAAAAGCGGCATCAACATGAAGGAAAAGCTCATTTTCAAGAGCAAGTCTTGCTAATTTATCTATAGGATCTACCTGGCCAAATTCCGTACTTCCCGCTATGCCTACAAGCCCTATGGTACCATTATCTATCAAGCCTTCAACACAGGCAGTATCCACTTTGAACTCAGAATCCAAAAGAGCTCTTCTAACTTCGATACCCATCATATCGGCGACCTTATCAAATGAGAAATGAGCAGATTCGGGAATAATTATATTGGGAGTTGCCCCTAATGTTTTCTTTCTTGCAATTACAAAGTTTTTCATTCCCCTAACAGCCTGGATATTGGACTCAGTACCTCCAGTTGTAAGGTAACCACTAACTGAATTTTCACAGGATTCTCCGGAAAAGATATCATCAAACGGCGCATGAAGAAGTTCTCCCAACATCCTGATTACTTCTTTTTCCAGCCTGTGAGCTCCTGCAAAAAGTCCAAAATCACCCAAGTTAGTCTCAATAAAGAGTCGGTGAGCTTCAACTGCAATTTTATGAGGGTGGGTACACATTGAACTTAAAACCCGATAGTAATCTGTATCTTCTGATTTTGCAGTTTCCAGATAGGAAAATATCTTTTTTTCAGAAAGACCCTGATCATTCATATAGATAAGGTAAAACCAGTTTTATTTAAAATACTTATGGAATGTAATTTTGAAACTATTTACTGTGGTCAAAGAAATGTATAATATCACTTAAATTCTGAAAAAAATTTATATTCAGATCAATTACATGAAAAAGTAAGTGTACTTTAAATGGACTTCTATGTTATTTTACATATATTTATATTCACTTATTGTAACTTTCACGAAGAATAGGGATAAGAGATAATAAAAAAAATATTATCAAAGAAAGACCCTTTTGTTTCTACTGGAGCTATATTATAATACAGAGGGACCCCCTTATTTCTACTGCAGGTCGTTAAATGGGATTTTAGGAGGAAAAATAGACTTTAAATGTAGTAACAATATCCGATCATAACAAAAAATTTAATTGCAACAGATAAAAAAAGTGAGTCAAATAGATAAATTTGTTAAGTATAATAATTATGAATTCAAAAATGAAGAAATAATATTATGCCAATAAATTTTGCTACATTATTTATATAAAATCTAAAAATTTATATACTAAAAAATTAAATCTCAAAAATGATAAGATAGAACAAAAACTCTATATTTAAAAGTAATTTAAGATAAAAGTACGTGACTGAACTACTTTCTCTAGCATTTTATCAATATTTTCATCCAATTATTAGAAAAATTAGAAATTAATAAAAATAGTCATTATGAGGTATAACAGATTAGAATTACTATTAAAGACTATAATTATATATACTATAAATTCAATAAATCCAACATTATTTTGTTACTTTATAATATAAAACAAATTTTGTGATGGACAACCTCAAAATGCTCTCCAATAGAAACACTGGGGTCCGGGGGGTATATAAATATTCCAATGGAAACTAAGGGGTCATGTCACAATCCCTCTATTCTTCAATTTGTTTTATTTTCCTTTATTCAAATCAACTACTCCATAACAAGATGTGGAGATAGAAACTTCCTCGAAAATTTCGATAAACTCCTTTGCATTTGATAATAGGAGAGTTAAAATTTCTTAAAAATAACTTTTACTCATGAAAACTTTTACTGATTTTGTTCTTAAAGGTGAATACATGCATCTTCAGTCAGTTGGAGACAAACTTGCGAAATTGATTCCTTAATTGCTTTGCAATCTTTTAGTATCAGCTTTGAGTCCGTATATTTTAACAAAAAAGTGATAATTTGCACTTTGGATATAAGCTTCACAGCATAATATACAGGAATTATGAGCTGATCAGAAAATTTAAAAACACAAATATAATAAATTCATGATTATCAGGTAAGTTTATCAGAAAAAAACTCAAGGGTAATGAATAAAATTTATGATAGTGTGGGGGAGATCAAAGCAAAAGATATTAAGCGAAAACATTATATGTATAAAATACCTCTAGATGTATTACAGTACGCGTTGATAGTCTAGCGGCTATGACTTGGGCCTTCCAAGCCCAAAACCCGGGTTCGAATCCCGGTCGGCGCATTTATTTCTCTAATTAAAATATAATTTCTTCTTTTCCTATTTCATGTTAAACAAAATAGACCATAAGTGCGAGGGTTGCCCAGCTAGGTCAAAGGCGATGGGTTTAGGACCCATTTTCGTAGGAATTCGTGCGTTCGAATCGCACCCCTCGCATTTATTTGAAGACTTTTTATGCTGTGAAACTTTTTACCGACTCTTAAAAAAAGTGATTTTGTTCAGCATAACAGAATAAATGTGCATGATTACCATAGTACCGATTCCATAAAACTCAAAAATAGTGCCTGTTATAAATCTCAAAGGTATATATTTCAAATAGTTGATGATGTCATTATTCAAATTAAATTTTTTACGAGACTTCATACAAAAAAACAATTTTCGATCTTATTCGACGGCCACAATGGTTCATATGACTTTGTTCCATTTTATAGTGCAAAAATAGGTTAAAATATAACAAAATTTTTAATAGCGGTTTTCGAGGAAGTTTCCATCCAGCAGCAAGATGTGAGGTATTCGATTGGAATAATTATAATACTTCATCTGTTCTACATAATAGGTATGCAGGATATCATTTTTATAGATGGAGGAAGCCTTCCGACACCGAAGGGTTTTACAAGGGAGTGGGTAAAGGCTGCAGCTGAAAATCGAAATGAAGACGAAAAACTCTTTTCAATGATAAAGGAAGCTTTCCTGAGGAAAATTGATGTGGGAGTACACGTTCCCACTTATCCCCAATTCAGAGATAAAATTGGACAGTTTCTGGATATCATCAAAGACGTACAGAACTGTTATGAACCTTATGTATTGAAAGAAAATAATGCAAACATTTTTGAACTTGAGATAATTGACGAGGTTGCAAAGCAATACAGGAAAGAGACAGGAAAAACTCTTGAAGCTCGAGTTTGTGTTGCAGGTCCCACAGATCTATATCTTCAGGCGTTCGGAACAACGGCTTTTGTGGATGCATACCATATCTTAGCACTAGATATTGAGAATTACATAAAGCAATCTTTCAAAGCCGCAAAGAATTTCAAAATTAAAGTTGTAGCCCTAGATGAACCAAGCCTTGGAATTAACGATAAGATCCAGTTTTCTGACGCTGACATTATTTCTGCTCTCACCCTAGCTTCCACTTATGCTAGGCAACAGGGATCTGATATGGAAATTCACCTTCATTCTCCATTGAAGTATAAAATTGTATGTGAGACTCCTATCAATGTCATCGGGTTTGAGTACGCAGCAACTCCTTCTTATCTGGACATCCTTAATAGAAAAGTGCTGGAAGATTCGAATACTTATATCAGGCTTGGAGTATCGAGAACCGACATTTCAAGCCTTATAGGTATTGTAAATGAAACATATGGGGTTAATGCCTGGAAGGAAAAGGAATACATGCAAAAAATCGTTACTGAATTTGAGACTCCAGATATCATAAAAAAAAGGCTTGAATTGGCTTTTTCTGTTCTCGGGGACCGCATAAAATATGCAAGTCCAGACTGTGGACTTGCTTTCTGGCCGGATCAAGATCTTGCTTTCAAGCTGCTTGAGAATACCGCAAAAGGTATCAATGAATTCAATGCCGAAAAAAAAAATTACGAGAATAATTCTAATGAATGAGTAAGTGAACGAATAAGTAAGTTAATTAAAAATTTTTTATTAAAAATGAAGTTTTTCAGCTCTTTATTTTCTATTTTTTATAAATTTTCTGTTTTTCAATAATGCTAAATTGTCAGAGGTCTACTAAGAAGATATGGAAGAAATCATTTACGATGATATCGGAAGCTATCCCCTCCCTGAAGGAGTTAGCAAAGAATGGATAAGAAACGCCTTTAAAACGAGAACAGAAGATGAGAGACTTTTTGAGGTAATCAACGATGCCTTCCAGCAGAAAATCGATGCAGGTGTGGAAGTTTCTACTTATCCTCAGTACCAGGATATGAATGAGCAGTTCTTGAAGGTTATATGGGATCCAAATTGCTGTTATAGTCCCTTTGAGGTGAAACTTGAGTGTGCTAGAATCGAAGAACTTGAGGCTATAGAACAGGTTGCAAAAGCCTATAAGGAAAAGTTTGGGGAGACCTTGAATGTCAGGATCTGTGTAACTGGCCCAACAGAACTTTACCTGAAGAAATTTGGAGGTACTCAGTACACGGATATCTATTCTCTTCTTGCGAAAAGCGTGAACAATTTCGTCAGAAACTCCATGAGGTTTGCAAAGCACTTTAAGATTAAAACTGTTTCCATTGATGAACCAAGCATAGGGTTGAACCCTGAGCTTGCTTTTGATGAAAATGATATTATTTCTGCATTTAACGATGCATCTAAGGCAGCAAGTAAGTGGGGAGCTGATGTGGAGATTCACCTTCATTCTGCTCTTTATTATAGTTTTGCTTGCGAGGCTTCTACAATCAATGTTATAGGAATAGAATCAGCAGGTACTCCCTCCTACATGGACCTGATCGACAAAAAGGTACTTGAAGACACTGATTCTTTCCTGAGGCTTGGGATTGCTAGAACTGATATTTATAGCCTAGCAGGAATACTTAATGAATTGTACTGTACTAATGTCTGGAAAGATCAACAGTATCTTCCCGAGATCGTTACGAAACTCGAAACCCCGGATGTTATAACTAAGAGGCTCATGCTTGCTTACAGACGTTTCGGAAACCTGATTAAGTACATAGGTCCTGACTGCGGGTTGGGTTCCTGGCCCAACCAGAAGATCGCTTCTATTTTGCTATCTAATGTAGCGCAGGGAATAAAGGATTTCAGGAAATCTATGTGATTATTATAATTTTTTTTCCCAGTTAGTTTTCTTGTAGGATCTGCACCAGGAAGTCAATAATCTGAATTAATATTCTAGGTTTGATGCCAAAAAAGAGTAGTTAACAAAAAATATTTTACAGAGTATCAGGCTTCACCTCTCATTTCAGTAGAATCTGTGCTATAATATATCATTTCTCCAAAACAGCCAAAAGGTTCCAAAGGGCAGTGGAAATAAAGGGGTCTTTTTCATTTCTCCTTCTAATTTTACATTAAAGTAAATGAAATTATCTTTCTCACTACTTGTTTACCTTTTTTTAACAATTCCGATTAATCAACTAATTATTTTTATACATACATCAACCGATAATATCTCAGTCTCAACAATCTTTTTCTTCTGAATTTTCCCTGTTCCCACTCTGTTTCGTCTTCATATATCTTGTAATTTGTAATAAGACATCATATTATTGGGCAATTTTCCTTTTTGTGGCTTGTTGCTGCCTGAGCAATCTGTGTTGAATCCACCTAGCTACCTTGATTTTATTTTTGCGATTTTCTCCCGGTGTAAAATTCATCAGCAGATTAGTATACATTAGGAACAGCTCCAAGCTCTTAAGCAAGCTGATATCCTGAAGAAAAATCCTTTTAATTACCTATTTCAGCAATTAATATTTTTCAGATACGAAGTTTTTTTAGCAAGACGAGGTTTAAAGGAACAAAATTGCTAAATGAAGAATGCGAGTTAAGAGTTAGGTTGATTGAAATTAATGGATCTACTACTTTGTCAAACGTATAATACACTTAGATTTCCATTAGTCTTTGAAAAAAACTCAATATAAAACCATTCCTAAAAACACTAATAAATTAATTGTGTCCGCAAGTTGCTGAAAACAGTGAGCACAAGAATTCTCTGTTTTTCCTCAAATGCAGGATTATTATACTTTTGTTGGAATTTACAATAACTTTTGACACGCCAAAAGAAGCTTTGAGAAAAAAATTTGGTAAAAAAATTAGCGGGCTCGAAGGGATTTGAACCCCCGACCTATGGATTAAGAGTCCATCGCTCTGCCTGACTAAGCTACGAGCCCAAGTATTATTATCTCATTGAAAGAGCGAACCTCAAAATGCATTTGTAAATATTTATAGGTTTCGGGATAAGTATAGCTCTGTAAATCTTTCATAGGATTTTTTTCTCGCAATTTGAGAAAATCTTTTCTTGATAAATTAGGTAATTCAAGAAGTTAATCATCAATCCTTGTTGAAAGAGCTAAAATTATGCTTTAAGTTTTTTAATGAGTAAAACAATATTGACATCTTTCTTGGATTAAATGTTACTTACTATACCATAAGAATTGGAATTCAAAGAGTTTTGGATTCAGCATGTAAGTCCTCTGTTAACCTTGCAGGTACTTTCATTTATTTGTGACCGTTATTCGAGAATTTCATATTCGCTTTGGTTAATCTATGAAATATAAGTAAAGAGAATTTCGATAAACTTCCGATTTCAACAAATTGCTTATATAATTTTTATAAACAATAAGCCAAAAATTGGGTTTATCGGGCTCATCTAAAATTTATATCATAAAATAGGCAAATTTAAACAGACTAAAGTAGGGAAAATTAAACTGCAATTGACAAAAGAGACTGTATAGGTCTTTTCATAATTTTTTTTTACTTCATTTTTTTAAATTAATTTGTATAAAATGTGAAAAAAGATGCTCTCATTCAGCGAAAAACATAAATATCATCACCATATATGAAGATGGTGCAATAAAGCAGCGCAGCCTTGTGCAGCACTGAATAAGCATACATTATCCCGCCTTAACTCAGTGGTAGAGTGCGCGGCTGTAGTTCGGCTCGTGCGGGAAAAATGCCCCGTACATTTCTGCGCAGGCACCGCGATGTCCCCGGTTCGAGTCTGGGAGGCGGGACATAAAATATTTAACAGTATCGAAACCTTGACAGAATGGTTAATATATTAGAAAACCATCTGATATTTACTTGCAACGCGAGCAAAACAGCGATTAAAGACACCTAAGTGTCCGGATAGTGTAGAGGCCTATCATGGAGCCCTGTCGAGGCTCCGACTCGGGTTCGAATCCCGGTCCGGGCGTTTCTATTTTTGCTTTAATAACTAAAAGATATTTTTAATTATAAAGCCTAATATAATGACTATCTGGCTTTCTAAACTTAATTCCTACTTTTCTGCTTAAGCTGATCAGCTATTCAGGTCAATTTTAACTTCTTTTCGTTTTTGAGCTTTTTTGACCTCGCTAATTGTTGATTCATGAGTTTTAAACCCGCTTTTCATAGATGTACACAAAAATTCCATATATTTTCTCAAATGACAGTAGCTTGAAAATTAATCTAACTTTCAGTGCTAGATGTATTAATATGCAAAATTAAGTGTGTTTTGTTCGCGGATTAGACTGAAAGAAATAAAACCTACAGATCTGATGATCATTAGAAAGCGTTTGAAGTTGGTGTCGTTTTATAGATTCATGTATCTCTTCTTCAAGCTTCTTTAAAGAGCCACGAGCAATTTTCTCTTCGTAAGTCCTTGTTTCAAAATTCCTCCCCGAAAGCAGACTGACAAGATCCGATGGTTTCCTCCTACTGAATCCAGATGTAAAGACGACTCTCAACAAATCCTTATAGTTTTGATCATAGAGATCATCATTCTCATTCTTTAGCCAAGTAATTTTCTGGCAATACTCTGTAGAAGCAAACTCCCTGTTAATATCAACAGTCTGACTATATAATTCTGGAGCAGTTGTCAGATGACCGAAATAATCAATCGCTTTCCTGATCGTAGATACATTATAAGTTTCATTTACAGCAATCTTGGACATTGAAAAAGCAGCCTGACTCAGCACAACCCCCTTGGAATTTATGCGCACGAAAATTTAAGTTACAGTTTCAATGTCCAGATCAGAATCCAGTTCAATAAGACTATGCTTTTTTTTTAGTTATCTTTTTAATATTCACAATTTTTTGTAGATTTGATCCTCTTCAATTTCAGGAATAATTTCTAAATAATTTTTTACAGTTTTGAAGATGCTTTCTTCTCATGAAATGATTGTAGATGTGTCTAGACTCCGGGCATTGTCTTTCTGTATGGAAGCGTTCCAAACTTCAACATTCTCTTCTGTCGGCTGAAATGCAATTTTGATATTCTTCGCCTATAATCCTTATTTATTACATACTAGCCAAGAATAGCTGACATTAAAGCAGTTACTTGCTCTGTCCATCAATCAGAACGTTTTTTTTGGAGGAAGAGAGTATATTTCGAGTTATCACAATCAACGACTCCATTAAATTAGATAATTTTTTGATTTTCTTATGATTTTTAGGAATGGTTTTCGGAACTGACTAGATTCAAAAATACTTTAGAAGAGCAAACGCTTTTATAAGTTTTCGTTCAATACTAGTCAGATGTGAACTCTGGAGATACAGTTCGTGCGGAAATCTATGTATCAGGAAGGGTACAGGGCGTTGGTTTTCGGAGATTTGCCAAGAACGCTGCTGATAGGCTTTTTGTGGACTGCAATCCTATAAACCTTAGAGACGGAAGAGTTTTAGTGATAGCCGAAGGTCGGTGTGAAGCCATCAAAATTCTGATGAGTGAACTCCGAAAGGGACCAACTATTTCACGTGTGGATAGTCTCGATGTCACGTTCAAGGAAGCTACAGGAAACGTATATGATTCCTTAGGTAGATCCTAAATTTTTACGATTTTTTAATATTATTATGATTTGTAGGAATGGTTCCGGAATTGACTAGATTCGAAGCGATTTATCTTCATATGCTTAATCTATCGTGTTTTCCACAGAAGTTAAAGTGGGTACAGTAAAGTGTCATTCGATTTATCAATAACTCTATATTTTCTTCGAAAACGAGCTTGAAATTCTTCGAATAACAGGAACAAACAAATGAAAATACTTTTTACTGTACCTTTTTAGACCATCGATTTCATCATTATCTTGACAGTAAGGTTTTCTTAGATTTGGTTTTTAAAAATAGTTCGAAAAATGATCATTGAATTGCTATCGAAAATTCAAATATGACTTTTATTATGGATGCTAAATTGTCATTTTAGGCAATTTCACTGCCCGATAATTGTTGATTTAAATTGTCAGACATTCTAAAAAACTCTTGTGATTTAGACACTCATAAACCTTTTTTCCACTATTATCCCCAGTATATCTGACGAAAAACAATGATAACTTTTAGATTGAGAGGGTAATGGAATTTTGGCTCTTAAAAATTGGGTTATATTAGAAAAATATGATATTGTTGCATGTGAATCAGTAAGTGATTTTTTGTTTCCTATTTGTGATTCATTGAAGAAGCATCTAATGTTATAATTGGAAAATCAATCCTATTTTTAGCTCAATTTTATTCGATAAAATTTATGAAGATATATTATTTTATTATATGTTATAGTCCCTATTTTTGTTACATTTAAGGTATTAAGATTGTAAAAATTAGCAAAAATCCACTCTTAATATTATTTTTTATCAAGTTTATTTTAAGTGTCAAGTTCATCGAGTTTTTTGATACATTTTTATGCAATAGATACATCTGATTACTAACTGATGAATAATTAAAAACACGATCAATAGCCGATAGTAATATGAGACTAGCCCACCAAAATTCGCTCATTGAATTCCAGTAAAGATGGCAATTGATATTTTGTTCTTAGGCTGAATAGTTATCTATTTTTATTAGTTCAATCTTTTTCTGGTTCTTTTTTCGCCAAGTTTTTTCTCTAGTCCACTTTCTACAGATGTACACAAGAAACCATCTATTTTCTCAATATGAAAATAGATTCAAAATTGATCTAGCTTTCAATAATAATAGTGAGCAAGTAGGCAAATAAATTATACACATGTGCACATCTGCGGAATGTCTGCTTTCATATTGGGTTCATTCTGCAATTGTATTTATGATATTCCTGCGGGCCAGGAAACCAACAAGTTCTTCTTCAAGGTCCAGGACTGGAACACCTCCTATATCGTGTTCCAGCATAGTTTGAACAGCTTCTGAAAGAGGGGTATTGGTATAGACACTGATTACATTACGAGTCATGATATCTCCTACCAGTAGGTTCTTGATCCTTGAATCTTGCTGATTGCCAGCCACAAGATCCCGGAAAGAGCGCATAGCAAAAGCGATATCATCTTCTGCAACAATACCTACAAGCTTCCCATTTTCAATAACTGGCAGCCTTCCAACATTTTTATCCAAAATTAGATGCCTGGCATGACTCACACGATCCAAAGGGCTAATAGTGATAGGACTTTTTTCCATTACTTCTCCTACAAAGCCGTTGAAACGGTTTATCTTCATAAATTCCTGGGGAGTCACCCAACCCATTACGTTCCCTTCATCAGTGACGAGGATCACGCCACCTTTTTTTTTCATCAGGGTAAGGGCATCTTTAACGTCGGTATCTGGCAGAACCTTTACAAAGTTGTCGGATACGGCTGTTGCAACATGCAGAGAAGATGCTGGTTTGCTCAGTTTCTTTCGAGTTCCGAGCTGCTCTGTCAGACTTCTCATGGTAAGTATTCCAAGAACCTGATCACTGTGGACTACTAGCAGTCTTTTTGTGTTCTTTTTCTCCATAAGGTCTAGAGCGTGTGATATGGTGTCTGACTTGTCAATCCTGTGTGGCTGTACCATTATGTCTTTAACTTGCATGCAATTCACCTTATGCGTATCCAGAATTTTCATTATATTTTTCGCAATTTTTTTGCGTGTTTTCATCATCCGTTTTTCTAGATTTTGAGACTTTTAAATATCTTCTGGGATTGCAAAAATTCATTAGCGATGCCCCCATTCTGCGATTGTAATAAATTAAAAATCAAAAAAAATAATAAAAACTCTCACTTTTTTGCGTAGTATCATTCTTTTGCTTTTGTTGTCTTTCATGTGACTATTTCTTTTCATCGCTGCGTTTATTTCCATACCCTGTGTTTTAGAGGACAGCTTTCATGATATCTGTTCTGCTTAGTATGCCCACTATATCTTCTCCATCACTAACAGGAAGGGCAGTAACTCTTTCTTCAATCATTTTTTTTGCAGCTGTACTGACGTTTTCATTCACTTCAATGGAAATTATTGGGGAAATCATGATATCTTCTGCGGTCAAAGGCACCTCTTTTACGTATCTGTAGATTTTCTGGCCTGCAGGGGAAGATTTGCGAGCCATTTTGATATTTTTTGTGGAAAGCCCGCCTTCATTGTCAGTTAAGAGGTTTAAAGCAAGGTTTTTCCTGGAAATGATCCCGACAGATTTTCCTGTATCATCCTTAACGACTACTCTTTCAATCTCGTTTCTGTTCATTTCGTCGATTACATGGTTGAGAGTATGATGTCTGTGAACAGAAACAACATCTTCAGTCATTAATTTCGAAATTTTTGTTTTCATTTCCTCAGCGTTTTCCGCAACATAGCGTACGAGATCTGTCCTGGTAACGATACCTACAATTTGGTTTTTTACCACCGGGATGTTATGCACTCGGTTCTCAAGCATTAAGGCGGAAGCTTGAGAAATGGAGGCTTCGGGGTAGATAGTAATGACAGATTCTGTCATCAACAGCTTTATAGGAATCTGATCTATTGGCCTTCTCCTCCAGAGGGGTTCAGCTTGAGCCAGACGGTTGATAATGTCCGATTTAGTGATGATTCCCACCATCTTATCCTTGTTCAGAACAAGCAATGTACTGATTCTATGCTTTAACATCAATTTTCTTGCATGTGATACGGGCTCATCTGCGTTTATGACATACACAGGTGAACTCATAATGTCCGCCACATTCATGGAATACCTCCTTAATTTTTATGATATATAAGTGTTGATAATTACAGTTTTTGAATCGGATGCGAAATTCACAATTTGTAACTGTAAATGTTATAGTTTTAGGGGTAATAAAGCATGCTTTTTGTTGGAGTAAAAACTAATTTGAGAATGTTCTTATTTAAAATTAGCTTCACTCCAAGATATTGAACACCCGCGCTATAGAATTGTTTCTTGATCTATTCAGCAAGGGAATTTTTTCCTCTCTAAACTCCTGCAAAATTAAGCTCAAACTTTTTCTGGGTTCAATTTAATTGCAGTTAACTTAGAGAATTCCGACAAATCTCCGATTTCAATAACTTACCTATATATACTTTATAAGCAATCAGCCAAAAATTGGAATTTATCGAAATTTTCTTAATTTAGCTTTGGATCGTGTGTTAAATATTCTGTTCAGAACTCAAAAGTTTCAGGAAATCACTCTCTGTAATTATGCCACGTAGCAATCCTTCTTCCAGTACTGGGAGTGAACCTATTTTTTCCTCGAGCATAATTCCCATCGCTTTTCCCATGTCTGTGCCAGAACTTGTGCATATCAGATCTTTCGAGACAATAGAACCCACAGGCTGATCAAGGGCTTCATGAATATTTCCCGTTGTCAGTTTGCTGAAAGCGTCTCCCCTCCCAAGGAAATGGACAATATCAGAGGCTGTAACTATTCCAGCAAAGATTCCATTCTTAACTACAGGGAGTCTTCGGAGCTTGTTCTCTACCATTAATTTTGCCGCATTCCCAATGGGTGTATCAGTTGATACCATCTTTACGCTTTTGGTCATGTAATCATCAACAGTTTTATTTGTCACGAGCCCGCCCATAAGTTCTATTACGTTCCTTTCGGTAAAGATTGCAACCACATGCATGTTACCGTCAACAATTGGCAGACCCCCTGTCCTTCTTTCAAGCATCACTGAAACAGCTTCTTTAAAGTCTGCCTGTTCGTGGAGATAGGCAATATCAGTTTCCATTATTTGTCTTATTCCCTCGTTTATTGCAGCCAGCAGATTACCCTTGAAGCGTTTTTCAACGAGTAAATTTTTTTTACCGCCCCCCAGAAAATCGATAATATCTACGGAAGTAACTACTCCTTCCAATCTCTGTGTTCCAGCATCTGTAATAGGGATGCGCCTAAATCTCTTTTCAGTCATAATCTTAATTGCTTCCATAATGGTTGCTGTGGGAGGAAGAGTCACTACATTCCTTGTTGCTAAAGCTAGGATGCGCCCTTCATGTTCCGAAATGCGTGACTTAAACTCCAGTGGACCCATATCCATTGTGCCCGTACTGCTTGCCATCTTAGGGTCGTTCCGTTGCACTCCCCTGTCCTCTTTGTTCAGTTTTCCCTTAATTTTTATTTTTTCGGCTGACGAAAATGTTGTATTTTTGTTCAATTGGACCACCGAGTTCGAGTTGCAGTTAATTGCTTTTTTCATATGCCTTTTTTCTTCCTGCCCACTTGCAGGAATTTCCTTGGAATCTTAAGCTTATTTTTCAGTAAATTCATGTTTTTCCTGAAAAACAAAACCTGATAGTATTTTTTCCCGAATTTTTCCGAAAAGTTTTCTTTATTTGTCAATTATATTTTTTAATGACAATCTTTAATTCTATAATCTTTTGTGTGAAAGTTTTTCTTTCAAAAAGGTTATTCAGTCCAGGCATTGACAATAGATTCAAGAAGGTCCTGTCTATCAATGATTCCGGATATTTTTACATTTCCATTTACTATAGTCACTCTTCCGATATCATAGTGAATGATCATCTCAATTGCGCTCTGGACGGAATCGCTCTCTGAAAGCGTGTATGTAGGAGTTGACATTACCTTTTTAACCTTTGGGCTGTCATTAAGGCTGCTTGCTCGCTCATCTTCCAGCGAACTTCGCACAGCTCCTGATTTGATTATATCTCTCCTGGTTATCATTCCAATAGGTTCTCCTCCATTTGAAACTACTGGAACGCCTGTATAATTTGTTTCGAGCATATGCCCCCAAACTTTGCTGACCCTCTCCTCCGGAGAACAGGTTTTGACTTTTTTTGTCATTATCGCTTCTATCGTTTCAGGAATGTTTCTTGGGATTTCCACATTTCTGAGAATGTCTACATCACTCAGAATCCCGACAACTGTATGTTCGTCAGTTGACATGATAACTGGACATCTGTTTTGTTTTGATTGCACGATCAGCTTTGCAGCTTTCATGACATCCATATCTGGAGTGACTGTCGGGGTCTGCCTTGCATATCCTCCCACAGTGACGTTCGAGCGAGTAGATGTGACTTGAAGAATATCCTGGTCGTTCAGCATTCCCACAAGCCTGTTCCCGTCATCGACAACAATAATACCTCGAAGAAAGTAATCACGCATCAGCTGACGGGCGTGAGTTATAAAGTCACCAGCTTTAACGCTGATAGGTTCTCGTGACATAATTCTGTCCACTTTCATTTCTTACCGCCCTATATTACACTGAGATCTCATATTTATTGACTGAGAGCTAAATATATAATTCATTCGTAGTACTCTCCTTCCTCTTCTTGACATTTTCCACATAAGTACTTACCGTCTATGAATTTAAGATCAGATGAATAAGTTTCACAGGATTCACATATTCCTGTACTGAATTCTTCTGAAAGCTCTTCAATTGAGGGAATAGAGAATAGAGACTCACGGTTCATATCAATAAGATCTTTGAGTATAGTATTGAGACCAGGTGTTACCATTAAAATATCAGTAGTTGAGATCACGCCTATTATTGTATCTTTCTCCAAAACTGGCAGCCTTTTTATATTTGCTTTCAACATGATTTCGGAAGCTTCTACTACACTTTTTTCTGGTTCAATGGTTATTAGTGGTGTTGAGAAGATTTCTTCTGCATTCACTTCACTTGGTCTCCTATCCTCTGCAACTATATTCTTCACAAGATCCCTTTCAGTTATTATCCCAATAGCTTTTCTGTTTTCAGTGATAATAACGCTTCCTGCTTCACAATTTACCATTTCCCTAGCAATAGAGGGAATATCTGACTGGATATCCATTACTATGACTGTTTTATTCATGACTTCCGCAACTGAGACATCTCTTTCCATCTCTCTGTTGTGAATGTCAGTACTTGCTTCTCTTTCAGGGTCATTTACCATTGACTGCCATCCCCTTTTAACTTAGTATTTTGAAAACCGGCAATTTACAGTACCAAATTTTTTCAAATTTTTAGTTTCTTCTGGAAAATTTCTTGTGGAAGGGTTCCTGTGAAAAATAATCCAGATTGTTTTAGTTTCCCAAGACAATTAAGGTCTGCAACTATAATTTTTTTAAAGAATATTTCGATAAACTCCTAAATTTCGTCATATGCTTCTAAAGAACATATAAATGCTCATGAAAATCAGAGGTTTATCGAAATCCTCTAAAATCTGAATTCTGGTCAAAAATATTTTTCGGGATGTATTTCTTTGTCCTTTCCCTGTCTACTGTCTTTTTTGCACTTTTTGGATGTGTTTATGCACTTATTATTACATGATATATACGAGTCAATGGTACATAATGATAACGGGATTTGGCGTGGAAGTACATGAGTGGATCTTTCTTATGCACTCGTCTAATTCTCTTTTTCTACAATTTAGATTATTCCACTAATTGTTTTTATCTGTCAGTCAACCGAAAAGTTTTCAGTCTCAAAATCTCCTCTTCTGAATTTCTCCTTTTCATACCCTATTTTATCTTTTTTATATCTCATCAGTTGTAATAGACACCATATAATTTTGGTAATTTTCCTTTCTAGATTAATAATTGTGTTTACATGATCAATTGACTTTTCTTTCGGTTAAAAAATTCTTTTAACTTATTATCTTTTCTTCTTTGATGCTGCCTGGGTAATCTGCGTTAGCATCCATCTTTTTTTCTTAATTTTGTTTTTATGATTCTCCCAATGTAAAATTTATCCGCAGATTGGTACACATTAAGAACAGCTCCAAGCAATTAAGCGAGGTGATATCCTGAAGAAAAATTTTTATAGTTGCCTATTTCAGTGAGTTCCTCAAATTGTGTTCAGAGGTATTCATACGTTTTGATTAATTCCATATGTACCGGATTTTCAAGCAATACGTCAGCTTCAAGCTTTTTTTGTAGCCGATGTTTTTATAATCCAGAAAATGATGATTTTCTGCTAAAATGGATTGTGTGAAGAACAAGATATTGTTTGTAAGTGAGAATCGGCGTAGATTTCATGCAGCCATCCACAGACTAATTCCGATCTATTATTGCTTCTAAAGCCATCACTTAATGTGTGAGTAATCTTAACAGAAGAATTGCATTTCAGGTAAATTATAGATCTCTCGGAATATCATATTATAGGTTTATTTTATCTGAATTTTAAATCCTAATGAAGCTAGATAAAAAGGGTTAATATTAATTATAACTAAGGTTGAAATTTACTTATGATAAAGTAAAGTGTATAAGTTTTTATAATGTGTTGGTCTTATATGACTTAAGGAAAACCTGAAGGCTGGAGTATGGTTAGATTAAAAGAACTGCAAGTGAAGCACAACTTTATCCCGGGGTTATTAGGTGAAAGAGGAGATATTAACTCCATATCAAAAATCATAAAGAGGGCTAGAAGTTGCTTTAATAAATCATTGAGGACTTTACCGGCTTATGATCAGGAAAAACAAGGATCTCTTGTTAAGTTTGTAGTGCCTGATGGGTTAATAGAAATTGAAAGATATTGGCTTCAAGAACCTTATACATTTGCATCGATTCTGGAAGACAGGAGAACAAAATACTACAAACTTATTGAACCTGCGCTTACAAAGTATGAGAAAAAACTTTTAGAAAGAATTTATGAGGATTTTCAGGATATCCTCGTTCTAAATGTCACAACTTCCAGATTCGAAAAAGATGCACTTCTGGTGGACAAAATTCTCTACCTTCTTGAACGTTATAAGGCTAAAATTTCGGCATCAGCTATTCAAAAGATAATATATTACCTCAGAAGAAACTTGCTAGGTTACGATAAAATTAATCCCCTCCTTTATGATCCTTATATAGAAGATATTTCATGCGATGGAGTAGAAATTCCCATTTATATTTATCATACCAAGTACTTCAATATAGAAAGTAATATTTCCTTCAAAGAGGAAGAACTCGATTCCTTTGTAATCCGAATGTGCCAGTTGAATAATAAGCATATATCTGTAAGCCAGCCAATAGTGGATGCGACAATTCAGGATGGTTCGAGGCTTCAGGCTATTTTAGGAAGAGAAATCACTCCCAGAGGCAGCTCTTTTACTATCCGTAAATTCAGGAAGGACCCTATAACTCCTATAGATCTGCTTGGTTTTAATACCTGCTCCCTTGAAATGCTTATATATCTCTGGTTGGTCATCGAGAATGGCTACAATATTCTGTTTGCAGGAGGGACAGCTTCGGGGAAAACTTCGATGCTCAATGCCATCTCTCTCTTTATGCCTTCCACAGCTAAGATAGTCTCTATCGAGGACACAAGGGAACTATTACTCTATCACAATAACTGGGTTTCCGAAATAACAAGGGAAAGTTTTGCTTCCGATGCTACGGGGGAAGTTTCTATGTATGATCTTTTGAGGGCTGCTCTCAGACAGCGTCCGGACTTTATCATCGTCGGGGAAGTGAGGGGTAGCGAGTCACTTACTCTCTTCCAGGCGATGTCAACGGGGCATGCGACGAGTTCAACCATGCACGCAGGGGACGTGCAGACAGTTATAAATAGGCTCACACACGAGCCCATAAATGTGCCTCAAATGATGCTGCAGTCTCTGGATGTACTTTGTATACAGGAACAGATGTACGTTGGGGAGAAAAGAGTTAGAAGAAGCAGGAGCTTTGTGGAGGTCCTTACTATCGACCCTGAGACTGGAGACCTTGGCATAAATGAGCTTTTTAGCTGGAAACCTTCAGAAGATTGTTTCATCAAGGTAGGAGATTCCCATATCATACAGGATATAATGTATATCCGAGGATTGGATGCCAGTCAGTTGAGAGAGGAGATGGAAAATCGGAGAAAAATACTGACATATATGTATGAAAATAAAATGAGAAGTTATATACAGGTATCTCTTGTAGTCCAAGCATATCAGAGTTATCCGAAGATGATTCTGGAGTCTGTAAAAAATGATACCCTAAAGAGTATGGTACAGAATATGATTACTTAAGAGGAGTATATGGATTATACTGTTGTGGATGAACTGGCATACAGAATTTTCGGGAATTTTTTTTACAAAAATAAAGAAAAATTCATGGCTTTAAAGGTAAAAATTCGAAAATCCCATATTTCCATGCCAGTAGACCAGTATCTGGCATCTGCCTGCATGTATTCTATAATTGCAGGACTTATTGGAGGAATTTTCGGCGCATTTTTGGGGCTGAAAGCCTTTTGGAATCCAATTTATAGCCTTATAAATTTTTTGAACTCTACAAATGCTGGTTTTGTAGAAGGTCATCTATATTCACTTGGAATTTTAAACATCCTGTTATTGTTCTTTCTTAGTTTTTTGGTCGTTTTTGGCTTGGCATATATCTTTCCTTATTTTCAGGCAGATATCCGACAAGCTTGCATAGATAAATCTATGCTTTCGTCAGTAACTTACATGTATGCTCTGACCAAAGGGGGTGTATCGATTTATGACGTATTCAGATCCTTGAGCAGGTATACTCATATATTTGGTACAGCTGCAGAAGAAGTATCCTATATTATGAGGGACATGGATTATCTGGGCAAAGACTTCATAAGTGCTCTTAATTCTGCCAAGGAACGTACCTCTTCAGAACTTTTCAAGGACTTTATTGATGGATTAATTCTTGTTTCAAGCAACAAGGCCATAATAGAGTACATCAAAAGCAAATCTGAGCAATACCAGGATATGGTAGAGATGGCAAACAGAAATTTTTTAAGAAAGCTCGATGTTCTTGCCGAAGTTTATGTAACAGTGTTGGTCGCGGGTCCTCTTTTTATAATGACAACGCTTATTGTATTGCAGATATTTCGGCCTGCTTCAGCACAGATTCTTTACCTCCTCATTTACGTTATTATACCTCTTGCAAATCTTTTATTCCTAGTGCTCCTGGATACAATAGGAGAACTCTCTATGGATACGAAGAAAGCTAATGTTTCTGGCTTCTCTATAGACCTTTGCGATATTCCAGAGATCAGCTCAGGGCTTAGTGTGGAAGAGGAAAAAAAGAGGAGTAAAAAGTTCTTGTTATACAGAAAACTTAATAATATCAAAGATCTGCTATTCAACCCATACAAAACTATTCGGGACGAGCCCATATACACATTTTTCATTGGAATTCCTCTTGGACTATATTATCTTACCCATATTCCAAAAAGTCTTACAGATGATTTCAATTCTAATTCCCACCTGGCTCTAAATTTTACCCATATTAGTGGTAGCAGCATCCAGCTGATCAGCGAAATTCAAAATTACTTCATTATCTTTATCTCCATTGTCCTGATTCCCTTTATTATTTTTTATGAGATCAGAGCCAGGAGAATGCGTAAAATTGACGAGAAAATGCCTGATTTGTTAAGGAACCTTTCCAATCTGAATGGCTCTGGAATTCTTTTTTCAAACTCTTTGAAATTAATGGCAGAATCCAAAATGGGCATTCTTACAAAGGAACTTAAAAAGCTAAAAGAAGATATGTCCTGGGGAACCTCAACTTCAAGAGTTCTTATGAAACTTGGAAATAACATCAAAACAGCTACTTCAAGCCGAGTTCTTCATACACTTATAAAAGCAAACGAGTCTACAAGTGATCTTAAAAATGTGCTTTTAGTTACCGCTGAACAGGTTAAAAGTGAAGAAGAGCTGAAAAAAGAACGCTTTTCAGACATGGCGGTCTACGTTGTCACCATATATGTGGCTTTTTTTGTCTTCGTTTTCATAGTCTATATTCTGGTTTTATATTTTTTTCCTCAAAGTGTCTCTTTTACAAGGTCTTCTCAGGAAGTTTGGTATGTAGGAATAGGAAATGAATCCTTTAATATGAAGGAGTATACAATGCTCATGTTTCACTCGACCCTTATTCAGGCCTTCGTTTCCGGACTTGTTGCCGGGAAGATGGGACAGGGATCAGTGTACATGGGCTTGAAACATAGTGTCAGCATGATAATGATCGCCTATGTAGTATTTACGCTATTCATTTGATCCTCAATGCCTCAGCATAGGCATTTGCACAATTACTATTTCTATTATATTAAATGATTATCTATAAATTAATGGCTAGAAAATTATCATAACATCGAAATGGAAGTTTAGGTATTGAGGGGCATTACTAAAGATCATATGTATTTCAAATAGTTGATGATTTCATTGTCTTTGAGAAGTTTTTACGATACTTCATACCAAAAAAGGCGTTTATATATCTTATTTCCTACTTTCTGCGATTTACTAAGAATGTCATCTATTTTCTCAATATGGCAGTATCTTAAAAATCAATCTAACTTTCAATGAATAATAGATAAATAAAATCTATATCTGGGTGCATCTGCAGAAAGTAGGTTATTTTATATACACAATGTTAGCATGAGTAGTTTATTTTTCATTGAAAAGGTAGCTCAAAATATAACTCAGTCCGTTAATAACGGTTCTCAGATAAGTTTCTATCATTATAACAGATTCGGTTATTTGACTGGTTTCCTAGCAAGTTGGCACAGTTGTAGAAGGATGATATATTCTAAAAAAATATTTCGACTATGAAAATATTTATGTTATTTAGATAAATTTGAATTATTTTTGAAATGATATTGATTTTCTGGCAGGAAATTGTTCAAACCCCCAGATTTCCACTGGAACGGTTAGTTTAAATTTATGTATTATGGAATTATATTTGAACCTAGTATGCTTGTCATACAAAGAAAATATACAGTAACAAAATAACTACTAAAAAAGATGATAACAAAGAAAAAAACTTGAACGAAAAAGTGAAATGTAAAAAAAATAAGCAAAAGAGCAAAAACTTGAGGAAAAGTTTAGATGATTAAAGCATAATTACTCTACTTCGGTTACCAATGCTCAGCTCGATTTCTTCGTTCAGGCCATACTTGGCATAACCATCAATGATCTGGATTTCGGAGTCGATATCAAGATCCTCTATCACATAAGCCTGATCTCCCCATAGGGTTAGTCTGATACTGCCTGTTTCATCCTTGATTTCAAGATTTGCAACCACACTATCGGTTCCATCTTCTCGTTCAAACTCCCTGAGTTCTCCCATTTCGGAGACTTTTCCTTGGACTGAGTAACTTTCTCCTGGAATTATATCGGCAATCTTTGTGATTTTTTCCGTGTACTCAACTTTTTTTTCGGTCTTCTGGATGATCCCTCTGGATCCCAGGTTCAGTTCAATTTGCTGGTTGAAGGCATTTTCTCGAGAATAGGCATGGAGCACTTCTAAGGTCTCGTCAAAATTAACTTCATCAAAAAAATAGGTTTTTTCATCCCAAAGTGTAAGCCTGATTTTGCCTGTAGAATCGCCTAGAAGGATATTTCCCACTCTTCCTGCGGTCCCATCTTTTTTCTCGAAGGTCCGGATTTCTGCAATATCAAGTATTCTTCCGGAGATGTTAATATCATTCATATCAGCTTTTATGTCCATAATCGGAGTAAATTGCTCTTCATACTCGACTTTTGCGTCACTTTTCCTTATTATGCTCCGGTTTCCGATCTGGAGTTCCACTTTTTGAGTAAAGGCATTTTCTCGAGCATAAGCATTAACTAACTCTACAGTATCTCCAGATTCTATTTGGTTCAAAAACTCGGTTTTTTCGTCCCAGAGGGTTACTCTGAGTGTGCCTGTAGCATCGCCGAGCAGCAAGTTTCCTACCTTTCCACTGTTACCATCCTTCTTATGGAAGGTCCGAACTTCTGAAATTTCTAAAATTTTTCCTGTCAGGTTCAGGTCGCCCATGCCATCTTTGATGTCTTTTATCTTTTGGTTGCTCACAGGCACATCGATATCTTCCTCACTTTCGGTTAGGACGCCATTGTTTCCTACATTGACTTCCACTCCGGAATATCCTTGCTTTGCATAGCCACTGATCTGGAAGGTATTTCCTGCTTTAATTTTTTCAGCTTTTATCAGATCTACCATATTATCCCACAGATTCACCCGAATTTTACCGGTCTCGTCTCCAACAATCAGGTTCCCTACTCTACCTATAGTTCCATCGTTTCGGGTAAATTCTTTGGTATCTAAAATTGAAATGACTCTTGCAACAAAATTAACCAACCCTCTTTCAGCTGTAATACTTTTAATTTTTATACTATCTCTACCTGCATCTGAAAATCCAAGTTCGTTGGCAACCAGCATGGCAGCCATAAGTTCATCACAAAGTCCTCCCATATTCTCGACCTTTTCTTGGACGCGTTGCAGGAAATTTTCCCTACTTATTGCATGACTGAGCTTTTTGTAAATAGATTCGATATCTGTCATATTATCCCCTTTATTAGCAGGCTGAGTATTTATTATGGTAATTTAAGGCATTTCAGATGAAATTTCAGGTAAAGTCTCAGTTAATCGTTTTTCAAACTTTATATTTTCTCTAATGAATGTTAATAATAGTGATTGTGAATTAAATATTATCTTATAAGTCTTTAATATAGTTTTAAAATTTTCATTATTTCAATTTTTATTTTTATGCTTTTTTAATCTTTGCCTTAGTAGTCATTCCACTGGCAGTGTATCAGCGTTGCCATTACAATATCTTCTGAATGTTCCAACCTAATGCTGTTCATTGACATAAGTCCAGATCCAGTACTCAAGGACTGCGAAATTGAGTTTAGACTGAAGGGCAAAACATACTGATCTATTTTCGGTACAATACTCAATTTGGTGTTTGAAGATGAAGGCCTCACAAAAAGTACTTCCGATTTTGTGCTAGGGTATACAACATGCTTTACTAAAGATTGCTGTATGCTAGGTGAACGCATTTTTCGGCATAAAGTGAAGGCATAATAAACTATTCTATCTGATCGAGGAAACAAAATAATACTATATATAAATTATTTTAAAAGATAGAGTTTATTAAAACAAGGCCTCATGGACCTTTTCTACATTCATGAAACATGACCAAATTTAATCTCTTTTTTGTATCTTTTATATCTGATAAGGTCAATGAAGGCTGTTAAGGTTTTGAGACATTGGTCCCACTAAACAAAAAAGTCATTCCTACTCTTATATATATATGCGTCTTAGAGTGTATATATCAAAAATTGTTCTCTATGAAGATTTTACATCATCCAATCTCAGGAGTAAAAAAGCTATGGAGAAACGAAAAAAATAAGGTTTATGGAGAGGACATTAACAAAAAGTATCATTATGGCAATCACTCTTTCAGAGATGGAGCTAAAAACCACTGAGAAATTTCGATGATGCTTGATTATATCCTGAAGTTCAGGAAATGATTAATCGAGAGCAACTGTGAACAGTATATGTTGGGTCTAAAAGTATCTTTTGGGTTTCAATATTTTATTGTATCGGAGGATCAAAATAGATGTTAATAGTAGTAATGCCTACAGAATCAAGAAGATGAATACGTGAATGATGAGCAGAATCGAAGACTTAAAGAGGATCTAAAAATTGTATTGTCTTCCTGGCATTGCATTTAATCAGCTTCAGCAATTCCAGCAGATATTGGAGACTTCAGGACTTTGAAAATGGAAGTAAGCTTGCTGCATGTTGCAGACTTACGTCTTTAGTATCACATTCATTGAATATTCTTGTTACTGGCAGCATAACGAAACAGATATCAAAGCACATAAAAGAATTCTTTTTTAGGTTGCAAATGCCGTATAAAGACCCAAAAATTCAATGTTGAAGATTTTTTTAAGAGTATACTCTGAGGAGGGATCAAAAAAACTGCAGTTACACTAGAAAGGAAAGTTCTTTACATATTGAATGATTTGCTGATAAACAGGGAAATGTCTGAAGAAAATGAGAGTACAATATCAAAAATCTCAAAACTTTTCTAATTTGATCGAACTTCCTCTCCAATTCAGGCTATTGGATAGGATATGATTAATATTCTCGTCAATGCCAGGTTATTGTAGATGTACCCACTGGGGGGGGTGCATATAGCACTCAAGTTTCAGGCTGACCAACTTTTTCAGAGGAAACCTTATTTATAGTAAAGTTTTATTATGTACAGGATATCATGATTCGAAAATGCACTGTACACGGCTATTTTAGAGGGAGCAGCTGTCTGCAGTGTAAACATCCTGGCAGATATTTGCTTGATGACAGTAGGGAGGAAAAGCTTGGCAGGTTTATATCAGGTACTCTCAGGCATTTTCCAGAATCTGTAGGAGTTGAAATGGACAAACGTGGCTGGGTAAATCTAAACTCTTTTTGTGAAATTATAGAGAAGCGGTACAACTGGATGAGGAAGGAATATCTTTATGCTCTTGTAGAATCAGATAGAAAGGGTCGGTATGAAATCCGTGATTCCAGAATCAGGGCACGTTATGGTCACTCTGTCAATATTGATCTAGATTATCCGGAAAGCAATTTACCATATTTATACTATGGCGTGAGCCCTGAGGAAATCGATGTTCTGTTGGAGAACGGAATTTTTCCAATAAAACAGTGCTATATTCACCTCAGCACTTCATATGAAAAGGCAAAAGAAGTAGCTCTTATTCATACTGAAAATCCATTGATCATTCAAATAGACGCTTTAAAAGCCCATGAAGATGGGATTTCCCTAAAGCGTGCAACAGATTACATAGCACTTGCAGAAAAGATACCTCCAGAGTACCTTTTTGTCGTTGATGACTGATTTTTAAGTCTTTCCTATAGATTCTTTTTGTATTTATATTGAAATGATTTAGTATCGAAACCCGTTTTTATTTTTCCATATTCTCACAACCAAAACAACCTAACTATGATTTTAAATTTTGCTTCTACTGGCAATATTTTCCCGGAAATATTTTTTAGCGATCATAGTGATTCAAATTTCAAGGCTTAGTGAGGACTTCTGTTATCTATTGAATTAATTACTCAAAGATTTCCAATCAATTCAGGCATCAATTTCAGCAAATTTATCTACAACTGACTGAAGATGCTTGTATTTACCTTTAAGAACGAAATCAGTAAAAGTTTTCATGAGTAAAAATTATTGTTAAAAGATTTTACCGATTCAATACTCATAATGCCTAGAAGTTTATCGAAATTCTCTATAATTTTGAATTCTCTAAGGCAATCACTACAATAAAAATAAAATTTAGTGTATGGATGAAGTGTTATTCGGAATTACAGTAAATCGGAAGTAATACCCCTTCCAGCCTCTTTTTTCTTCTCTCTTCTATTTTTCTATCCACCTTTCCCCTCCTCTTTCAGTTCACAGAATATTCAAAAAAGCCTTCTTTTCCTCTATTTTAAATTTCAAATCCAAAAATTGTTCAGTGGTCTAGATATTTGTTTCAGTATGGAGATAAAGTTTTCCCATAGTGTAAAACTTTTCTCCTGCAATAGCCACATATCCTGAGAAGTTAAATAAACTTCTTATTTTCACGAGTCATAGATGTGTCATTTATAAGCATATGAAGAAATTTAGGTGTTTATCGAAATCCTCTTAAATTACAATTTTTTTTATTTTTTGGGGATATCTTAACTTCTAGATTTCACAAGTCATGTACTTTCGTCATGTACTTTCTTCAGTAATTAACTGAGCCTAAGGGTACTGTTCTATAATGACTTTGGATTGGATGCTGTATCCAAAAATTTTCTTGAAATACTTTTTATGCTTCTCTACTTCCCATATCTCGAGCTGGCATTCTCTCTTGGCATGTATTTCAAGCACAAGGCTGTCAGTAGAGGCAATGTAAAATCGAACAGTAGAGATAATACCTGTGTGGGAACGGTCAAGACTTTCTGCTATGCGGAGAAGGGCACTCAGGATTCGAATGCTTTTTATTGTATTTTTATTAAGCCCATTGAGATTGGAGTGTTTTTTTTTAGGAATGTTTTTCCTGTGAAAATAAGCAAGATTTGCAATTATTTCGATTTCTTCAGGCTGAAAACCTAGAAGATTGCTCTCCCTTATTAGGTGATAAGCATGGGCCTGATGGGTATCATATGAGATAAATGTCCCGATATCGTGCAGAGTTGAACCATACTCTAGAAGCTCCCTTTCTCCATCCCTAAATTCATATATTCCTAGCGTATGAATACTATCATATAGTTCAAGGGCTAGGTTAGTGACAATATGGGCATGTTCTTCATCGAAGTTGCAGGCGAGTCCAAGCTGCATGACACTGCGCTTTCTTACAGACAGCTGAGTAATCATGTAGGAAAATTCGCTTTTTGAGATGTAATCTACGAGTAGGCCTTCTCTTAATCCGAGTTTACTGACCCTTATCTTAGAAAGTCCCAGCTCGCTCATTAAAGTCTCGATGATCGCAGCTCCTGAGATTATAATATCTGCTCTCTGCGAATTGATTCCAGGAAAGTTGCGTCGCTCTTCAAGGGGTAAGGAGCACATATCTTTGACAATCTTCTTCAAGTCTTCATACTCTAGCTTTTCATAGCTTTCATAGGCTGTTTTGTGAAGGTAAACAAAAGCGATTCTGGCAAGATTTTCTATGGTTCCTGAACTACCAACAGCGCAGCATACTCTGTATTTGGAAAGCTCTTTTATTACATTTACAACCTGGCTTCGGACATAAAGCTTAATTTGTTCATACTGATCTTCAGAAATAGGACCGATCTCATCAGGGATGAACATATTTGTCAGACGAACGGCTCCAAGGTTAAGGGAGTCAAGGAAATAATATTGCCTTTGGTCTCCGACAGACACTTCAGTACTCCCACCTCCGATGTCAATGAAAAGGGCCTTTGAATATCCTAGCCTGAGCCCGCTTGAAACTCCTAAGTAGATCAAACGGGCTTCTTCAGTTCCTGAAATCGTGCAGACTTCCAGGTTTGCCTCCTTTTTCAACATTTCGAGAAATTGAACCTTATTGCTTGCATCCCGAGTCGCAGATGTAGCCACTGCTATAACTTCTTCTGTCCTATAAGCCCTTGCAAGTTCCATTAATTTTTTGCAGACAATAACTGAGCGTTCCATCGCCTTAGGTTGCAGAATCTTATCTATAAATTCCTTGTCACCAAGCCGGACGGCCTCCTTTTGCTTGTTCAGGGACTGGTAGGATCCATTTGGATTAATCCGAACCAGGAGTAGTCTGATAGAATTAGTCCCTATATCTATAAACGCAACAATCCGGCCTTCAAAATTTGTATTGGGTTCCATTGACTACCACCTGAATGTCTTGTTTTTCGTTTTCATTGAAGGAGTCAAGAGACTCTAAAATCAGTTTCATAATATTCTTTCAGATTTTCATTATATTTTAGATTTATTTTTCAGATTTATTTTCTCCTGGCTTTCACTTTCTATTTATGTAAAATTGTGAGTTTAAAAAACTCTGCTAATCTGATGTTTTAAACATAGAAAGGTTGAGATAGAAAAAAATCTAAATTTCGGTTGCTTACCCAGCTTCAAGAAAAGTAATATGTTTATTTCATTACTCCGGATAACGGAAGAATTCAAAATCAAATATTTTCATTTGCTTCATGATTCTTTTTCTTTTTGTTTGCCTTGTTTTCAATATAGTGTTTAAAGAAATCGGAAGTTGTACCATCATCACAGTTCCAATGTAATTTCCATCACTCCACAGTCCACAGTCTAAAAACGTATTTAATCTCAAATTATTCTTTAAAGATTTTTTTATTTTGATACTTTTTCTAATCTGCATGAATCTTGAAATAAAATCTTTTGGTTCAGTATCAAACGAAAAGATGTGCATGATCATCATTACCGATTGAATCAAACTCAAAAAAGTATATTTTACCAATTTCAAGGTATATAGATCTTAAATAATTGATTATGTTATTGTCTGAAATAAATTTTTTGTTCTGAGAGATTTGCAAGAAGAAACGCAGAGTTTCAGATCTTTAAGGAAAGGTAGAAGTCTGTGTTGATTATAAGAATGTTTGTAAACATTAACCTTTTCCTGGAAACTGTAAAGTTGCCAGAAAAAAGGAACATCTACCGGATCTTTGAAGTGGAATTTTAAACGAAAATTCGAAATGTACGAAAATTCGCAGATTCATTGAAATTTTCAGGTCTTAAAGTTAAAAAAGGTATCAAAAGCTTATGACAATTTCTGTGATGTAGATTCAGAATGGACAATTTCGCTACTAAAAACTTCACAATAACCTTCGGTACTTGAAACTGAATACGATTGAATAGCTTATGGGTAGTTGTCTTGGAATTGCTGCAAGAGATGGTAATAAATAATGGAAGTTCGTTATTGTTCATTTAATATTATACTCATGAATTGATTGTAATTCTCAAAAAGATATAGGGTTTGAATATAAATATTCACATTTTAAGCAATTTGGCGTTGTATAACTACGGAAAACATGGAATAAAGGACTAAATTTTCCTTTTTTCCATGCTTTCCTTCGTTCAACTTTATTTATGATTACTGGAGATTGTAGCATTTGAAATACATACGCTTTTCGAAATTTTTGAAGTGTAAATTTTTACAATGGGATTATAAATAAGCAAAAATAGACAACATGAGATATTTTTTTCAGCTTTTCTGAGGAATCAGATCCCAGCTTTTACTATTTTCAAGCATCCACAACTGAGAATCCAGTTCTTCTTCTTCAGGCTTTGGGTGAATCATTTCAGTCCTGCCGTTAGGAAGCAACAGACGGGCTTTTACATTATCTTTCAGCTGAATATCAAGTATAACATCTCTTACAATAGGAATGTATGCAGTTGATATGGGGAAGAGAATTTCTACTCTGTTGTCAAGATTACGCGGCATTAGATCAGCACTGCCCATAAAAATTTCTTCTTTACCCCCGTTCCTGAAATAGTATGCTCTTGAGTGTTCAAGAAAGCGGCCAACTATTGAAGTAACCCTTATTTGTTCGCTGAGTCCATATATACCGGGTCTGAGACAGCAGATTCCTCTGATAAGAAGGTCTACCTTTACTCCGATGCGAGAAGCTCTGTAAAGTTCCCGGATACACTGATCATCCACTAGAGAATTCATCTTGAAGATCATATACCCATTTCCATACTTTTCGTGCATGTCAATCTCGCGCCTGATGCGCTCAAGAATTTGGTGCCTGAGGTCCTGAGGGGCAACAAGGAGCTTGATATAATGATCCTTCCTCGAATAACCTGTAAGAGCATTAAAAAGGTCAGAAATATCCTTACCTATAAATGAGTCACTTGTCAGATAGCCGAAGTCGGTATAGAGTTTCCCTGTGACAGCGTTATAGTTTCCTGTACTCATGTGCACATAATACTTGATTCCTTCTTTTTCGATCCTGACTATTAGGCACATCTTAGCATGAGTCTTGAGCCCAGGGAAACCATAGGCAACGTGAACGCCTTTACGCTCAAGTTCTTTTGCCCAACCTATATTGTTCTCCTCGTCAAAGCGGGCTTTAAGTTCCACTAGAACTGCAACTTGTTTTTTTCTGTCTGCAGCTTTCATCAGAGCTTGAATGATTCTGGAATTGTCATCTACCCTGTATAATGTCATTTTGATTGTAACAACATCTGGATCATAGGCAGCTTCTTCCACGAAATCAATTACCGATTCGAAACTATCATAGGGGTGATAGAGGAGAATATCTCTCTTTTTGAGGATCGCAAAAATATTTTTCTTATCAATCAATTGAGGATGTTTCCTTGATTCGAAGGGCTTGTATTTGAGCTCAGGGCGGTTGATCTGTGCAAGGTTATTGAGACTTGAAAGGCCCAGAGGGGCTGCCGATTTGAACATGAGAGATGCAGTAAGGCCCATGTTCTTAAGAAGGATATCGTAGACTTTAGGGGGCATTGTATAGTCAATTTCAAGTCTAACAGCTGGTCCAAAGTAGTTTATCCCAATTCTCTGCTTTACAGCAGTCAAAAGATCTTTATCCCCATCTTCATCGAATCCGAGGTCTGCATCTCGTGTGATTCTGAATGGATACGCTCCCAGGATGTGCTGCCCAGGAAACAGGATGTCAAGATTTGCAGCAATGAGCTGTTCAATCCACACAAAACGACCGGTTTTAAAATTTTCAAAACTTGAAGTTGTTTCTTCCCCACTATTCGCAGGAACTAAAATCATCCTCTTGAACATTGGCGGTATTTTGACCCTGGCAAAACGCTCTCCATATTCAGGATCATCAATAAGTACTGCCAGGTTAAGGCTCAGGTTCGAGATGTGTGGAAAAGGGTGTCCTGAATCGAAGCCTAGAGGGGTAAGTAAAGGGAAAATGTTTTTTTCAAAGTAATCTCTGAGCCATTCTCTATCCTTTTCAGGCAGTTCAAAGTAGTTTAAAAATTTAATCCCATTTTCTCTAAGAGCGGGCTCAAGCACCTCATTCCAGCAACTGTCATTGAGAGGAAGCTGCCTAATAAGTTCTTCCCGGATGATATGAAGCTGCTGTTGAGCGAGTTCAACGTTTAGATTTTCTTTTACTCTTTCTGCTATTCTCTTGTGAACTCCTGAAACCCTGACCATAAAAAACTCGTCGAGGTTGCTCCCGAAGATGGAAAGGAATTTGACCCTCTCAAGTAGTGGATTAAGCTTGTTGAAAGCCTCTTCTAACACCCTATAATTAAACTGAAGCCAGCTATATTCGCGATCTGTATACAAACAGGGATCACTGAGGTCAGAAATGCTGGAAACTTTTACCCGATTCCCTTCAAAATCATCCATAACTAACCTATCAAAATCTGCACACTGAATGGGGAAGTTACGCTCCATTGCTATCACGCATAATCTGGGTTTTGTACTTCTTCAGATTTATTTTCTAAAATAATAAAAATCTGATAAGATTTCATTGTGTTCAATAATTAAATTATAGTGCTGATAAACAACCGGGGATAATTATTTTTAAAAAAATTTCCTAAATTGCAATCGATCCTTTTATCTAGTCAAAGTCTTGTTTTTTGCATAAGTTAGGGAATATCTTTTTAAATTATGATTGGCCATGCCTTGGCACAACAACTATATATCTTTTTTGCCATATACTTTATCAAAACCCTCTGGACATAGATTGATAATCACAACTATATAGACTTTTGGATCTAAAAAATGTAAAATTTTCTGGAACATGCATTGACACTAGTGGACTATCAATCAGCTGAAGATTAAGTAACTTCTGGTTCATTCCTTTCTCTTTTGAGAACAAGTCCCTAAGCCTATCCTCCACATTCCAGGGTATCAGATTCCAATTAAATTTTGATTAATGAGAGCGAATTTTTGTGATGTTCATTGCATCATTAATGTCTCTATCAAGTTTTGTCTTGCAATCAGGACAATTCCATTCTCTATCTTTTAGTGTTAGTCAGAGTTATGGTATCCACAAACATGACAGATCTTAGATGGTGTTTTAAATTTACCTAGCATAAGAATGATTTTTCCTGATCATTCTGATTTATATTCTAATTTTGTTACAAAGCTACTCCATGCCGAATCATTATAGACTGTGAGAAATGATGATTCTTAATATATCTTTACCATTCAGAGTTTCAACAGCTATTGCTTGGTTCTCGCTAACAAATTTAAAATAGAGTTTGTGTTGAAAATCATTTCTCTGATTTGTTATTTTCTCATAAAATAAAGCAAAAAAAATAGCAAATTAAAAGAATTTTTAACCGGAAAAAGGACTTAATTTGACACGCAAAGGCAATTATTAATCTAGAAATAAAAATTACCAAAATTATATGGTGCCTTATTACAAATGAAGAGATATATGACAGATGGGACAGGATAATCAAAAGGGAGAAATTCTAAAGGGGAAGTTTGATGAGACTGAAATATTTTCATTTGATACACATATTTTGATAATTTGTGGAATAATCTTTATTTGACAAAAAAATGATTGAGAGAGTATTTGAGGAATCATTTTAGTCATGTATTTTTATGTTAAATTGTTTAAATGGATAAAATTTTACTGCGCTTCTGAGCTAGTTGTTGAAGTACTGAAAATCGGATATCTTTTCCAGCATAATTATTCAGCCTGGATAAAACAATGTTAATAGCCATATTTAATAAGATTCACTGAGCAAATTTATGTGTGTTCATTTTCTTTGACTATAGACTCGGATCATATTTTATTTAATTCATCTGCCAGTAATCAAAAGTATCTATTGCATTGAAATAGATCTTTTCTAACTGATTTTAGGTTGGCTGAATAGTTATATTAAGGCAACAAAATTCTGAGAAACTTATCTCAGAAGTAAGTTTACCTCCCTCCAAATTATAATAGAATCCATAACATATTATAAGAGATCAATAACTCAAGAGCACGACCTATTCTATTTTATTTCCATCGAATACCAAGAGTTTACTTTGAGAATGGAAACTTATTCGAGAAACGTTATTAATTAACTGATTTATATCTTAAGCTACCTTTGCACTATAAAGATGGAACTACTTCATGTGGGCCATTGTATCCATAAAATCAGATATCCTATAGTTTATGATTGTGATTATGTACATCTTTTCGTTGGTTGTGAACCAAAATTTTCTACTTCAAGAGTTATACAGATTAGAAAAAGTATCAGAGCAAGATAAATTTTTAAAGAATAATTTGAGATTAAAAACAGTTCTTTGGTTGTGAATTGTGGAGTGATGGAAATTACATTGGAACTGTGAATAATTGTGCAACTTCCGAGGTAATTCAAAACTATATCGAAAATCAGGGAAACCAGGAAAAAAAAGCATATGAGCGAATGAAAATATTTGATTTTGAATAATTTCTTTATATCCAGAGCAGTGGAGCGAACATATCAAGTTGCTTGCAGAGGGTCAGCAACTGTGATTTTGATCGAATAAATCCACCAAATAATTAATTTATTTCAATGTATAGATTTAAATTCTGAGTTCAACAAGTGCCAGTTTTCAAACTAAAATCGTTACTCAAATACACCGATGTAAATATATTTAAACATAGATATTAATGGGTATAGGAGTTTAAAATATAGGGTATGTCAAAAAATATATAAAATGTTATATGTCATAGATGAAATTTCCAATTTTGAGAATTGATCTTTCGTTTTTATGAAATCTGGAAATCTTTTTGGACAAATAAGAACTATAAATAGTATAAGTTGTGTCAATCTGCATGATGAGAGAAAAAAAATATATTTGTAGTTTGAAATATAATATCCATTTCACTCTGTTTAATTTATTAAACTAAGTTTGGGAATAAGAGTCAAAGACTGAAAACCCAGGCGTTAGCTTGAGAGGATGTCGTGTGAGAAGTCATGAAAAACATGTTAAAAACTACAATTTTGCTTGCTGCCCTTACAGGTCTCATGGTTCTGATAGGAGATTACTTTGGTGGTAGGGGTGGAATGATCATTGCATTACTATTTGCAGTAATCATCAATTTTGGAAGCTACTGGTACAGCGATAAGATAGTACTCAAGATGTATAGGGCAAGAGAGGTCTCCCCTGCAGAGTCCCCAAACCTGCACAGGATCGTCGATGGATTAGCTATGAAAGCAAAACTGCCAAAACCCAAAGTATATATAGTAGATTCTGGGATGCCAAATGCATTCGCAACTGGCAGGGATCCGAAGAATGCAGCTGTAGCCGTTACGACTGGTATTCTTAACCTACTTTCTTATGAAGAGATCGAAGGCGTGCTGGCACATGAGCTTGCACACGTAATGAACAGAGATACACTAATCAGTTCAGTGGCTGCAACAATTGCGGGTGTCATAACGATGATGGCTAGCATGGCGCAGTGGGCTGCGATTTTCGGTGGCCTTGGTGGTAGGAATGATGATAAAGGGGGAATAGTAAGTTTTATCGCGATGATATTCCTGGCACCGCTTGCTGCAACCTTGATCCAGCTAGCAATCTCAAGGTCAAGAGAATATGCAGCTGATTCTGAAGGAGCTCGAATTTGTCGGAAACCCTGGGTACTTGCCGATGCTCTGGAAAAGTTAGAATATGGGAACTCCAACTACAAGCCAAAAATCTCAGATGTGCAGCCAAAAGAAAGCAGTGCACACATGTTTATTGTTAATCCCCTCAAGGGAGGAATTATCCAGTCTCTTTTCAGCACCCACCCTCTAACTGAAGATAGGGTTAAACGCCTGAGAGCAATGAGGTTCTGAGAAAATTTCTAGGATTTTACTCCTTTTTTATTTTTAGTTTTTTTTATTTAGTTTCCGGATAAATAATGTCGACAGTTGGACTATTCAAAACCTAGCTTGAAAATATTCGATCCTGCAATAGACAATAAGAATTTGAATCGATAGTAGAATGCTTTGACCAATTATAACTTTCACAAGATGCCATTATTGACTTTTTGGATAAACTCTAAGTCAAAAATGTACGATTATAGGGCTGTTCAAGGCATTTTCTTGAGTAAGGTAATGATCCTTAAGGGACATTCAAAAAAACTTGTTATAAGGGCTGGAATTAGTTGTTCTTTAGCTTAAATAAGTAAAAGGATTAGCAATGTCTAAAAGCTCATAAAATAATGCAAAATAAATCTGATTTTTAAATTTTAGTATAGAATCTCCAAACTTTATACCTTGACGATTATATAAAATTATGAACGTTTGCTACGGATAGTGTGGAAATGGAGTAAGGCAACCAAAGCACCCCACAATTAAAGATTCATTGTTAGTCTTCTAGGTCAATTATTGAAATAATTTTATTAGCTTTTTTATTTATTTCAAATAATCTAAATTAAGTCTATGTGGATAATTATTTAGGTTTTTAGATAGGAAATACACGTTTAGATCTAGTTGAGTTAAAAAATAAAGAGTAAACTTTATGGGATAACTGATTTGGGCTGAATGATTGGTAGATGATTTGGTGACAGTAGTGTCTATGGCAGAGGTCTCAGTAGAATCTTTATCGTAGAGACCATGAAAGAGAACATGATAGTTTCCGCGGATTTGTAGGCTTTAGTGATTTATTTGATGATTTTCCACTAATTTCAACCTTTGTATGCTAATTAATAGATTTACTTCGGTATTTTTTGGCACGTTTGCTGAATAAATCGAATTGATTTTGGGATTTAATTGTCAATTTATGCCTAAAATTGATATTTATTTGATCATTACTTTGGATGGATATCTGGAAATCAGCACTGATTTTAAGAATCAAAAAGGGTATATTTAAGCAATGAATTCCAAGAAAAAGTAGAATGAAATGTTCATAATAATTTTCTGATTCGAAAAATTGGATTCATGGTATTGTTACTGGTAGGTGTTCTATTTTGTTAGAGGGAAAAAAATATTAAAGTAAAATCAATTAAAGTATTGAAAATTAAGACTAAAATGGATAAATTAAAAATAAAAATGTAAAAATTATCAATGTGTTCATTTTTTGAGTGAAAATTGGTTATCGATAAATGCGAAAATAAGTTAATTTGCAATGTAAAGATAATTGAAGAATAGAATTACCTGTACTTAAAGCGAATTAAGATTTATGACTTAATATGATGAATAATAATTACAGTTAGTCTCTTCAGAACGTTGGAAATATTCATTTAAAGATTTCGATAAACCTTTGATTTTCACAAGTCATTTATATAATATTTATATACATATGACGAAATTTAGGGGTTTCTCAAAATTCTCTTAAATCACCAAAAAAGAGTGAAGTTTTGATATGAACTGAATATTGACGATATTGACACATATTTCGGTAAAAAAGGTGAACATAGTGAAGGTAAAGATGTAAAAATGGAACATATAAAGATGGAAAAGGTTTCTATAAACTTCATGAATAATGTTTATTAGGATAGTTGAGGTCTTCTGGAAGGCTGAAAAAAATTAAAGGAATAGTCTTAAATGCTTTTTTCTTTAAGTTCCATATAGATTTTTGCTCAAAGAAGGATTCCTGAAATTAGAAGATGGAATTTATGGCTTAAATGATTCTGGAATTGCTATGTACGACTCTATGTGTTGAATAAATATTTTTCAATTTCTCTTCTGTTCTATATCTAAAGATGTAACTATATATAGTCTATGCCTTACCTACATCCTGATTTTTAAAGATGTTTTTTGCTAAAAAGCGATAAGTTTTTATGTTTATCTATCAATGGCGTTATGACCTAACTTTTCGATATTCTATGGAAGTTTCAAAAACGGCATATCTGATTTCCAGGGACATATCGAGTAATAATAGGAGAGTGAAAAAATATGCCAGCGATAGTTAATGCAGATGAATGTTCTGGATGTGGAAGCTGCGTCGATGAGTGTCCCTCTGAAGCAATTACCCTTGATGAAGAAAAAGGTTGTGCAGTTGTCAACCAGGATGAATGTGTAGAGTGTGGTGCATGCGAAGAGGCATGTCCGAGCCAGGCAATCAAGGTAGAAGAGTAAAATGATGATTAATTTGGAATAATTTTTTTATCCCATTTTTTTTCTTTTTCTCTTTTATCAGATAATTTCTTCTCTCGTTGGAGGGAGCTTTTAGATGGTAGCAATTAAAGCGGGTATTTTAGGCGCTACAGGCGCTGTTGGGCAGAGATTTGTAGAAGCACTGGCAAATCACCCATGGTTTGAGATTACAGCCCTTGCAGCATCAGAAAGAAGCGCCGGCAAAAAATACAAAGAAGCAGCAGGCTGGAAATTAGATACAGCTATGCCAGAAAGCGTTGAAAATATTGAAGTTTCTCCTGTAAACCCAAAAGCTGTAAATGCGGATGTGGTTTTTTCTGCACTTCCTGCAGATCTTGCTCTCACCGTCGAGCCAGAGTTTGCACAAGCCGGATTTGCAGTGGCAAGCAATGCATCATCTTTCAGGATGGAAGCGGATTTCCCACTTGTGATCCCCGAAGTAAATCCAGAACACCTGGGGCTTTTGGAAGTCCAGCAGGATACGCGGGGATGGGATGGATATATTATCACAAATCCCAATTGCTCTACTATCGTCATGGCCCTGACATTAAAGCCTCTGATGCAATTTGGACTTGAGACCATACAAGTAGCTACAATGCAAGCAATATCAGGGGCAGGTTTTTTCGGAGTTTCCGCAATGTCAATATACGATAACGTAATTCCCTACATCGTGAGCGAAGAACAGAAAATGGAGACTGAAACATTGAAACTCCTCGGTGAGTTTAACGGCTCAGCAGTTGTGCCTGCAGATATAAGAGTCAGCGCTTCCTGCCACAGAGTTCCAGTTGTCGATGGGCACACAGAAGCTATATGGGCTGGGATGATAGACAAACCAGTTCCTGAAGAAGTAAGGGAAGCTTTCCTGAAATTCGACCCTAAAATGGAAGAACTTCCTTCTGAACCAAAAAAAGTACTCATCGTAAGAGATGAAATAGACAGACCTCAGCCGCGCCTTGACCGCAATATGGGAAAAGGTATGAGTGTATCAGTGGGCCGGATAAGAGAAGGAATTCGCTACATTGCAATGGGGCATAATACCATCCGCGGAGCCGCAGGAGCAAGTGTCTTGAATGCAGAACTACTGCATTCTATGGGCAAACTCTGAATATTACATAGAGAAAAAAAGAAGTTAAAACCCTCAATATTTAAATTTTTACTTTTCCACTTTACTTTTCTTGAATTTTTTTCAATTATCCGGAATTTTCTGGTATCAAAACAGCGCAATTTTTTTGTTTATTACTTCTCCATAATTCTAGAAAAAAAGATTCCTTGCCGCCTCCTCTACCTTTCGAATTACCTCTTTTACAGGAACACCACTAGTTTTCGCGATTGTCTTACAGTCCTCAAACTCAGCAGAGATATTGAGTAAAATCCCTTCCGAGTCCCTGGCAATCTTGACAGCAGTTTCATATAATTGCCCTTCGACCTCAAATTTAATAACGTCAATTTTCCGGGCAGCAATGAGCCTGTGCCTGGTTGGGACGACTCTTATTCCTAGAGAGCCTGTTTCGGTAATTATTTTTCTGGCAATTTTTGCAGTGTCCTCAGGCTTTGCAATAACCTTGATAACATGAGCAGGTCGGCCTTTTTTCATGATTGCCGGGATAATCACAATATCTTTTGCCCCCATATCGAGCAGTTCCTCGAACAGGTTACCCAGGATTTCTCCGCTCACATCGTCAGCATTGGTTTCGAGCATCTCAATTACATCCGGGATTAGGCAGGAATCAAGCTCAGATAGCACTCCCTGAAGCACATTGGGACCATCTAAATCGGAATCTCCGGCCCCATAGCCTATTAAATTCACCCTGCCCTGAGGAAAAGCTTCAACAGGCATTGCAAAATGGGCTAGGATAGCAGCACCTGTAGGAGTAAGAAGTTCTTTTTTTTCACTACCTCCTCTGAAATAGAGTTTTTTTCTTCTTAGAAGTTCAAGTGTAGTAGGGGTTGGCACAGGCAGAGTCCCATGTGCACATTCCATCGTTCCGCTGCCAACATTGATAGGGGTGCAATAAATAGAATCGCAGTTGAGGGTATGGATAGCTGCTGAAGAACCGATTATATTGGCAAGGGTATCACTCTGTCCCATCTCATGGAAATGAAGTTTTTCAAGGTCAGGCTGTCCGTGGACTGAAGCTTCAGCCTCTGCCATTCTCAAAAAGATATCCATAGCACTTGTCTCCACTGGACAGGGCAATTTCGCAGCCTTTACAGTATCCAAGAGTTCTGGATATGTGCGAACGGACTCTTTTTCAGGTACATTTATCCGGACGTCTAGAGCTTTTATTCCTTTTTTTCTAACTTCTCTAATATCTAAGGATACTGGTATGGAAGCTTCTATAAGTTCTTTGACCGCTTTTCTGTCAGCTCCGAGATCGATAGCGCACCCAAGGATCATGTCCCCGGATGCCCCTGAAAAAGGATTGAATACAAGTGATTTCATAAATACTACTTCCTGGATTTTGGTTTCAATTTATTAGCCATTAACTGCCTTTTTTTCTGTCATTCATTTTTTCTTGTTTACCAGCAGCTGCAACCATGTTTGCGATTCTAGCTGCGTAAGCTCCTGCAACGAAACCTGCGTCAATATTCACGACTGCAATGGTAGAGCAGGATTGGAGCATTGCCAGCAGGGCAGCTTTTCCCTCACATCCAGCCTCATAACCTATAGATACTGGAAGCCCGATCACAGATACATCGATAAGTCCAGAAACTATTGTGGGAAGTGTTCCTTCTCTTCCAGCTGCAACAACGATTGCTCCCAACATCATGGCTTTTAGTTTTTGGATCTCAGGAATGAGTCTGTGAATTCCTGCAATTCCTACATCATATACAGTGATTGTTTCACAGCCCATCTCTGACGCAACGACCCGTGCCTCCTCCGCAACTGGGATATCTGCTGTGCCTGCTGATATAATTCCTACAACTCCACCTATTTTAGGGATGGGAGTGCCGTCATGGATAACAACTGTACGAGCTCGACTATTTCCACTCAATGTTATCCTGATTAAATGCTGCCCTCAAAGCTTCAAGATGCTTTGCAGAGACACGGGTAATAAGGGCTCTTCTGCTATTCTACAACCATGACTCTTGTAATCTCCACCAAGTCCTCAGGTTCCTTGCAGTCGGCAAGGATAGCTTCGACTATTCCTGTCCTGCTTTTTCGATGGAATCCAGTTTTGCAATGTCTTCATACGAGACAAAACCCAGACCATGGGTCTTCTTTTCTGCAGTCTTAATATCCATTTTCCCTTCTTTAACTGCCCTTAGTATGTCAGTAAGATCCATGTACAATCCTGCATCTAAAAATTTACCTGCTTCAGGCAATAGTCAACTTAAGAAAATATCTGCCTTGAGCAGTTATTTATCATTTTGGGGATCTTTAGGATTTCTCTTTATATGGAATTTTTGGTTACTTAAGAAGAGACGTCTAGCGATACATTTAAAAATCAGAATTAATGTGTAGATATCATCATGCTCATTGTACTCTCATTAGGCGGGTCAATTCTCGCAAAAAACCTTGATGTAAATCATTATTTAGAATATGCCGTAATTCTTCAAAACCTCTCAAAAAAACATAATATTATTGTAATAACCGGTGGTGGAGAAGCAGCCAGGAGTTACATTGGTGCTGCGCGGATTATGGGGGCCGATGAAGTAACCTGTGACTATATAGGCATTGAGATTACTCGCCTAAACGCACGACTGCTTATTGCAGCTCTCGGATCAAATGCCTATCGGGAGATCCCAACAAACTATATAGAAGCTGCAAAGGCCATGCATTCAGGGAAAATAGTGGTCATGGGAGGAGTTACCCCTGGCCAAACCACAGATGCTGTTGCTGCAATCCTTGCAGAGTACTTGCAGGCAGACCTGCTTACAATTGCAACCTCTATTGATGGAATTTATTCCTCAGATCCTAACTGTGACCCAACTGCAGTAAAATACGATAAAATCTCTTCTAAAAAACTCGTAGATATAGTCATGGCAATTGAAATGAAAGCCGGCTCCAAGTCCCCTGTAGATCCTGTAGCTGCAAAGATTCTCGAACGATGCAATCTCGATGCACTTGTTATGGATGCTCGGAACCCTGCCATGCTTGGCGAAGTTCTCGATGAAGAAGTGATCCAAAATTCTCCGATATCCTGTGGAACCTGGATTACGGATAAAAATAAAAACCAAAAGAATCTTAATGGCCAGAAGAAAAAAATGGAGCATTAAAAGTAAAATCAGTCATTAAAATCCTCTTCCAAAACTTCGAAACTTGGATATAACGGCTAAAACTTTTCTGTATATGTTATTCCACTTTACGAGTGCACACTCTATTTGAATACTGACAAAGCTTTTGATTCTATTGCTTTTCTGTTTTCGCTCTGGTTATAGTATGCTTCCCCCAGATTTTCACGAATAGTGGAAAACAGGTATAGGAAATTTTGGGATAAATTCAGCTTTTGACAGTATTCAAATAGAGTGTGCACTCGTAAAGTGGGAAAGGGATAATGAAAGTTTTTCATGTTTCATGCGTATGACAGCGGTTCATGAGGGTTTGTTTATATCATTTCTATTTTCTCTGAGGATATATCCTCTTCCAGGATATCCAGGGCTGAGCGATAACCAACAATTAAATTAATCAAAAATATGGGTATGATGGAAGGTCTTTGAGTTACAAATTTCTTTATTGCTATTTTAACTAAATAATACTGTTATATTTGGCCTTTATTACGCCTATCAAGTTATCTTCCTTCGAAATTATATAATTTAAAAAATCGATGCCTTCATCCGGATGTTTCATACGATTTCTATTTATCCACTCCGCAAAAAAGAGTACATTAAACAAAAGTAGGTAAGAGTCGCCGGAGGGACTCGAACCCTCGCTCTGCTGATTACGAATCAGCCGCTATACCACTAAGCCACGACGACATCTGGAGAAGAGAGAATCAGCAAGGTTAAAATAACAATTCCGAATTTAATTATTTCGCTCTGTAGAATCATTCATATTTCATGACCTTAAATTATTTTGACTTCAATGCATATATTATACTGGTGAGGAGCATAAGAACGTACCACTCTTTTCTCCAGAATATTTATATGTTTTCCTGTTCCCTCAGCAGCTAAGTGTATGAGTTTAATATAGCTTTCGAAGAGATCATCTTCAGGAGCTATTCCGTAGTAATGTATAATTCCTCCCGGCTTTGTAAGGAGAATGGCAGAGTCAAGAAATTCGTGGGCACTATGGGGGAGGTTCATAATCACATGGTCTGCAGTGTTTGCAAACTTTTTTGCTTCTTCCCTGGAATCGCCTTCTATTGCTTCGATATTTTTTGCTAAGTTGAGGGTTATATTTTCTTTCAGGTAGTACACTGCATCAGGATTTTTATCAATTGCTATTACGTTTGAAGGTTTTTTACTTTTTGCGAGTAGGATGCTGTAAGGGCCTACACCAGCAAACATGTCTATAATGGTATCCCCTTCCTTAATCCATGAGAGAATTCTAGAGCGCTCAGTAGAAAGGCGTGGAGTGAAATAAGCCTTTGCAAGGTCCACTTTGTAGCGACATCCGTATTCCCGATGAATGGTTTCTGTTTTTGGCTCACCTGCTGTAATTTCAAATTTCCGGAGCCTGAATTCCCCGGTTACAGGGGTGAGGGGCTTGAGTACAGTTTTTATATTAGGTTGGGTCTGGATGAGAAAGTTTGCGATTCTTGAAGCTTTCTGATGATCAAGGTTCTCTTCCAGAAGGGCAATATCTCCGATGACTTCATATGTGGGACTGAAATCCAGGAGGTCTTTAAGGATAGTTTTTTTTTTCTGGAGCTCAAAATAGAAGTCAATAAGTTCTGTTTTTTTAGGAAGATTATTCAATTCACCAGTTGTAGGTTCTCTAGAAAGGGGGATATAAAGAAATGTTCCATCCATGCCTATCTTTAGTGAATTATCAAGGATTTCAAAATCAAGTAGCATTTTCCTTACATATTCTCCTTTCTTTTTGGGGATCTTTATACAATGCTGTTTCATGCTAATTTACCTTCCGGAATTCTAAGTTATTTTTCGTTATTAAGCTTGGGAATTACGAAGTTGGATTGAAAAATCAATATCATTAAACTTTCAATTGTACAAAGAAAAACTTTAAAATAAACCATATAATCCATTGTACTTGATTTTGGGTCTCAAGTGCGTAAATCCTAAAGCTATTTTAGATTTTGCTAATACTTCTTGCCTAAATGTCAAACGATATAAATTTATGTCAACTGTTCGCATAGTTTTGAATACATTAGAAAGCTGAGAGTTCGTCAGCGTATTTACGCTTGAAAAACAAGTGCAGATTCTGGAAGAGACTCTAAAAATATTGTCAATAGTTCTAAGCAAATATTATTTCTCAACGTTTTTTGGATCTTTTTTGCTTTGACATTAGAGCAGTTGTAGGAGTTGATGAACGAGTAACAATTAATTGCCCAAAAGTAGCTCCAGTGGATTATGAACATTTAGCTGTAACTCTATATCTATTTAATAATGGCGATCACAAAATAACGATAAATCGAAGTGGTTAGAATTTGATTGCTGATGTCTGGGACAGTTATCATCTTGAGCCTTTCATGCAGGATGGACCTGAATGTGTGCGACTTATTACTACCAGAATTGAAGTTCCTTCGTGAACGAATAGAATAAATAAAAATAAAAAGAAAATAAATGAAAGTTTAAAGAGAAGGATACTGATGAGAAATTGGTAAAGTATTATGTTCCATAAATAATTTGCAACAACACAAGTTTTTATAAAATAAATTTATACCTCTTTCAAAATCATGGATATTTCCCCAAGTTCTATCATACGCCTAACAGCTAACTCATACACAACCACTGGGTTTAGAATAGCGCGCTGTAGTAACCTGGAATATTTCGGATTAGCAATAATAAACTTACAAAGAGAACATATATTCTGTATTTCATCCAACATTGGTGGGGTGAAAAAACAGCAATCTTTCTCAGATTGTTCTTTAACTAAATTAACCAATTCGCTAGGACCCCATAGCCTGAGGATATGTATTATAGGATTAAGATCCGCTGCATCACTAATTTCTTTTAAACCTTGTTTGAATATGTTTCCCAATAAGAGAGGATGATCACCAAGCCAAGAAACTGAAGGACCGCAACATGCCGAAACATTTCCATTGCTGATTATTAAAGGGAAGTCAGCGCCTCTACAGAATACACCTTTTGGATCATAAGAAAAAATTAAATCTAAGTTAATATGTGATGCTGCCCTTCCTATTGGTAAAACAGGTTGTTGGCTTAATTCATATAGACCCTCAACAGGTGAAAGATGCTTCTTTATGTTTTCAATTTCTGAGACTGGATCATTGAGAAAACTGACACGAACACATTTGTTAATTCCCAATTCGTTACATGCCAAAATGACGTTCCGGATTCTATCTATAGACACAAACTCTTGATGAAAAGAATCTGTACTGACTTCAAGAAGTGTTAACCCATCAAGTTTTTCTAATATTTGTTTCGCAACATTTACACTAACAGCCCAATAACCATTAGTTACTACAGATACTTTCAGGCCAAGTAGCTTACACAAATTTACAGCTTTAAAAAGGGTATCTAATTCGAGGAAAGGTTCACCTCCAGTAAAGTGAATCTGTGTTATGTTTTCGATTGCAGAAGCTTCTTTAATTAAGCGTTCAATCACTAGCCAGCCAAGTTCCATTTTTGTGTCTGGCTGACAATTATACATGCAGTGGCGGCAACGGATATTACATTTTCCAGTAAGAATGATCCCTAATTGTGAAAAATAATTTTCTCTTTTTTCCATTAAATCTTTACGACTTCTTTTTGATTCCAATGTAGAGATATTTTTTCTGGCATATGTAATCTTGTTACCAATTTTTTCCATTTTTCTCCCTGCCATAATTTATTAATAATTAATTAAAATATGTTTTTTATAATGTTGTCTTAATTATCCGTCTTGTTTAACAAGTTTCTAAATATATTATTAATTAGATATGAAACTGTATTATTTCTAAAATATATAGTCCTCGCATATTTTAAACAAAATCATAATTACTAAGAAAAATAATATAGTGCCGCTTATTAAAAAGCTTTATTTTAAATAAAGCAAAATTTACTATATCAAATATATATATTTGGAAATTTATGCGACACTTTAGTTTTTGAAATGTTAGTACATAAATAGAAGTCTTTCTGATAAAGTCAAAAGCTTTATAATCGATCAATATTAATTTTATAATTAATAGCGCTTCGATTCCAAAGATCACGATCTACCAAAACTGGCATATTTGAGAATTTCCCAAATGATGATCATTTTGGAATCAGTACACTAGATATTTTTTTCTATCATTTTTCACGTATTTATTTTAGAGAAAGTTTCAAGATCTAGAGAATTAGTCACAAAGTTACTTCTTTCATTTAAACAAAAATTCTCATTTTTAATTTTCGACAGAGCTATAATCTCTTGTTCACATACGTCAAAACCTGATTGTTGAATAATTAATTGTGGATTTACTTGGAAGCCTTTTTTGAAAGCATCATCTGTTATCAATCTAGCTATAATTTTTCTCACACTTTCTTGTGTCATTATTTTCCTCCTTTGACTTAATATTTTATAATTTTATCTTTATTCAGTCGTTTTAAATTTAATATTAGAAAAAAACCTTTAAATCATCAAAAAAATTGCCTTATTTTTCAAAGAATGATTTTCAAGGTTTATAGTACTTTAACATAATTCTATTTATTTTTTTGTATTTTTATCCATGAATATAAGATATTTATTAAAATAAATATTATTTAACTATATATTTGATTAACGAAAACCTACTCTAATTAGAAGATTCTTAAACTCCTATAACAAAACATACCAGCCTACCAGGAAATTGATTAGAAAAGGACAGATTGGACTTGAATCGATTTTTTCTGTAGAAGCTATTATTAAATAAGTCATTTGGAAATAGTTGCCTAAATCTGGATATTATCTAAGAAATATTCTGCTTTTTTATTTTCATTGAGTAAAATAAAATTTTGGTACAATATTAGGATTTTTTACAACAGAACTGTTCTCAGTATCTTTGTAAAAACTAATATTAATTAACAAAATAAATATAGAAATTGTCTTATTATGCTTAATCCATGAATCTAATTCATTAAATGACAGTTTAAGCATTTATAGGCAATTATCAAGTCATTAGTAGTAGAAATGATTTGATTTTCGAAACAGAGGCTATATGATAAATACGAAAGAAATTTTTAAGGACTACAAGATGCCTAATCTGCCTGCACTTCACTGGCTAGTAATTACTACCATTTTTTTGCTCGGTGTTTCATTCTTGTTGCTAGGTAGAATATTTGAGAAACAAGGAATTCTCTCACAATTTTTAGACTTGGTGGGATCCTTTCTAGTTATTGCCATACCTCTTGAAATTCTTCGGGAATTTTTCTTTGAAAAAATTAGCAGGGAATCTTTTGTTCGCCAAGTCAGTAAACTTTTCGATGAAAAAATCGATACAGAAATGATGCAAACTAGGAAATTTGGTTTAAGTCGTATATATGATTTTTTACCTATTGAAAAACTATTTGATGACCTTCTTCCAGGTGACACCCTTTGGTGGTTAGATACTTATTGCCCTGGTCATAAAAGATGGATAGAGAATGTAAAAAATGCAATCCAGCGAGATGTGATAATAAATATGTTAGTACTTGACCCATCCTCTCCTTTTTGTTCATTGAGAGCACAGGAAATTGGAGGTCTTTATACGACAGATAGTTATATCAGTGAATTAAAATTGTTCATTAAAGATTTTGAGAAATGTAGGGACGTTCTTACTTCACAAAATGCTTTAGGATATTTAGATATTATTATATACAATGATTTACTCGGTGTTCCATGCTATATTGTAACAAGGAATGAAAAACCAATTTATGCCTACTCAAGCATGTTTCTCACAAAATCAACCGGAACAGGCTTTCCTCATTTTTATTGGGAACAAGGTCCGATGTGCATTTCCTTATATCAGTATGTTAAGGAAAAATATGACAAAAACAAAGCAGCTAAAAATGCAAATGATGCTTCGAATGATTTCCAGACTTTTAAGATCTCAAATAATGATAGCCTTCCAAGATTCAATGAGTAAATAGTGTATCAAAAACTATAGGGTTTGGAAAACGTGATTAAAAACCTTAGGGTATGGAAAATTTAAAATACATTCTTGTGGTAGTATTTGTAAAAAAAAGATTAAAATAACTTATGACAGACAAGGATTTATTAGGATCTATATCTGCGATTACTGCAGCATTTTTGATGGGGACTTTGGGTTTATTTGTACGAAATGTTTCGTCAAGTGCTCAAATAATAACATTCTCACGTCTATTTCTAGGTCTCATATTTTTGACAGTTTTGCTGTTTTTTTCAGGAAGATATAAGGATATTAAAAAGAAGCCTAGTTTGACTATCATTTTGAGTGGAATATTTCAATCACTATCAATTTTATTTTACATAGAAGCTATAAAAAATACCACTTTATCGACTGCGGTTATACTTCTTTATCTTGGTCCTATTATTGGAACAGGTTTAGGATATTTTTTTCTGAACGAACGAGTTAGACCTTTAAATATAGCTTTAATTTTAATTGCATTTTCAGGTACTGTTTTGCTATTAAAATTCAATTTTGAATTTAAATCTATAAATATCGGATATGTACTTGGAATTTCATCTGCTATATTATATTCTTTTTATTTTATAGCTAATCGAAAAATTGATAAAGATACGCCTTTAATTAGCCGATCTTTTTTTCAATTCATTTTTGGAACTTTGGCAATTCTTCCATTTCTTATTATCGGAAAATCAGGATTTGTCTTGCATGATATACCATATTTAATTTCAATTGGCTTTATTCATGGCTTTCTGGCATTAAGCTTATTAATCTTAGCGTTGAAAAATCTAGAGATAGTTAAATGTGGGACATTATTATATATAGAGCCAATAACTGCTACTATATTAGGCTTTATCTTTTTTTCAGAAAAACTTTCGATGTTACAATTGATTGGTGGTATTATGATTCTTGGAAGTGGCCTAATACAAATTGGCATTAAACCTTCAGTAGTAATTGAAAAAGAACACTAGTTCCAGTTTTATTACGGCTCTGAACTAGGGGTGATACCTCCTACCTGAAAAACCAACTCATAGGATGTGACAGAAATAGTAAGTGACTATTGCCGGAAGAGGAGCATAAAGAATTTAACTAGGGAGTTATAGACTTAGGTGCTCTTGTTTCCGACTATCGAGGTTGTAGCAAAGAAAGATGCCAGTAAAAGACTTCTGACGATTTTGATAAACTCAAAGAAAAAGGGTGGATTGACGGTAAGGAGATAAAATTAGGTAAATCTAATAACGACTCAACATTAAATTCAATTGTTTTTAGTATTCAGAATCTAATTCAGATACTAGAAAAGTATCCAGACTTAATATCAAAAATGCAAAAAAATGATTCCATTTGTGAAACTATATTTCACGAGCATTTTGATCTAATTTATGGTTCAAATGATATCGAGTTTTTGAATAGTAGATTTGGGGAATGTGCAAATAAAAACTGGTTTATTAAGTCTACAAGAACTTCCGCCATCGGTTTACATCCAACTTACAATTCAAATCAGAAGGATGTGGTGGAACATACGAAAGTTACACTCTTTGAAAAAATAGAGAAATCATTTAAGGGAAAATTACAGTTGTCCCCCTAATTTTTCAGACTTTTTCTGACCACTGACAATAATAAATTAATAAATGATATTAAAAAACTTATTGGATTTTTAGAAAGCGGGGAATGTTTAACGGATCAGAAATATGATCAGGATCCAAATAACTGTATGGAAATATCTGGAATAAACTTCGATATCGATAAAATATTCAGAGTATGTGTTTGGCGGGATACATTTAAAAAACAATGTACTGAAGAAGGCAGAGAATACTTAAAAGAAACAAAAGATGAACTATTAAATAAAGAAAGAGTAGACGAAATTATAAAGTATACAAGAATAGAAAGAAAATTCACAGATGTACAGATTCAGAAAATAAAAACAGATCTCATTAAATTATTGAACCAAACAAAAAAAGAAATATCAAATACAGAAATTGAGAAATTAAAAGAATCAATTGATGATGTTTGGATATTAAGAGCGGCACTCATAGACTACCTAATCGAAACAAAAAACGAAATATCAGATATAGAAGAAATTAAGAAATTAAGAAATTCGGGTAAGAAACATAAGGTAGGAGCAATTTTTAAAGAATTGAGATAATACCAAATGTTTTCCATCAAAAATTCCTAACTTAAAGGGATAATGGCAATTTTAATGACGTTTAAGAGAATAACTTACAAAATATTTTCCAATATGCTCGACTATTCAATACCATGTTTAAAAAATAAGAAAATATGCACTATACATTTGGAACCTTATGCCTTAAGTACGCAGATTCAACTTATTAAAATATTCAACTTTATCTTTGTTATATTGTCTATGGATATACGTACTCATTTGACATATTTCAAAATTCCGATTGAAAAAAATAGGGTCGTTTTTGAATAAGCAACATTTTTATATTATATAGATAGCTTTGCTTTATATACTAAATATGGTGTCTAATAACAGAACTAAAAAGTAAAATTTTACAGCTATATTTTAAGCTTACTTGTTTAGGAGTTTTTTGACTTCTATAGCTATTTTTTCCAAAACTGTTGGGTCGATACTTGAAACTTCTAAAAATGACAAATCTAGTTTTTCTTTGTCTTTTTCTAGTTTTAGAGAAGTTGCTTGATCAAGAACCAATGAGCATTGGCTACAAAATTTGTCATCCGGTTTTAGCACATTATTACATCGTGGGCATTTTTTAAGTGTAACGTGTCTTTTGTCTTCAGTTTTGAGCCCATATTTCTCAAAGATACTATTGTTAATTTCCTTATCCGTGAAATTTGCATAAATTTTGAACATTTGAGTACTGCCCCGACTCCAGCCTGCCCTATGTTTAATTTCCTGCTCATTAAGACCATCTAAAATCCAGTTTGTGATAGCCGTATGTCGTAGCAAATGTGGGTATACGTTTTTCTTGATACCTACTTTTTCGGCTGTAGTCTTTATCATTTTTTGGATAGCTCTATAACTCACAGCTTCTTTATTTTTGTTAAGGGTAATCCATAAGGGAGCTCCGGGATCTTCGTGAAAAGGATGAACTGCAAGCCACTGATTCAAATATCCTGCGCTCCAAGTGAGTGGTAGCCCCTTTGCCGGTGTTGTCTTGTTAGCTCCTGTTTTTGAAAGGTAAATCATAGCTCCATATTGATTAAACTCCACATTTTTAACCCTGCAGGATGCCAAAGCTCCTACTCTCATTCCACCATCTGCAAGAACTGCAATGATCGCTTTATCCCGTGGATGTCTGCAGCCTTCGAGAAGCCGGGTGAACTCATCTTTGGTTAGTATGTCGGAAGGTTGCACAGGGCTGTCAATTATTTTTAGCTTAAGATCCATAATCCATTTAGGCGGGTTACCACCTGTGGACCATCTGAAAAACTTTTTTATCAATTTTTTATAATTTTGGATAGTGCCGCAAGATAATTTTCTTTCATCTTCTAAGTAAATAAGCAATCTATCAAAAGTATTAGGATCTAACTTATTCAAGGTCTCATTGAATCCTAGTTCCTGAAGTTGCTCGACAATCCAAGTTGTATATTGTAAGTACCATGTGATTGTTATTTTTGCTGCTCCTTCCCGTCGAAGAGCAATTGAAAAATTTTCAATCAACGCTTTATTCTCTTTTCCAATATCTGCCTTTTCCAATCTCTGTTTTGCGTTAAAATAGACAGCGTCAATACAATGAACATCATCAACCGATTTAGTCATATATATAAAATAATTGTTTAGGACTATAACCTTTTAGGAGATAGTCTGAAAGAAAGTGTGTACTTAGGATAGAAGAATAGAATTATTGTAATTAGGCATGAAATGAAAACTACTCGAAATGCTCTGCATGCATAACGAATTTGTGGGTTAGTTTTTTGAGGAAGCAAGACTTTTCCACTGCTGATTTACCCTGGTAAGGTAGTAAACAAGCTAAGATATGCTGTCCAATTTCCGCGGATTAAAAACATTGCGATAATAATTCATATATTATATTCACTTTGTATAAGGGCACAATCTGCAGATAATTTATATAAACTTTTATGCATTTGAGTATTGAAGAGTTAAAATCTCTTAACAATAATTGTTATTTATGCAAACTTTTACTGATTTTGTTCTTAAGGGGGAATACAAGCGTCTTCAGTCAGTTAAAGATAAACTTGCTGTAATTGATTTTTTAATTAATTAGGAACCTTCTCATATCATTTTTGAGTTCATATATTTTAATAAAACAGTTTAATGAGGCAGACCTAAGGCTAAAGTAATCGTTATTTTTAAAATGCTCATTTTATAGTAATGTGATGATCTTTCGACTTTGAACTCGAGAAAAAAGTATTAATCGAAGTTCTTTCAGGAAACATTTTAATTTTCCTTAGTACATACTAGACAGTACCACAATTTGGTCATTCAGAAAAAGAATTATTGATAACTTCAAAGAAGAAGAAGCATAGGACAGTTGCAAAGCCAGTCTATTTGTTTCGTTTTGGAAAAAAAAGAGATGATCCATAATGATATTTTTGTTTATTCAGATCATGGACATGCAAAAGTGAATAAACCTCGAGAAAATGAAGCAAAAACAAGGAGGTGTAGAGATATAACCTGGCTAAAAAAGGGTGTGAAGTCACACTTTGAATATAAACTTCATAGCGCTAATAGAAGGGATTATGAGCTGATTAAAAAATTCAAAACAATGACTGTATTACTTCATAATTCTCAGCTAGATTTATCAGAATAAAAAAGAAATGGTTTACAGGGATAGAGGATACTTTGGAGCAAATCAAAAGTCATGATTCAACAATGAAAAGAACAGTTGAAGAAATCCTATGGGAATGAGTGATATATCAAGAAACAAGAGAATCGGCTCAAAAAATCTCAATAGGAATGAGTTTATGCAGTAACTAAAAATATTTTAAACGCAGGAAAAGTCCTTTCCACTACTGTTTAAGAGTGAATTTGAAGGTTTTGTGTACAGCTTTTGTTATAATCTTCTCATGAACCAGAAAATAAAAAAGTTGTGTCAAATACAGGAATCAGTGATAAAAATTTGGATATGATTCACGCTAAGAAAAAAATTAAATGTAAATTGGAATTCCAGTATGATTTTCAAGAGCAAAATCTATATACCATTTGTAAATCTTGGTGAAATTTAGGAACTTAGCAAAATTTTCGAAAAGAAAATCTTTCGAAATTTCAATTAGAAATATCATTAATCAATAAGTTTGTAGAAATCTTTTGAAGTGTTTTTGAAAATCTATTGAATGGTAAAAAACTAAAGGTATTCTAAAAATAAGCTTTTTCTTTCCTGCAAATATAGAGACAGAACTGAAACCTAGTTGGAGAAAGAAATATGAGAAAAATTTTAGAGAATAATTTCAATATCCAGTTCTTCTGCAAGTTCTTTGTATCTGTTCCTTATGGTAACTTCAGTAACTCCGGCAACATCTGCGACTTCACGCTGAGTTCTCCGTTCACCGCATAGGATGGATGCAATATATATTGCAGCCGCAGCAACTCCTGTAGGCCCTCTTCCGCTGGTCAGTTCTTTTTCGGAGGCCTGTCTCAGAATCTCAACGCTTTTGGACTGAACTTCTCCTTTCAAATTAAGGCCAGAGCAGAACCTTGGGACATAATCAATAGGAGAAGTGGGCATGAGCTTTAATGCAAGTTCCCTGGAAATAAAGCGGTAGGTTCTTCCTATTTCTTTTCGACTGACTCTGGATACTTCTTCAATCTCATCAAGAGTTCTTGGGACACTGCACTGACGACAAGCAGCATAAAGAGCTGCCGCAGCCACACCTTCAATGCTTCGTCCACGTATAAGATTTTTATCTACAGCTTTCCTGTAGACAACAGCCGCCGTTTCTCTTACAGTTCTAGGGAGACCCAGAGCAGAAGCCATTCTGTCCAGTTCGGAAAGGGCAAAAGCAAGGTTTCTTTCAGTTGCATTGCTTACACGGATTCTACGCTGCCATTTTCTTAAACGATAGAGCTGAGCACGATTTTTGGAGGAGATTGATTTTCCGTAGGAATCACGATTTCTCCAGTCTATCATTGTGGAAAGTCCTTTGTCATGGATTGTATAAGTCATAGGCGCGCCCACACGAGAGCGTTTCATCCGTTGATCGTGATCGAAAGCTCGCCATTCTGGTCCTTCATCCACAAAATCAGCATCTATGACCAGTCCGCAGTCCCCGCACACTAGCTCAGCTCGCTCATAGTCGTGCACAAGGTTCCTGCTGCCGCATTCCGGACACAAGGCCTTTTCGTTCTCAAAATTTTGCTCCTTTTGCTTTTCTTTGCGAGCTTTGATCATGGAACGTATTTTTTCTCTTTCAAGAGTGTCCGAATAGCGAACTCTTTCGACTTCTACCATATCATATCACCTTACAAGTTAGCATGACATCTTTATGATTTCCTATAATTCAGAACCTGCACCAAATTAAAGAATCTATGTTATAAAAAACAGGATAGAAAAACTCACGGGTATTGCTAGCAAAAAATATATATACCAATTAGAGTGGAACCTTAACAAAGAATTCATGCATATATCGAATTTCAGAGATCTCACCGAATATAGACCTTTTCATTTACCATAATCCGAAACTCAGAATCAGGAATTAGCTTAAATCCCTTCACGAAAAAATAAGGTTGGTTTACAGGTCCAAAGACGCTGACAATCGCACCAATCTGGTTCAGGGCCTTATCCACAACAATCGAATTCAATTTTGGAAGATTACCTGAGGTATTATCGGATTTGATCTCATCTCCTCTGACTATCAGGTTTTTGATACCTGATCTTTGTAGCACTTTACCGAGTCGTCTCATATCAACCATGAATAATTAATAGGATGCTTCCAGCTCAGGGCAAAAATATCTTGGTTTGTGACTGGTTAGACTTTCAGCTTTTTTTAGGAAGATATATTGTAGACTGAAAAGCATATTTAGTCTATGCTTATAATATATAAAGATATCGCAAGACCTATATTATACAAAACTTTAAGTAAAGATCAAGCCAGAATGTAAAATAAATGGGATAATTTAACTACAGGCTTATATATTTATAAGCATTCTTGCTAATAATAAAACTGAATTTTAATTAGATAAATACACTAACTCCGATTACAGACCTCCTTTTAGGGAGGATAGTCATTGCCAAAGTTAGCATATTTTTTGGGAAAGATGTAACTGATGGCAAAGTAGCATGAAAGACTTACTTGGAGGTAAGGGTGCAAACCTTGCCGAGATGGCAAATCCTTACTGTTTGGCTTTACATTCTGGCTTTATATGCTCATTGAACTAAGTGTATTAATCAGCGGACCAGAACTCTCATCTTCAGAAAAAGCAATTTGCTATTACTTCTGGATTATTCTGATTATCTAGGGTACGTATGTGAACACCGGATTTCTTCAAAACTGATTGGATTATTAAGAGGGCAACTAGCACTAATTTATGGTAAATTTTGATATAATTAGTGCAAGAGGTGAATTCGTAAAAACACCTGAATCCTCTTTTAGTAGGGAGGACACTTAAGTTTCAGCGTTTTTCTATGCCTATTTTTCGATTAAAAACCTATCTATTAGTAAAAACGATAAATCCAGTTTTTTATGGTGAAGAAAAAAGTACATAGTCAATCAAAATTTACAGAACTTTCTGTATACTACTTCTGAATATCAGGATTTAGTTTTCTGGTGAGTTGTATATTATTCATTACTTTTTCCTTTTATTTACGGTTGGATTTTTTATCTCAAGTATAGACACTGCTATTATATGGTTCTTAAATCTTCCTCCCTGTTCTTCATATGACTTATTTGATATGTAGTGAAGATATGAAGACAAACAGAAAAATATACTATAAACTCCGGATGTAACACAAAAAGAGGAAAAGTTAAATATATGCGCATCGGAAATCAAATAAGAGTGTTTTATTTCCGGTAATACATTAACTCCGATTACTGACCTCGTTCCAGGGAGGATAGTCATTGTCCAAGTTTGTATATTTTTTTGGAAAAGATGTAACTGATGGCAAAAGTAGCATGAAAGACCTGCTTGGAGGTAAGGGTGCAAACCTTGCCGAGATGGCAAATCTCGGAGTCCCCGTGCCTCCTGGATTTACAATCACAACTGAAGTCTGTGTACTCTATCTGAAAAATAAAAATTATCCTGAAGAAGTATTCCAACAGATAGAAGAGGCTATCGATAAGCTTGAGAGCTTAAACAACAAAAAATTAGGAGATGCAGGTGATCCATTGCTTGTTTCAGTACGATCTGGAGCTAAGGTATCCATGCCGGGGATGATGGATACCGTACTTAATCTTGGGCTCACAGACAGGTCTGTGATTGAGCTTGCAAATAAGGTCAATGATGAAAGGTTTGCTTACGATTGCTACCGTCGATTTATATCTATGTTCGGGGATGTAGTGCTCGGACTTGAATTTAAAAAGTTTGATTCTCTTATTGCGAATAAGAAGAAGGAACTGAGAGTCGAGTCAGATACAGATCTTGATGCAAAATCGTTGAAAGAACTGTCTGAGAGGTTCAAGGAGATAATTAAACTCGAAAAGGGATTTGAATTTCCCCAGGATCCGAAAGTTCAGTTATATATGGCAATTGATGCTGTTTTTGAATCTTGGAATAATTCGAGAGCCATTACTTACAGGAAACTTAATGGAATTGATGATACCTGGGGAACTGCCGTCAATGTTCAGACAATGGTCTATGGGAACAGAGGGGGTAATTCTGGCACAGGAGTTGCTTTTACAAGGAACCCATCAACAGGGGAAAAAAGGTTCTTCGGAGAATACTTAATCAATGCACAGGGCGAAGATGTGGTCGCAGGCATTCGGACGCCGGATTTTATTGATACACTTGAAGATAAAATTCCAGAGGCCTACAAACAGCTTATAGATATCTGTCAGACGCTTGAAGCTCACTTCAAAGATATGCAGGACATAGAGTTTACCATTCAGGAAGGAAAACTTTATATGCTACAGACCCGCACTGGGAAACGCACAGCTGCTGCAGCCATGAAAATTGCAACGGATATGGTAGATGAAGGGCTTATAGATAAGGAAACAGCGATCACAAGAGTGAAAGCCGAACAAATAGACTTGCTCCTGCACCCAAGGATTGACCCCAAAGCAAAGTTAGACATAATTGCGAAGGGCCTTCCAGCATCTCCTGGAGCCGCTGTAGGAAAAGTTGTGTTTACTGCCGAAGCCGCAGAGGCAATGTCCGAGTTAGGAGAGAAAACAATCCTCGTACGAACCGAAACCTCCCCTGAAGATATAGGGGGAATGGCGGCTGCACAGGGTTTTCTTACAGTGCGTGGTGGGATGACTTCTCATGCAGCGGTTGTTGGAAGAGGCATGGGCAAACCTTGTGTTGTGGGCTGTGGAGCGATCTCAATTGACATAAAAAATGGCCTTTTTATGGTAGACGATCACACTATAAGAGAACATGAATATATTACCATTGACGGGAGCTCCGGAAGTGTAATTGTTGGGAAGGTAGAACTGATTGATGCTGAAATTAATAAAGATTTGAAACGGCTCCTCTTATGGGCTGATGAAATCAGGACTCTTGGTGTAAGAACAAATGCCGATAATCCGGCAGATGCAAGCCTTGCTCGCGAACTTGGTGCAGAAGGTATAGGCCTTTGTAGAACTGAACACATGTTCTTCGGGGATGACAGAATACCTGTAGTGAGGGAAATGATTCTGGCAGAAGATGAAAAATCAAGAAAAAAGGCCCTCAAGAAACTGCTGCCGATGCAGAAGGCTGATTTCCTTGGAATCTTTCGTAGTATGGAAGGTTTACCAGTGACTATTAGGCTGCTTGATCCCCCTCTTCACGAGTTCCTGCCAGACAAGGAGGAACTGGACGCAAAGCTCAGGGAACTTGAAGCCTCAGGAGATTGGGAGAAAATTGGTGATGTGAACAAAATTATCAAGCGTGTGGTTTCCCTTAAAGAACTAAACCCTATGCTCGGGCATAGAGGTTGCAGGCTTGGAATTACCTATCCCGAAATATATGATATGCAGGTACGCGCAATTATGGAAGCAGCTTGTGAACTTGCAGCCAATGGAATGCAAATTGTTCCCGAAATTATGATCCCATTGGTGAGTCTTGCAAAGGAATTCTCAGTTACCAGGAATGAAGTATGCAAGATGGCAAATCAGGTCATGGGTGAGAAAGGAATAAAGATCGATTATCATGTAGGGACAATGATCGAACTTCCCAGAGCCGTAATTACTGCAGACAAGATAGCAGTGGAAGCTGACTTCTTCTCTTTTGGAACAAACGACCTGACCCAAACAACATTCGGATTCAGTCGAGACGATGTATCCAAATTCGTGCCGATCTATCAGAAAGCAGGTATAATTGAGCACGATCCTTTCGAAGTCCTTGATCAGGAAGGTGTTGGCGAGTTGATGAAAATTGGAATTCAAAAAGGTCGTTCCGTCAAACCCAACCTCCAGATGGGAATATGTGGAGAACATGGTGGAGAGCCAAAATCCATCCACTTCGCCCACAAAATAGGTTTCGATTATGTGAGCTGCTCTCCATACAGAGTTCCGATTGCAAGGCTTGTAGCTGCTCAGAGCACAATAGATTCCCGAAACGCAAAATAAAATTAAATTGACTATTGATTCAAAAAATATGCAGGATATAAAATCCTGCCTCAATTTTTTTTCTGAAAAACTTCAAGTGAGCTTAGAAATGCTGAAAAAAGTATAATACTAGAGGTATTAATTGTGAATTTCGAAATAAATTCTTTATATGGACTTATAGTAGATATCCCGAAATCATTTCATGTCACTTTTGAGTCTATATATTTTAACAAAACGGTATTCTGAAGCAGACCTGAGGCTGAAGTAATTTTTATTTTTAAAATGTTTGTTTTACAGTAATAGGATGGTCTTTCAGGCTTTGACCTTGAATAATTTCTTTTATACCAGAGCGCCACAGAAACTTTGATTTTGTGACGAGCTCTAAATTCTAAGAAAACAGAAAATATGAGGTACATTATGAAAGCAATAGCAATAAACGGAAGTCCGAGAACGAAATGGAATACAGCAACCCTTTTAGAAAAAGCTCTTGAAGGTGCAGCATCAGAGGGTGCAGAAACAGAAATTATTCATCTTTATGAGCTCAATTTCAAAGGATGTATAAGCTGTTTTGCCTGTAAACTAAAAGATGGAAAAAGCTACGGAGAATGCGCGATGAATGATGAACTCACACCTGTACTGAAAAAGCTGAAAGATGCTGATGCAGTGATACTTGGATCACCCATCTACCTTGGAAATTCTACTGGTGAGATGAGGTCTTTCATGGAGCGCTATATATTTCCATTTCTTGTTTATTCTGAGAATCTACGATCGTTATATCCGAAAAATACCCCAATAGGTTACATATACACAACTGGTGCTAAGGAAGAAAATTTCGATGTATTTGGTCTTCATAAGGTTATTGAATTAAATGAAGGGGTTGCAACGAGAATTTTTGGCTATTCTGAATCGTTATATAGTACTGATACCTACCAATTCGATGATTATTCAAAGTATGTCGCGGATCGTTTTGACCCAGAAGAGAAGGCTAAAAGGCGGGAAGCAGTATTCCCTAAGGACTGTGAGAAAGCTTTTGAGATGGGAATCAGGTTCGTAAAGCGACAGAAAGCTGTAGAAGGACATAAATAAAACAATATATGAAGGCAAAATATCAGTAAATTTCTCCAATTTGCCTGAATTTGATAGAAGCTCATTTATGCATTATATGATTTATGCTTCTATCAAGTTCGAGTTTCAACTACTGAAGTTCCACTGCAAAAATGAAATCTCAGAATTTTGGGCTATGTGTCTGTAAATTCAATTATTCCATACTATGTAGGAATATATTTTTTGCTCATGAGGGTGCCGAATTAAATGCAAAGGAGATAATACGAACTACATCTATAATAAAAAATCGTCGCCTTTTGGATCAATTTTAAGGCTACATGTTATATTTTGTAGTTAACTTGTACGGATTTGTACCAGGATTCTCTCATAATAAATCATTATTTATTCTAGGCTCTCTGTTGAACATTTCGAATGTGGCTAGGTAATCAATTTATGAGCATTTCAAAAGAGCTTTAGGTGATCTTTGAGAAGATTTCCTATTCATAAGGTTTTTCAAAAAGAGTCGGCAATTCCTTTTTTAATGGTATGAGGAGCTCTTCATCCAATTTTGTAGCGTGAAGTATTTTCACTTTTGAAAGCTGATAAAATGATAAAGCTGAGCTTCTTCAAGATCAGCACTTTCAAGTTTAGCTCCTTCAAGTTTAGACTCTTTAAAGTTAGCTCCTATAAAGTAAGTCCATTTAAGGTTAGCCCCTTGAAGATTAGCCCTCTCAAGGTTAACCTCTATAAGGTCAGCTTCTTGAAGGTTAGTTCCTCGAAGGTCTTTTCTCTCTGGAATATCCAGTTACAATTATAGGCTTTGAACTAAAATAAGCATTAATATGCTTGAAAATATCGTCTGCTCTTAGGATTTAGTTTTTAAAAATGTATCTTTTTATACTCTGGGTCTATATAGGGCTGCAAGAAAGACGCGACTTGAGCCATCTTTTTTTAAATTATATATTGGCTAATTCTGTATTAAATGATTTTAAATTGGCCTTAACTTAAGTGCATAAGTCCTATTAAGGTTATAAATAATACTTGCTTTAGATAATCCATGCAACCAGGTACAAAAACGATAAATCCCTAACAATAGTTTTGAGTTAATTCATGAAATATTGATTAAAATTTATATTAAAAAGTCAAGAAATTTGAACCAACAAAAATGGAGAAAATTAAACCGTCATTGGGACAAGTTGATTAGGTACTGAAGTAGTTCCAGACACGCATTTTAATTTTATCAAAGTGAAATTTCTTCAGATGATTGTGTAACTAGGTTTAAGTGATATTTTTGAACTTACACTTTGAATTGAGTGTATGAATACCCTTTTGATAGCCAGTAATACTAGAACCGTGAAAAAAAGTTTCGTACTCAGATTTGATTTAATAGGAATTGAAATAGTTTCAATAAAATCTTTAACAATTAGAATTATATATTAAACACCACTAAAAATATATGACCTAAGATTTTATGATTTGTGTTTAATTCAAGACATAAACGCCGAATAAAATTGTTCAGACATATAAATGTAATTATATTTACTGGGAAAGATCTATTTATGTTGTCTATAACTTTTATAATGCTAAAAAAATAGATCTATTTTTGAAATTATCAAGTACGAGTTAGTGAAGTACTGGTTAAGATACCATTTACTTAGGATATTATCTTATCCAACTGGTTTGTCTGGACTGCAATTTTGATTTCCTGAGCTATTCTCCTTCCGGTTGAAAGGCTTTCTTGCATCAGGTCTGCATAAGGGGAGCCTGAAATATAAAGGTTTGTCCCTGCCACAATTCTGGCTGAAATTTCAAAAACCTTGATCTCAAGAGAATCCGTAAAAACTGTTTCAAGACAGAAGGCTCCTATCATCCCGCCAAAAAGATCCAGAGATTCTTCCACTACCCTTTCTCCAAGGGAAAATATAAGAGGCAGAAGAGACTCTCTAGCTACTAAGGGCACATTTCCTGTGACAACATATGTGGGGCGGATGCCTGCTTCTATGAGTTCTCTGGGTGAGCCGAGTCTGAAGATTTCATCGGCATTAGACTCCACTCTGCGGTCCATACTCAGGAGCTCAAGGACACCTTTGCTTAAGGTATATCCCTGATTTCTGATCGGGGAATAAAAGTAATGTAGGTAATAACGGGTCCCTGTGATAAATTCCTGAATTGTGAACTTTTGGGTTCGGTCTACGAGTTCATTGAATTCTTCATAGGTTTTTGCAACGAAAAACCCCTTTCCACCCTTTGCTCCGTGGTACTTAACCATCACAGGCCCATTAATATCACTAGGATCTTCTATTTTTTCAGGCATGTGAATACCTGCTCCAAGCAACCACTCACGTTCTTTATCTCTGTCTGATTCCCATTCGAGCACAGCCCTATTTCCAAAAGTAGGAACTTCCATATCTGCAAAACTTTTCGTGCCCAGGTAAGCAACAAATGAACCGTGTGGAACTATAATAGTGTTCTTCTTTCTAAGTTCTTCAGCTTTGGTCATTATATCTTCATAGCTATCAACGATAAGGTACTCGTCGGGTTTTGCCTTTGGAAATGCTTCATAAAATTTGAGAGGTTTGCCAACGCAGATTCCAAGAGTTCTGAATCCTTCTTTTCGCGCTCCGTCAAAGATTTGAAGGCTTGAGTGCGAACAGACTGTTGCAATAGTAATGTTTTTTAAGTCATATTTTTTCAGAAATTCAAAAATCTGCGTTTTTGTGATCATGATTGTTACCAGCGAAAAATTTAGACTAGAATGTACAATGTTATATTTAAGATTAAGGTTGAAATTTACCTAAATATATAACAGTACGCATATATTATCCCATAATAAATCAAAGTTGTGGTTGCACACGCAGTTGCAAACAACAGGGCGTTTTCGTGGTACTTCTCTGGATCGAAAGGAATTATTCAAAATTAAATATTTTAATTTACTTGTATGCTCCTTTTTCTTCATGGTTTCCTGATTGTCAACATAGTTTTTAATGACTCAGAACTTGTGCCATCATAAACAGTTCCATTGTAACTCCCTCACTCCCCAGTTTCTGTCTCTCCTGAAGGACTCGCTCATGCCATAGGGATTCATGGATTCATGATGCTCTATCTCTTCACCCTGTAGTCCGGTTCCTTTTTGGATGTATTTATATAGTATTCTTTATGATTGTAAGAGAAGTCATTAAATAAGAAAAAGCCAAGTAATCGGAGATTGGTATGAGGGTCGCTTTAAAGATTGCATACATAGGTACCGAATTTCACGGCTCTCAGATCCAGCCTAATGTCGTGACAGTGGAAGGAGAGCTCTTCAAAGCGCTTCGTAATCTAGAGATCATAGAAAGCCCCAAATCTGCTAATTATACCTGTGCAGGCAGGACAGATGCAGGAGTTAATGCCTTCGAACAGATCATAGCTTTTGATACTGACAAAACAAATCTAGCAATTCCAAGGGTCATAAACTCCGAACTTCCCCCAACTATCTGGGCCTGGGCTCATGCGGAGGTACCTAGCCACTTTGACGCTAGAAGAGACGCGATTTCAAGATACTATCGCTATATAATTAGTGGGGAAGGATCCAATATTTCAAGGATCCGTGAGGCTTCAAAACTGCTGATCGGAAGACATGATTTTGAGAACTTTTCAAGAATAAGTGGAGAAAAGAGTACAATTCGCACCTTGTTAAGGATTGATGCCCGCGTAGATAGGGATGTTACAAAAATCGATATTGTTGGAAATAGTTTCCTTTGGAATATGGTCAGGAAAATAGTAACTGCACTTTCAATGATCGGAAAAGGTTTACGTGATAATGACTGGCTGCTCCAGATGCTAAATCCTGATATCTATGAAGAAGGAATTGAACCTGCTTCTGCCTGTGGTCTAACCCTGATGAAAATAAATTATGAAAAAAAAATAGATTGGATCGAAGATAATTATTCTATCAGGAGAGCTGGTTTGCAAAACAAGAAACTTATTCTCAGACATAGAGTTATGGCTGAGGTGCTGGATGAACTGATTTCCCATGAATAAGAAATGTCCTTAAAGAGCATTTTTCATATTTCATATCTAATATTTCATCTATTTTTGAAAAATGGTTACTCTCCGAGTAAGGCTTCTGTGTACTCTCTGAAAATAAATTTCAAGGACCTTAAGTCCGACCTGTTCTCCGTATTCAGATGCATCCTTGTCAGAGACTACTACTGCAATACCTCCTGGCTTCAGGACACGTTGAATCTCCTCAAGAGCACAGGAATAAAGATCCTCTAAGGATTCGGCAAGAATTGCTGCAGACCTTCCATATGGTGGATCAGTCGCGATTGCGCTTATTGTTCCTTCTTTAAACGGCATCATACGGGCATCTCCTTTCACCAAGGTATAGTCCAGTTCAAAGGCACTAAGGTTCATGCAGGCACCCCGAACAATTTTTTCTTGTGCATCGATTCCTATAACTCGTGCTCCCAAAATTCCGGCCTCAATAAGTATGCCAGCAGTACCACAAAAAGGGTCCAGAAAGAACTCCCGATGTTTTATTTTAGAAATATTTGTAATAGCACGTGCTACTCTGGGCACAAGGACTCCAGGATGAAAAAAAGGTTTATTTTGGGGATTTCTGGATTCATATGCACTTCTGTTGATGGAAGATAGAAGCGTTCCTAAAACAGCCTTTCCGCTTAAGATCAGCCGAAATTCCACATCAGGATTTCTCAGATTCGCCTGAAAGCCCTTTCTATTGATAAATCCTCCGATTTTTGGTTCCAGAAGATTGCTGGGAAAGTTCACATGATGTTTAACACTTTTTGTCCTAACTACAAAACTTTGACCTTCCTTTATAAAGTACGAGGATTCAAAGGAGTTTGTAAGTATCAGAACTGCATCCAGGGTGTTTTCAGTGATCCCTATAACCTTCAGGATACGATGGGTCATTGCGAGCCTTTCAGTTATCGGACCTTTAAGAATTTTTTCCACATCCTCTTCTTTACCTGCTATATCCACCACCAGACACTGGTCAACCCTGGTATGTGGCTGGAAATCAAGCTCCTCTATTTTGAGGCAAGCAAGAACTTCAGCAGCTGGCAATTCTTCATGCTCTCCAGAGAGTTCAAAAGCGTATAACATTTGTAATCCGGAATATACTGATTTTTATAGCTTGAAATTATATCAAAATCATATGATTCATTGATATATTTAATAAAATTAAATAAAATTTAATTCAATTGCCAAACTTGAAATAAATTACTAAAAAATTATTTAATAAGTAAACTCAGGGCCTTCCTCAATTATTTGGATTATTTAATTTTCAAAATGCACTAAGTTCCATTTTTCCTGCATTTTTGTTTGCACCTTAGTGAAATTAGTTAGAGAGAATTTGCTTCAGTGAATGAACAATGCAAATATTCGTTACATTGAAAACTTAATCATAAAAGCTTAATCATTCAGTGAAGAACAACCAAAATCAGTATATTTGAAAAAAATTGTATGAATAAGTTATACTTAAAAGCAATTTATCAAGTTTTTTTTCCTCAAAACATTTTATCCAGAGCTTCTCTGCCAGTCATCCCTGGCTCGATTCCAAGTTCTTTGGCCATTTCAGTTACTTCCACAACCTGGGCTTTGAGCATATCTTCAAGGCTCTTCACACCTTTTACCTTCGCTGCTGTATCTCCGAACTCCTCAGCAGCATTTACATTTAGGTATCCGCACATTAGGAACCCTTTATCAGCCCTTATAACCAGTAGAGTATATTTTTGCATCTCAAAGTTGAGGCCAAGAGCGCAACCATTTCCAAGCTGAATTTGTTCGATGAGCATATTTTTTAGAATAAGCTTCAAACCAAATTAACTTTTTGGACTCAGCAGCATTTCCAATTTTTTGCAGTTTAGATTCTCAGCCTTACTCGTTTCTTCAGACCTCCTTTGGAAATCCTGATCTTCATAATTGTCTCAAGCATTTTTGTGATTTCGTATGTCAAATACATTTTTTTCATGATTTTTGGAGACTGCAAAGCCTGAAATCTATTAAGTTTTCAAGTAAATTCTCTTGGGTACATTCCAATGGATACATGAACCTCTTGCTTTCGGTTATATTTATATTTTAGCTACTAAACTTCTTATACCTAAATTATTTTTATCTCTTTTGCTTTTGCTATAGTATAAAACTCTAACTTTAGACTTTGGTATTGCAGTCCGATAATATAATAAATATAGAATATAGGTCTTAATCTCCTCTGTGATTGGAAAAAAATCGTCACTAATTCCAACATTCTACGATCTCAATAAATTTAAAACATGGCCTAAATAATTCTAAATGAAGAACACAACTACTCAAGGATATTCAAGTAGAAACAAGAATAGATTACAAAAATTGTCTTCAAATATTCTACTTTTTTTCTAAGTTTACTATACTGAGAAGTATCAAGGATAATGTATCGAGAGCTTACAACTAAATACTTTCATTCCTTATGTATGTAACTTAAATATGATAAGCTTGAAACACCACCAAGTTACGGATTTCGAACCCAAGTATATATCGTGTGTAAGTGTTATAGTCATTATAAAACACGGAATTTAGGACAATATTTTACATGAAAGCATATACGTGTAGTTATCTTACGTGTATTTTTTACAAGGTGTTATATTCTAGCGTGATAACAATGCTCTGCAGATCAGGGGGATTAGAAAACGAGCACTGATTGTGATCTCTTGAGGGCAAGTAAAGACGAGCTTGAGTCAAAGATTTCTATATCAGACATAATGCATTCCACTCTGCACAAGTATTTCGGTTACACTTCTTTTCGCCCTTTGCAGGAAGAAATTATCAGAGATGTTCTGGGAAAGAAAGATGTTTTTGTGATAATGCCTACAGGAGGGGGCAAATCGATCTGCTACCAGCTGCCTGCCCTTCTAATGGAAGGAGTTGCGGTCGTTGTTTCTCCCCTGATTTCCCTAATGAAAGACCAGGTGGATGGACTTGATACAAATGGAATTACTGCAGCTCTGTTGAACAGCACCCAGAGTGCTAGAGAATCCAGGGATGTAAGAGAAGCTTTTCTTGAAAACAGGCTAAAAATACTTTATATTGCACCAGAAAGGCTTATGATGCCCGGAACGTTTGCTTTTCTAAAAAAAGGAAAAGTAAGCCTCTTTGCAATCGACGAGGCACATTGTATTTCTGAGTGGGGACACGATTTTCGGCCTGAGTACAGGAACCTTAAACTTTTAAGGGATCCAGAGACAGGTTTTCCTGATATACCAATTATCGCACTTACGGCTACAGCAACTGAAAGGGTTCGAAAGGATATCGTATCGCAGCTACACCTTTCGATATCTCCGGAAAAAGGTCCATATTTAGCCAGTTTTAATCGGAAAAACCTCTACTACGAGGTCAGGCCAAAGAAAGAAACCTCTTCCGAGATTATCGATTACCTGCATAGGCATAGAAATGAAGCTGGTATCATCTATTGCCAAAGCAGAAACAACGTCGAAGCCCTTACAAAAAAGTTGAATCTTGCAGGTTTTAGAGCTCTTCCCTACCATGCGGGCCTTTCGGATACCGAACGGACCAAAAACCAGGAGTTGTTCATAAAGGACGATGTGGAGATAATAGTTGCAACAATTGCTTTTGGGATGGGAATAGATAAGTCCAACGTGCATTTCGTAATACATTATGATCTCCCAAGAAATCTTGAAAGTTACTACCAGGAAACCGGAAGAGGTGGAAGGGATGGGGGACTGTGTGAGTGTATCCTTTTTTTCAGTAGAGGGGACCGCTTCAAGTTTGACTACTTTATTTCTCAGAAGACAAATGAGCATGAAAAGGATCTATCTCTTGTGCAGTTAAGGGAGATGGTAGCTTATTGCGAGGGGAATAAATGTAGGCGTCAGAAACTAATGAATTACTTTGGTGAGAAACTCCCTAAATTCTGCGGAAATTGTGATTCCTGTATCAGGCCAAAAGGTACCTTCGAAGGAACTGAAACCGCCACGAAACTAGTGACCTGTGTTCAGGAACTGAATCAGCGCTTTGGCACTAACTATGTTATTGACGTCCTTATAGGTTCAAAAAATAAAAAGATCAGGCAAAATCATCATGAGAAGTTGAAAAGTCATGGCAGTGGCCGGGAATTCACAAAAGAACAATGGAGGTCATTAGTTTCCGAAATGACAGATACAGGTCTTCTTGAAGTGAGTGGAGTACAATATCCTATTTTGAAACTGAATGCCATGAGTAGAAAAATTATGACAGGCTTGGAGCGAATAGAACTTATCTGCCCTGAAGGCTTTGCGCCAAATGCTGAAGGAAGCCTGATGTTTTCAATAGTTGGCAAAAAGAGTGATAAAGCTAAAAATGGTATCAAGTTATCAACAGAAGGACTTCCAACAGGAGAGTTTTCAACAGAAAAGTATTCGAAAGAAGAGTTATCAACAGAAGAATGTTTGACAGAAGAAATTTCAGTAGCAGTTGATGTCCTGCATGCATCAAAAGTTAAGCCGGTCTTAAAATCCGGAAAAGGGCATGATGCAATCCTTTTTGAGCGGTTAAAAGCCCTGAGAAAGAAAATCGCTCTAAAAAAAAATCTTCCACCTTATATCATTTTCTCTGATACAACCCTTAAGGAAATGGCTATCAGATTTCCGCACAGCCCTGAAGAATTCCATTCCATTACAGGGGTTGGAGACCATAAACTGCGAAAATATGGGGATATTTTTCTCACGGAAATTGAACACTACTGTAGGGACTATAGTTTGGTATCTTCAGAAAAGGCAGAAAATTCAGAAGCTGCAGATATAAAATCTGAAAATGGGAGAGTAATCACAAAAAGCTTAGTTCAAAAGGATGAAAACCCAGAACTAGGAGATGAAATAGAGGTATTTGGAATTAAAGTACCTATTCATGAATCTGATAAAATGAAAAACTCAGAGGTTTGCAGATTACCAGCAAAAAAAGCAAAATATTTGGATATGAGCTTTATTGGGGAGAAATCTTATAAGACGGAACATTTTGAAACAGATACTCTTGAAAAATACTCTTTACAAAGGACTTATTCTCTTTTTACTCATGGGCTTGATATCGATCGAATTGCTGAAGTTCAGGGCATGAGTATCGAAGTTGTTTTCAGGCAATTTGAACAGCTTATCCTTACAGGAAAGGTCAGGGACATGGGGGGGCTTTTGCCCCCCGAAAGGCAAAAGAAGATTAAAGCTGTACTTGAAATGTTAGAAACTGAACTAGATTCGCTGATTAGAGCTAGTATAGGTGAAAAATGCCAGGAAGAAGATTTTAAATTTGTCAGAGCTCTTCTTTTGTCCAAAATCTGCTTTTCTCAATCTTAAGATCGTGAATAGAGCTCCTTTATCTAAATTATTCTAAATTTCTTTTATTCTCACTTTTCGCAGATATACATAATAATGACATCCATTTTCTCAGACAGTAGCTTAAAAATTAATCTAACTTTCAATGAATAGTACTTGAGCAAATAAGCAAATAAATTCTGCATCTGTGTGCATTTGTGGAATATCTGTTTAATTCTGATTTCAATTTCTGGAAATATTGATTCAAAGTTTTTCCCATTTTTTGATTTCCAGAATTTCCGACAGAGTGCCTCCTCTCCGAATCTCATCAAAAAGTCTCTTTTCAGTTTTGTTGACTTCTTTTGCTCTTCTTGCCAGTTCGTAAGCTCTCTCCTTAGGAATCACTACAACTCCACTCTCATCGCCAACTATGAAGTCTCCTGGTTTTACGGTCTGACCACCGCAGGTAATTTCGGCGTTGATTTCTCCAAAGCCTTTTGGATCTCCAGCATTAGGTACTGTATTGCTTGTGTAAATCGGGAGCTTCATATTCTCTATTTCATCAATATCTCTCACAGCACCGTCTATTACCACACCTGAGATCCCTTTATTCATGCTGCTCAGGGTTGCAAGTCCTCCCCAGCAGGCGATGTCTTTACTCTCGTTGTAGATAACTATTACATCCCCTTTTTTGGCAATATCGATTGCTTCCACAGTTTTCGCCCAGTCTCCAGAAAAAACCTGAACAGTGACTGCAGTTCCTACAATCTTCCCTCTCACCACGGGATGAATGTCTTTCATTGCCCCTTTTCTATGCATAGCATCCGAAATATTTGAGGTTGATACTTCTCGAAGGATTTTCCTGATTTCCTGATCTACTGTTTTTGTACCCCGAGTATCCACAGCCTCAGGGGAATCCACGCTCTGCCGAATTTTTCTGGCAGCTTCTGTCACGTTTTCAGAATGAGTGATATTTCCTCCAACAATTACAATTCTGGCTCCTGTCTTGACTGCCTGGGCAGCACTTTCTGCATCGAGCCCTCCAGCAACTGCAAGCGGTACGTTAACTTTGTCTGAAATTTTCTTGAGGATCGACACAGGATTTTTTCCTATCATCTGTTGGTCTATACCTATGTGCACGTTCACATAGTCTATTCCCATAGCTTCAAGTTCCAATGTCCTTTTCACTGGGTCAAGGATCGAAATAAGGTCTGCCATTAATTTGACCCCGTATTTGTGAGCTGAACGTAGTGCATCGAGTACTGTAGAGTCGTCTGCACTTCCTAGTACAATAACTACATCTGCCCCTGCTTTTGCTGCCATCTCGACTTCAATTGCACCTGTATCTATGGTCTTCATATCTGCCAGGATCGTTCGGTTAGGGAAAGCTTTTCTCATTTTGCGGATTGCATCCATACCCTCGCTTTTTATCAGTGGAGTTCCTATTTCGATCCAATCCACACCACCTACGATCGCATCTCTTGCAATCTCTATCGAGCGGTCCAATTCTAGGAGATCAAGTGCAACTTGAATAATGGGAACGATAATATCACCTTAATCGGGAAACCGGAAAAAACTGAAATATTGCAGTATTTTTGAATCGGCTGCCATTTATATTTTTTTTTTGGTTTTTAATTTTGAGTTTATTCTCTTAGATTTATTATGGTTATTATATCCTTTTTGATTATATTATTACCCCATTTATGTATGTGAAATTTCCATATCTTCGTCAAATTGTATGGAAAAAGTAAATTTCAAATTTTGCTGAATATTTAAGAATTTAACTAAGTTTGGGAAAATTGATCATGAAACACGTTAGGCTTCATTACTGTGCTACAAATGTTGCATATTTTTCTGTTTGGAAATTTTCTCTCGAATTTCAGGATGTACTGAATGTTTAGATTTTTTATTATTTTTTATTTTTTTGATTGATTGCTTTCAATTATTAGTGAAATTAATGGTAACTTTTTAAGATCGCCAGAGATATAGAAAAATCTCGTGTGCCGATTTTGCTTAGGGTAACAAATACTCAACAATTTATGAGAACGGTAAATAACATATCGGAAGAATTTAATTACATAAAGTATGCCGAAATTTAACTTTGAATTTTCAGTAAATTCGCTACACGGCTTTAAAATCTCAGAATTTTACATGATATGTGTTTTTTATTCCGAAAACGTTTTGTTTAGTCTTGATCTCTTACATTTTGAGTTATAGATAAAGAATAATTATTACTATAGCTTCTATAGATATGATTTACGCACTGCGGACGCAAAATCAAAAGGTTATAATGCAACAATAAAAAAGCGATAAAAGAATATCCTCTGGAAATAAGGGAGATATTAAGAAACAAGAGTATTAGCACAAAAAGAGTTCCAGAAAGATGAGTTTATGCAGTAACTAAAAAGATATTCAAAGCAGGGAAGGTTCTTGTCACTTTGTTCATGGAGTTAATATGAAGGTGTTATTTATAGATTTTTGTTATAATCTCTATCAGTTGAATAAATTGAAAATAAAAGAAGTATTTTGAGGGTAGCAGAAGCTATCTTTAAAATAAAAGAATAATGAATCCGAAAAGAAAAAATCGGGTTAAATACAAAAATTAGCGAGAAAGATTTGGACAGGATTCCCTCGAAGAAAAAATTGGAGATAAATCGGAATCCTCAGTAGTTATTTGAACTAATCGATATCAAATTATATGGATTTGAGACTCCTTTTTTCTTATAAAATAAATTAATAATACTATCGACATCATAATATGGTCTCTGTTCATAATTATAAATAAATTATTTGCGGGATGGCAGAGAGGCTATGCAATGGACAGAATATCCATTTCACGTTATTCCATTTCATTTTAGGGCTTGAAATTTTTTTACGGATATAAAAAAATATGTGAGGGCGATATTTGCTCTAAAAAGAAGGTTCAAATATAAGTATGCTTCAATAGCAAATCCTAAAATCACTAATGTGAATTATGTGTTACCAATTAGCATATGATTCAATCACTTATATTACTCTACTCACGTGGTAGAGACTTAAATCACTGAGTATGGTGATCGAATTCACGGAGATGAAGGTATAGTCTGGACAATTAAATACAAAATTACTGAGAAAATTCACTTCTTGTAAAAGTACACAAAATGCCAGCCTTTTCTCAATATGGCAATAACCAAAAACTAACGCCACTTTCATTGATATACATTGAACAAATCGACAAATAGATGCTAAAATTGTGTATTTTACAGAATATATGTGTACAAATAAATGGCTCAAAATTATAAATGAATGTAGAGAATGAATGTTTAGATGGCGGAAAAACTACTCAATGGACTGCATACCCATTTCACTTCGGTTATATTCCGTGTCTAAGTTTTGAGGTAATTTCATGGATATAAGAATTCAAAAGACGTTTGAGGCTCTTTTTGCCCTTGAAGATGTTCGAGAGATCTTTAGACAATCACTTCCAAATGTCACTAGTCCGGAAGAAGAACACTCTATTAAGGAAGGTATAAACAAAGTAAGAAAAATTTTGGATGATATCGAAAACTGTACTGGAACTCCGCAAGTTAGGAAGATAGCTGATAATATTAACATTCGATCCAGAGAAGAAATGTACATCAACATACAACCAATTCAGGCAGCTGGAAGGCTTACCTCAGAAGCACGAAAAGCACTCATAGCATATGGCGATGGATATTCAGTCTGTGATGCCTGTAGCAAGCCCTTTAGGCTAGACAAAATCAGAAGTCCTCCGATTGGCCCATTCCATGAACAACTCGCTAGTTTCCTTAACATGGATGTTGCGCGTGTAGTTCCTGGAGCAAGGCGCGGTTTTCAGGCAGTGGCATCTACTATTGTCAATAAAAATGATTCTGTCATAGTTTCAGCTTTAGCTCACTACACAGAATTTTTGGCAGTAGAAGCGGCCGGAGGGATAGTTAAGGAAATACCTGTAAACGAGCATAATATTGTAACTGCAGATCTTACTGCTGAGAAAATCGAGGCAGTTAAACGGGAAACAGGCAAACTGCCTGTACTGGTGATAATTGATCACTTTGATTACCAGTATGCCAATGAACATGATGTAAAAGACATAGCAAAAGTTGCACATCAGTACGATATTCCTTTCCTATACAATGGTGCGTACACTGTTGGGATCATGCCAGTGGATGGAAAGGATATTGGTGCAGATTTTGTCGTAGGCTCTGGCCACAAAAGCATGGCATCACCTGCACCATCGGGAGTGCTGGCAACAACCAATGAATGGGCTCCTAAAATATTTCGCACTACGCAGATGGTTGGTGATGTCACAAAACGTAAGTTTGGAGTCAAAGAAGTCGAGATGCTTGGATGCACACTAATGGGTTCGACATTGATAGGTATGATGGCTTCTTTTCCTACTGTAAGGGAGAGAGTACATAATTGGGAAGAAGAAGTAAAGAAGTCAAACTATCTGATCGATGGTTTGCTTGCCATAGAAGGAAGTAGGGTTTTATCGGAGTACCCACGCAAGCATACCCTGTCAAAAATAGACACCAGTGGTAACTTCGATATCGTAGCACATGGCCATAAACGCAAAGGTTTCTTCCTTTCAGACGAACTCTCAAGCAAGGGCATCGTCGGAGAATTTGCTGGGGCTACACGCATGTGGAAATTGAATACATATGGCCTTTCCTGGGAGAAAGTTCACTATATGGTAGATACTTTCCAGGAAGTTGCTGAGAAATACAAAATTCAGGTACATAGGACAGATCATTTCGATGGCAATAAATAATTAGAGAATTTCGATAAACATGCATACATTTGAACATTGGAGAGTTTCAATCTCTTAAATTAATTTTTCCTCATGAAAAATTTTACTAATTTTGCTCTTAAAGAAAAATACAAACTTCTTCAGTCAGTTGTAGATAAACTTACTAAATTGATTCTTTAATTAATTGGGAACCTTTTCATATCGTTTTTGAGTTCATTTATTTAAATAAAACTATTTAATGAGGCAGATCTAAAGCTGAAGTAATTATTATTTTTAAAATGCTTATTTTGCAGTAATGTGATGATCTTTGACTTTGAACTTGAGAAACAAAGTATTGATCGAATTGTTTAAAGAAATTTCTTGGTTTTCCTGAATACATAACGCACATTATCACAGTCTGGTAATTCTGAAAAAAAATAATTGATAACTGCAAAGAAGAAATATGGGGGCAGTTTCAAAGCCAAATTGATTGCCGTGGTTTGAAAATAAAAAAGGAACTGATTCAGGACTCTATTTTTTTTTATTAAGATTCTGGACATGCAAAAGGGTATAAACCTCGAGAAAATAAAGCAAAAATAGGGAGAATCAGAGATGGAACCTGGACAAAAAAGGGCGGTAAGTTACATTTTGGATATAAACTCATATCACAATAGACAGGAATTATAAGCTGATCCGTAGTTAGGTTTCAAAAATGTCTGAATTTTATAAAATACCTTAGCGATGAAATTGAAACTTTGGATAAAGAAATTTTCAATTATTCTTATGGAAAGCATAAGAGTGAGATCGAAATTTTAATGTCTGTCTTAGGATTGGAAAAATAGATTCATTAACTCTAATTGCTGCAACAAGCAATTTCAAGGATTTTTATCAAGTGGATAAACTTGCTTCATAGCTTGTTGTTGTTCCGAATGTGTACAAGTCTGCTGATAAATTCTCAACTGGAGAATTATAAAAAAAGGATCAAGGTAGAAAGGTAGGTTCTCACGCAAATTGTTCAGGCAGCAGCAAAAAAAATAGCAAATTAAAAACATTTTTTTAACCGGAAAAAGAAATCAATTGAACACGCAAAGACAATATTGCTCTAGCAAGGGAAATTGCTCAAATTATATGACATATGACTACAAATGACAAAATGTACAAAGATGAAAAAGGGCATTAGAAGAGAGAAATTAAAAAATGAAAGATCGTTGAGACACGTATAAAAATAATTAGTTGAATAATCGAAATTTTCAAATGTTTTAATCCTTACCTTCATCATATGGCCAAGAACTTCTCAGCTAAGTATATCTCTTCATAGTAGAACGTTTCTAACAGATTCCAGGATCTTATCTATGTATTTTGCAGCTGCATTTTTCAAGTCCATAGGATGTACGTTTTCTGCCACAAAATCCTTCTCCATTTCGTAGTAACTGGTGTATATCAGGTTCCCACCGAACTTTTCAGGTCTCTCTATGACAACTGTCTCATATCTGGGAAAAATATGATAGCGTAAAATAGCAAGAGTCGGGTTGTTTTCCAAGTCTCCTATTTTACAGTAGGCTTTCTTAAACTTTTTGTAAATCTCTTCTCCAGTATCGTCCACTGAAATGAAATTATCCTTTGAAGAAGACATCTTTGTTCCATCTAATCCTATGAGAATAGGAGTGTGAATGCAGACAGGTGTGTTGAATCCAATATTTTTTAAGTTTTCGCGGGCAAGCATATGGATTTTCCTCTGATCAATACCACCAACAGCTACGTCAACTTTGAGCATTGCAATGTCAACAGCCTGCATCAGGGGGTATACAATCTGGGAGACCGTTGGATCATCCATAGCACGCCCAACTTCATCCATGCTCCTGCGCGCTCTATTAAGGTTTACTGCCCTTGAAAGCTTGAGAACATTTAAAATGTACTCGGCCCCAAACTGATAGTCTGAACCATATACAAAATCAGTTTTCTTTGCATCAAGTCCGAGAGCAACAAAGCAACGTCTGTTATAGTCTGCAATTTTCCGGACTTCTTCAAGTGTACCTTTTCTATTCAGATAAGCATGTACATCTGCAAGCAGGACAGTGACCTTGAATCCAGCTTTTTGCAAATCAATTAGCTTATTTACTGTAAGAACATGTCCCATATGAATTTTCCCGCTTGGCTCATATCCTACATAGGCACATGGAGCTTCTTTTTTGTTAAGAAGTTCTTCAAGTTCTTCTTCTGTTACAATTTCCTGAACGTTTCTTTTCACAAGTTCGAGTCTGTACATTGCCTATACATTCCTTACTTTATTTTCTTATCTTCAAAAACTCAATTTTGATTAATAAGTTTCTCTAGAAGTGTTATTCCTTTTTTTTAATTTGGATTTAGGGACTTCCAAATATGAGTGACTTTTCTGCACAGAGATTTAGTCTCCTCACCAAAAATCGGCTTAGAGCCAGAGGTTCATAGATTCCTTTTGTATAAATGAGAATTTGTCTCCTCTGTCAACGGGAAGTCGTGCAAGGTTAGTCCCCATTTCAAAAAACATTTCATGGATTTTTCATTCTTTTTTTCCTTTCAGATATTCTGAAGCTTCACATTATCCATTCCCTATTATATATCAGAGCGTAGTAATTCAAGATATCAAAAAATTTCACCAGGCTTCAAGCTGTCTCAAATGAAAATAAGAAGGAATTTCCTCCCTTTGAAGAACCAATATTCTGGAATCAAAAACCACAGATTTTTCAAGTCACAAATTTATATTAATGGAGCTTCCTAGAAAGCTTTCCACGATAGAGTCAATTTTTCCACTTTACCTTCAAATGAAATATCTGTAAACATAAAACTGATTTCATCTGAAAAAGTGAGTCAAAGAGGAGGGCTTAAACTGCTTTTCTAACGAAAAGTATGGCAGTATTCGCCATTGCCCTGGTGAAGTTTGAGTCATAAAGTTTCTTAAAACCCAGGCGCAAGAGCTTAGATCTTAATTCCTGCCATCAGCGCGCACAACCACAAGAGGGATCCAGCGCATTTCAGCAAAGATTTCCATGTTTTGAATTTATCTTTCAAAATTTATCAGTCTTCTTTCCGTTTTTTGTATCTTTGGACAACGTCTCTTATTATAACAATATCTGCTGCAGTTATGACCCACCGGTAAGGAATAATTACACCTTTAGTGGTCAGGTCAAAAAGTTCTCGATTAATATCAGATACAGCAAGCCCAGTAATTTTCTGATCATCTATATCAATTACAAGGTCCTGTAGCTTTCCTACATAAACACCGGTATTTGTGTATATGCTTAAACCAAAAAGTGATGTAAGTTCTGCGCGCATCATATCCCTGCTTTGTAAATTTATTTCATTCTTTCTCCTAACCTTATATGAAAAACATGCTTATATATCTTACAGTTTTACTGTCTCATAATTACTATTTCCTGTCATCTTTTCAGGTGAAAATGAATTTTCAATCTATTTTATTATTAAAGTATCCTTATCTGGGTTAATGTGAGGTAAAGGTAGTTCAACTTTTTTAAATCCGATTTCCAAAATTTAAGTTCGGAAGCGATAATTTAATTGTATTAAGTTGCCTTCGTATTTATTCGTTCAACTATGCAATTTTTGGTTATTATTTTTTTCATTATATCATTTATAGGAAGCTAACGAATAATTACACCTTTGAAAATCAATTATACTTTCGAACTTAATTACTTGTGCATAAGTCATTAGAAATTCTATAACCAAAAAAAAGAGAACGACAAGGAAAAATTGCTCAAGTATCCCCTTTATTCCGTGTTTTCTGTGCTTTCGATTGTCCATCTCTAAGTTTAAGATTCGTGGAGCAAGGTAACTATTTAGATTACCAACAATCAGTTGGAAGATATCTATTTTGATGCAATAAATACTTCTGATTGTGAACTGATTGAAAAATAAAAAACAATATCAATAGCCTACAGCTAACTAAAAATATGCCTAACTAAATTTGCTCACTGAATCTTAATGAAAGGGTTATTGGAATTTTTTTGCTCAGTATGAATGGTTAAAAAGAAATTTTAGTATTTGATCATGAATTTATTTCTTCTCATTTTGTGAAGTGTCAATTTTTACTGTGAGGGCCATGGTTAGAGTAAATCTTGTTAGTGCATGAAAACGCAATCTTTCATTACAATGGAAGTTTGTAATAAACTCACAAATCAACAAAAATTTCCAAGAATATTTTATACTTAAATCATGATTATTCATACTTCAGTCACTCGAAATTCCACAATCATGGAAATAAACCGAAATAAATGGACAAATTATTTCCTTATTCTATTTTTCTTTTTTTCCAGGTCTAACTGATCCAAATTTGTATTTAAGCCTAAAGAAAAATGTAGGCACCTGATGATAAATCCATTTTTCCTAGTTTTTGAAATATTAATTTTTATTGGGAGAACTATAATTAGGAAGACATCAAACGCTTAAATGATTGACGACTCAAATTCGTGTAAATGACAAAAATATAATAGGTTGCTAGATATTTTTGACTCCTGTCAGTTTCAATAAAAAATTTTGCATCTCAAGCATTTAGAGCTTTTTCAACCATTTTAGGATAAGTAAGCTCCAAAATAGATTTCAGATTAACTATATCTTCGTTATTATATTTAATAATTTTAGCTAGTGCATCTTTATCCCCTCTTTCATATTGCTTCCAGAGCCTTACGGCATCAAATCCTGTCATACCTTCAGTATCTTCACTCCGAGATATCCCAAGTATCTTCTCAATATTTTTGAGGCCACCTTTATATCCTATTCGCCTTAGAGGGTACACAAGATCTATATGGAGCTGTTTAAATTCTATTTCAGGAAATTCGGACTTTATAAAAGGAATATCAAAACGAGCACCGTTGAAGGACACAAGTAACCTGTATTTTGGAAGTTCATCCACAATATCATCAAGATTTATGTCCTTTACATATGTCTTAGACTCTCTACCATCATAAATTCCAATAACGGTTATTCTATCTCTACGCTGAGAAAGCCCAGTTGTCTCAATATCCACAAATGCTACAGACTCGGAAAACAGAGGATAGGTCCTCCAGTGTTCCGCAGAAGGAAGGCATTGCGAAAAAAAATAATGATCTTTTGCCGCCAGACGCTCGGAAGATTTCTTAATCTCCTCACAAATTATCGCTTTTCGAGTAGAAGGTATTGAGATCTGATCTTCCATCTCAAGAAATTCTTCCCATGTATGTATTCCTTGAGCCCAGATCTTTTGTTCAAGGCTCTTTCCTACACCAGGAATATGAATATATGTATTATTTAGCATATTTTCCCTTGGATCATTTGGAGTAATATTTTATAAAAATACTGCTTGAAGTCTTAGGATGTCCAAAAGCTGTAACTATTCATCCTGGGCAAACCTCAATCAATAACTATCTTTATCAAGATTCACTGAACAAATTTATGTAGGCATATTTTTTTTCCAAGTCAAATACCCCGCAGCTTGCTGCGGGGATGGATATTCCCACTAGGATCTTTATCAACTGATCCAATTTATATTTTAACCGACTTTCTGCAGATGTATATGGATGTATATTTGTTTGCCATTTGTCCTCTATTATTCGTTGAAAGTTAGATAACCTTTTAATATACTGCCTTATTGAGAAAAGATATGACATTTTTGTGTACATCTGCGGAAAGTGGGATACAATACTTTTAACTTTGCATTTTTGCAAGTTTATCGAATGATTTAACCTCAGAAGCATTGCATACTTAGTATTTTATTACAGTCTGATAACTCACAGATTACTTTGGTGATGGAAACTTCACTGAGAACCGTTATTAATTAACTGATTCATATTTGAAGCTACCTTTGCAGTATAAAAAGGAACTACTTCATGCAAACAATTGTGTCTGTAAAATAAGAAAAATTTCAATAGACTCCTAAATTTTGTCATATACTTATAAATTGTATATCTATTACTCATGAAAAACAGCTGTTTATCTAAATGCTCTAAGATATCACATGTTTTTGTATAAGTATAGCAAAATTTTTTTTTAAGCAATGACATAATCAATTATTTGAAATATATATCCTTCGAAATTGGCAGAAGGCACTGTTTCGAGTTCGATGCAATCTATAATGATGGTGTGTATGTACATCTTTTCATTGGTTCTGAACCAAAAGTATTCTCCTTCAATAGTGATGTAAATTATAAAAAGTATCACAGCAAGAAATGTCTTTAAAGAATACTTTGAGATTAAGAAATAGCTTTTGGATTGTAAATTTTGGATTGGTAGAGCTTGAATTGGAACTGGGGATGATGGTACGACTTCAGATGTAATTAAAAAAGATGTTGAAATCTGGGAAACGTGAAGAAAAAAAAATTATATCAGCAAATGAAAATATTTGATTTTGGATCATTCCTTTATACCCAGAGCCGGGGCACGAACATACCCAGTTGCTTGCAGCTGAGTGTGACACCAAAACTTTGATCATTACTATCGTTACTAAAGCCAAAAGCATGCAAGAAAATCTAAAAGCTTACATTGACCTTACTCGTGCCCACTTTCTCCCAATCTGGCCCATTTTTTTCTGCTCTGGGTTGGTGCTTGCTTTTGCAAATTACGGAGGCTTTTCCTGGTCGTTGACCATGAAGACAGCTCTTATAGGCACTCTAGGATTCGAAGCTGGTTTCGTACTCAACGATTATGTGGACAAAAACATAGATAGGTTTGACATTGATAACACGCTGACCAACTACTGGAGACCTTTTAAAGAGAGACCCATTCCTTCAGGAAAGATTTCTTCAAAAGATGCCTTATGGGTGTTAATTCTGCTTATAGGAGTTAATTCAGTCCTTATTTTCACTCTGCCCTATCCAAATTCGCTCTATGTTTTTACAATAATGTTGTACTCTTACAGCATTGAGGCTTTTTATCAAATTAAGAAAAGAGATCAAAAGTATCCGATTGCTCAACTTCTGGGAAGAACAGACTTTACACTTTTTCCGGTAGCAGGCTACCTCTGCTATGGACACCCAGATAAGACCATGCTACTCTACATGTTTTTTATTTATCCCTGGGCAATGGCGCATCTAGGATTAAATGACTTAATAGACCTGGAAAACGACCGAGCAAAAGGCATGAAATCTATAACCGTCCTTTATGGCATAAAAGGAACAAAATACTGGATTACAGGCTTTGTCCTCCTGCATCTCCTCACAACTACTTTATTTCTCAAGGACCTTGGAGTCATTGCTCACTATGGTTTCCTTGCAGGATTTGTACTCCTTGCAGGATCAAATCTTTACCTATGGAAAGAAAAAAGTCCGGGGGCCGGAATGAAGATACTCCCCCTTTTCCACGTAACACTTGCAATATATGCGATATCTATCATTCTTGATTTTGCACATTGAGCTGGATAGTAGCCAATTAAAGGTAAACAGAGGAAATTAAATACAAATATAAATAATTAAAAACATGTCGGTTTAAATAATTGTGAGCAAGGCTATTAAAATGTCATAGAAGTATTAAAGACAAAATGATAGGAAAAAAAATTAAGTTTAGATATTATAAATAATACTCTATGGATTTGATGCTGGTCATTCTATGTGAAACTACTCTAACTACCTATACTGTTTACAGCCACCGTTTGTCATTACTTAAAAATTAAGTAATATTTATCTATTCAAATAATAAATATGTTATTCCTTCTATGCCCTACAAAATTTCAAGGCAATTGTAGGAAAGAGTTCTAATTTTCTGGATCTTATATATAAATATTGAGTTTTTTGCTTTTGTAATATTTTATGTTCCGTTTTTCAAATTGATTTTAATTTCACAAAGCTAAAATACAGAATCCAATCGCAAATATTACAGTTTGAATTGAAAATAATAAAGTAGTAGAAACCATTGGATTTTCATTTGTAAATATATAATTAAAATTATAATCAATAAAAATTAAACCTAGGATCGTTAAAGGTATTTTTAGTAACAGAAAATCCTAACAATGTTTATTTGCAATACGATGGAATATGGGATATGGCCCAAACTTTGAAAAATTTAACTATTATGAAAATTAAGCTTCATCATGAATTAGTTTGAGAAATACTGTTGATGCTGCACACATCAACAGTGTCTAATTTTCGTCGGAAAAATTATTCATCTTTCTGCAACGTAGTATCATAGGCAGTACTTTTTATAAAGTTTTTAGGCAGGTAATTTGTCTTCTAAATATGATGGCTTCAAATAGTTTCATTAATTTTTTCATGCGTAAAGCCAATTTTCTGCTTATGTGAGTTAAAATATGAGTGAGTTGGCTACATAAGACTCTAAAATAGAGTGCCTCAAACATTTAATATTCTTTACAAAAAAAGGGTTTTATTAGTAGGTCAGAGAATACCCAAAAAACTGTGAACTCATGAGAGTTGGATCAATTATAATAGTTTGGAATAAATCATTAATATCGTGCTTTTTCAAGGCATGAATAATTTGTTCTTCAAATAGTTCTTTGTGCTGAAAAATATTCACCACAGTGATATAATTTTATTTTTTATAATTTAAACATATTTTGATTGAAACGGTAGTACAATACCATAATTATATATATGAGATATATATAAAAACAAACGTTCTAGTTGGTTGGAATATAACTTAGTTTGATAAATTATATGTAAGTTTTATTTTAAGACACCTAAAGAGTTTAAAAATGAGGATGGTGATTGACAAATAGAGTAAAGCTGTATTCGATAGCCTTAATTTCAACAGCTATGATTTTTATGCGGTGAGTATAGCAGATGCAGCGCCATTTACATATATTACGAACCATAATAGTAACAATGTATCTGTTATTGACACAGCAAAAGATGTTGTTACAGCAACTGTGAATGTAGGAGCTTGCCTTGGGGAACTGCAGTTACGCCAGATGGAACAAAGGTATATATAACAAATGAAGTCAGCAACAACGTTTCTGTAATTGACACAGCAACAAACACAGTTATTGCCACGGTACCTGTAGGAGATAATCCTATGGCCTTCTGGCAGTTCATAAGCAAAATAAACGGGTTTTATGATATTGAATCAAGTCCAAATAATAAATTTACTACAGGAACACTTAACCTATCATTGCTACATGCCCCTTGTACAACAAATATCACTTTCCCACAAGGAATGAAACCAGGAGACAGTTGTTACACAACTGAGACAATCAAGAATGTTGGAAGTCTTGCTGGAAATCTAAGCATGAGCTTTCAAAATCTCACAGAGACAGACATGACAACGAAGTTCTATCCTAATTGAAATACTTCTGGAGCCTTGGGAAAAGATGTACAAATGGCACTGTGGATTGACACAATGAATCATGGACATAATTTCATTACAGGTGATATCTTACTACAAGCTGATGGCACATTTACCAATACTACTACCAGCCTGACCTACTATGCACCATCTAGTTATAACAATAGTCAACGGATGCAAATTATGACTATGAATAATAATACCAGCTATGATGTTTACCTGACATGGTATCTTCCATCTACAATTGGTAACGAAGCTCAAGGAGATAGCCTTACCTTTGATATCAATTACACTCTTAACCAGACCAGTCCAATAAATTGTTAGTAAATTGTTAACTAGTTAAAAGCTCCTTAAAAAAGAGAGCAATGAACTGATAGCTGAATTAATGATAAATAGTGGTCTAAGATCCACTATTTATATTTATTTTTAAATTAGAGAGTAGATCTTGATTATATATTTAAGTAATTTAATAATATGTATTTAAGGTTTTGTAAATTCTGATCGACTCTTACTCTTTTCTTTGCTATAAAAATAGAATTTATAGTATTTACATATGCATAGGTTTTATAGCAAAAACTATGATTGTATTCGCTCCCTTCTTACGAATGCATAGTTTCTCATACAAAAACTATGTATCAATGAAATAATAGAAACAGAAACTTTGTTAAGATAACTCTAGACTCTACAACCTGCTTTTTATAATGAAAAAAGGATATAGAGACAATCAGATTTCACAGGACCGATGGTTCACTAAAATATAAAATCTGATATACAAACTGGAAAATATAAATATGATAACCTAAATATACGCGGGTTTTAAATATCCAAATTAATATAAAACTATTTGAATACATAATTTATTTTTAGTTTAAAAAAAGCACGATATATAAATATAAACTGATTAAAAAAATAAAATTATAAAATCTATGTAGGAGCCCACCTTGATCTATCAATTATTTTGCTCTAAGTACATATTTCTCTTCATTTCTCAAAAGAATATTTTAAAGTGTTGTTACAACTAATGGTAGTAGCCATTGTGGTAGCCGTAGTGGTGATGCCAGTGATACCCCATAAAATATTAAAAAATCTAATTTTTCAAAACTTTAGACATATACAAGTTATCAAGAACATATCCGAATTTCCGATAATATTCTCTGGCTCCTATTCCACTGACAACAACAAGTTTTCGGTAACCAGCTTCATGCACTATTTTTTCTGCATGTCCCAGAAGTTCTTTTCCATATCCTTTGTGCTGCCAATCCGATTGCTTTGCTTCCCTACCTATGGGCACCATGGAGCCATATACATGCAACTCTCTTATCAAAGCGGCTTCCTGCAACTCTGGACGATGAGGAATTGACGGGAAACGAAGGCGAAGAAACCCTATAAGAATGTCCGTAGCAAGATCTTCAAATGCTATGAAATATTCTGTGCCTTCACATACTTTGTAGGTTTCCACAGTCAGTTCGATATCTTTCTCGTTTACTTTTTTCCCTTTCAGGCTGCTATGCCCTACTTCTCTGCAGCGGATGCAACGGCATTTTCTTCCTTGTTCTATAAGCATTTCTTTTGCAAGCTGTCTGAGATTGCTCTTCCGGACTCCTGCAAAAATCTGGTGGGAGGGAATATCACGCTGTACCCGCTGGAGTCTTACCCATTTAGGCAGGATTGACTTTATGTCAGCAACAAGTTCTACCGCCTCTTCATCCGAAAGAGCTTCATATTCTCCGGCTTCCCAGAGCCTGTATAGAGGAGTACCCTCAGTCACAAGGGTAGGATAAATCTTTAGATAATCAGGCCTGAAGCGAGAATCTTCAAAAAGTTTTTTGAAACATCTTTGATCTAAGTTAGAATCTGAACCAGGTAGATGAGGCATCATATGGAATCCAACCTTTAATGCACTGTCTCTTAACACTTGGTTGGCCCTTACAATTTCAGCAACGTTATGACCTCTCTGCATACGGGTAAGCACAAAATCACAAATACTCTGTACTCCAAGCTCTACCTTTGTTCCTCCAAACCTAAGAAATTCGTCCACATGTTTTGCTTCTGTCCAATCCGGACGAGTTTCAAATGTAATTCCTATGTTACGGATTCCAGCTATTTCGTTGGCTTTTTGTACCTCTTCAAGCGGGATATAGGGTAAAGATTTTCCGATTTTCCAAACTTTTTCCCTCCACTCCTCAGAAGTGAAATCGTTCATAGCCTCGAGGCACTTTTTGGTAAACCATTCCTGATAATCAAGACTGCGAGAAGAAAATGTGCCACCCATAACTATCAATTCTACTTTATCTATATCGTGACCTATCTCCTTGAGTTGGGAGAGCCTGGATCTAACCTGAGAGTAGGGATCGAACTCATTCTGGATTGCTCTCATAGCTGCAGGTTCCCTGCCCATATAACTTTGAGGAGATTTAAAAACTGAATTCGGTCCTCCGGGACATGGCAAACAAACCCCATGTGGACATGGAGCAGGAGATGTCATTACGGCAATTACTGCCACTCCAGAAATCGTTCTCACCGGTTTCCGTTTAAGGAATTCCTTAATTGTAGTCTGCTCTTTTGGGGAACCCTGCACTATGATGTCCCCGTTCCTGGGCAGGATAGCCAGACGATAATTCTTACTGACTTCCTTTTTTGTTCTGTTCAACTGATTTTCGTCTTCTATTTCGCCTGCGAGTACTTTTTCAAAAATATCCCTGCAAGCCCTTATGTAATTATCTCCTCTCATCTCAAGTTCCATCTTCCCAGCTTCTGAGTTTCCGTTTTTTTTCTTTTGCGGCATTTCCTTAAATGAAACTCAATTTAAAAAATGCTTAAAACATTACTTCTTGCCTTTTTTAAAAAGCAATCTGCTTAAGTTCTGATTATAGTCAAATACGCAATTAATTACACTTTTTATTTGCTATAAAATATTTTCATACAATTCTGTGCAAGTGATTATAAGTTAGCTAACTCTGTATATTTACCTCAAATCAATTCTTTGAGTCAGGTAACTGATTCTAGGAATTATTTAAAACTTCTTTCTTTACACTTCTCTAGATAAATTCAAATTAATTTTAAATCAGGTTAATAGGATTACAAGGAAACAAATATTAGAGAGTGTTCCGATTTATCTTTGTTTTTTTCCTTTACTGTGATCCGGGCCAAATTTTTCTCGCTAATTTCTGTTTATCCTATTTTTTCTTTTCTGGTTCATTATTCTTTGATTTTAAAGATAGCTTCCTCATATCACATTGAAATATAAAGATAACAAAAGTAACTTTTTACAAAGTAGAGTTTTAAAATTTTTCTTTGTCTGAAATTATTCAGACTATATTAAGCTTATCGATTTTTAAAAATTAAACTTTTTTTTAATTCCATAATTCATTCATCCCAACTTTGAAGCAATGATAGATTAAAGTTTCGATATTTCAATCCTAAAAAGACATCAACTCGCTTAGTATCTAGACCTTTCCATTAAATTTGTGGCCACATTTCAAATAGGCAGTAGCCACTAAAATAACCATGGATAAGTTATAGATAGGCTCAAGGTAAAGTTCTTACTCGATGGCAATAAATTTATGCTAGCCCCTACAAAATTGATCTTAGCGTCTCTAAAGTGAGTTACGTGGGCTTTGCGAGTGAATGGAGTTTGGGTAACCATGACAGAAATTGTAGTAGGGAGCCTGAACATGATAGAGATCATAAAAGAGAATTTGATAGTTTCAATGGATTTATTTTACGATTTTTTGCTAATTATACCCTTTTTATGCAAATTATTTGATTTAATGCGGTATTATTTGGCTTTTTTTACTGCTTAAATCGAATCAATTTTAGGATTTATTGGTCAATTTATATCTAAAATTAGCATTTATTTAAGAATTCATTTTAATGAAACGGCAAAAAGGTACTGTTTTTAAGATCCATATAATTAATTTAAACTTTGAATCCAGGGAAGAGTAACTCAAATAGCAGGCATTTTAGCTTATTTAAAGTTGGGAAATGTATATTGGTACATTCTCCACTTTCTTTTCTAATGATATCATCGTATTAAATCTACGTAGTATGTTTATTAAATATTGGATGAAGCCAGAAATAATCGGCTCTTTCCCTTAGCATGTATTCTCTGTCATCTCCGTATGTGTTCTCCCAGTTTACTGGATTCGTGTTTGTGGTGGAATAATGTCTTAAGTGTACTAGTTCAATACATTCATTACGGTTTTGATCTAGCAATGTAGCTTTATAGTTAATAATTACAGATTTTATTTCCTGCGTATGTGTGGCTGCAGCTTCAAGAATTTTGACGGTATCCATAAACATCTCGGATTTTAATAAGTTAACTGACCAATAGTCCTTTTCCGTTAAATCCACTGTAAGAGCTCGGTTTGTATAATCATAACTTACTTTATTTTTAGCCATTAGTTTTATTTCGTTTTGTAATTGTTCTTCAAATGTAATGGGGTGTTTTCAATATTTTGTTTTGGGGTAGGTGTTACTTCAGATTTTTGTGTAGGAGCTGGCATTGTAACTTCTGTTGGTGTAGATGGTGCTATTGTCGTTGTATTGTTTGTAGTATTATTTACTGTAGTAGGGGTCGTAGGGAATGCGCTAAATGCTCCTGCCACTAGACAAAATACAACAAAATATGTCCTCACTCCAGTCATTGATGTATTTAATTCCTTTTTAACCAGATTCGCAGTTGGTGGAAATGTTATAATAGCTGCCAGAATAAATAGCAGTCCTGCTAAATAGCCGTGCAAAAGTATTGAAGTTAAACTCATGAGAAAAAAGAAGAGTCCAAAAAGATTGAGAATAAAAGTAATAGTATCATTTATCAGCTCATTTAATTTTCCATCCATTTATTCCCTTCTGATTATTTTAAGTGACGGTCGATGCAGGCACAAACTTGAAACTTTTAGAGAAGTTTTAGCAATAATACGCAAAAGATCTTAGAATTATTTGCATATAACTATACAAGATTTTGATAAACTCATAAATTCCGTCATGCACAGTATTTTAACAAACATCAGGAAGCGAAAGGATGAAAAGAATGACATATAATACAGCAAGTAGAAGGCATACTTTCATAACAGTTTTAGGATTCACTGTGCTGACGTTTTTGATCTTAGTGAGTATCGCAAGCGCTACGCAGGATTCAGATGCTTAGGTCTCGAAAGGAATTGCTTTTGATAATTTAAATAAATATAATGAAGCAATAACAGCCTATGACAAGGCAATAAGTTGGCTTTTCAAATGTACCCACATCTCTTCTTCCTTGCAGTTATCAATAATTTTCTTTCTGAATGACCAAACTAGGGGAATGCCGGGTATGTGATCAGAAAAAACAAGAAATATTATGAAAAAAATTCAATCAATATTGTTTTTCAAGTTGAAGTAGTAAATACCACTCAATTGCTGTAAAACAAACATCTTAAACATATTGACGATGTCTGCTTCAGATCTGTCTCAAGAAGACTGTTTTGTTAAAATATATGAACTCAAAAATGATACGAAAAGATTTTCCAATCAATTAAGAAACTAATTTCACAAATTTGTCTCCAGCTTACTGAAGAAGTTTATATTCTTCTTTAAGAACAAAATCAGTAAAAGTTTTCATGAGTAAAAATTATTGTTAAGAAATTTACCCTCTCCAACGCTCAAAATACAGAGGTGTTTATCTAAATTCTCTATATTTTTAGTGACTTTTGTTCAAACATATTTTTGGAGATCTGTTGAAGACCACGGAGAATTGGCGAAAAAAATTCTTTATGATTGATTGTTACCATATTAAAACAATAAATTGCTATTTTCTGCATATTTTCCTTGCACTGGAGGCAAAGCAAGCAATTAAGGTAATAGATAATATTGGAACATCAGAACGAGTTTTTTTTAAAAAATAGAATTCAAAATGAATTTCAGGAAATTATTTTCTACCGAAAAATTATTTGACTTAATAAAATCTTCTATTAAATCTCCTATTATCATTTAACTGAAATATGCTTATAAATATTAAATTATATTTCCGGGTAGATGAAAAGGAAATATGACAAAGTTAAGCTCAAAAATTCATCTTTCATTTCCATAGTTGAAGAACGAGTGCTTTAAATCAGATCCTTTTCTGAGGGTAATATACAGTATCAGATGCATTCTGTAGAGGATTCAAACATTTCTATTTTAACAGATTTAAATAAATATCTAGATTTTTTCATATGCCTCTAAATGATGTATAAATGACTCTTGAAACTAAAAAATGTATCAATTTTTTTACTCTAAGACAATTAGTGGCTCAAGTCTTGCAGTTTCCTTTCTCGTCCAGTACCCGCATATAGGGCAGTACTGAAATTTCTTGAAGATATTGTTTTCAAGATCTGAGTGGCACTCAGGACATTTTTTTAAGAGAAGCATACGATTATCTCCTATCATATCCTCAAATAATTTCTTTTTTATCCTTTGAATGGCTAGTAAATATATATATAGAATGTATTTGAAAATGCTGTAATTGAAATTTCTTCAATTTTCAATTTTTTCACTGTATACTACTGTAAAAAATCTACAACTATCTAAATGTTTGGAGTGTGATGTATGATAAATCATTTTGGTGAATGGTATTTTTGAATATAGAGGGTTTCGAGAAACTGTTGAGTTTTCATTAATCTTTTATATAATATTATCAGTATATGCCAAAATTTAGAGATTCATCGAAATCCTCTATAGTCTTCACAGTATAAATTAACACTTCAAAATCTTCTAAAAATAAAAATATAGTTCATCATGTACATCTCTTCGCTAAACCTAAATTCAAAGTTGAAACCATGGTAAGCAGAAAAACAGAAAAAAAGAACTCAGGGAAATAGTTTCCCCTATTTCTCTATTTATTTTGTGACTGTATAATTTTTTTAGTCATATATGTGTAAATAAGGTTAAGTAATAAATTAATGTAACTAACTAATATATCTAAAATAAAGTGACATCTTTATATATCTAAGCTGAATAACTATTTTTGATTGATAAGTATGTAAATATTAAAACGTGACCTTAACCGCCAGTTAAATAGAATCAGTCCATTTAAATTTGCTCAGTGAATCTCAGTAAAAATGGTTACTGATATTGTTTTTACCAAATTAAATGGTTACTAATTAATTTAATTTTTCAAAAATAATTGTGGTTTCAAACGTAATTATTATGCTTAAGTCGCTAGAAATTCTATGGGATGTCGGTAAACCTCTAAATTTCGTCATATGTTCATAAATGGTATATAAATAACTCGTGAAAATCAGAGGTTTATCGAAATCCTCTACACCTTATCGATACCTAGTCCCCGAAGTTATGTAATAAATGATCTTACCATACCTGTGGATAAACCTGTTCAATCCCAATACATATCGAATCCATATAAGAGTTTGAGGCACTATCTGTGACCACAGAGCCAAAAATAAACTCACTTACAAAGAAACAACAGTTAAACTAGGTAAATTAAAATAAAAATAGATGATAATTTACTTCGTTCCAGAATTAAAGGACGTTTGATTCATGACATTCAGAACTCAAGACGTATAAAAATCTTTTATTATCTAAAATCTTTACCGTGATTCAATGAATTTGGATGAAATTGCATTGTTCTTTCAAAAATGACGAAGGATCTGAAAAAATTAAAAAAACCCTGATTTCATGAGATTTTTTTACGTTTGTGCTTTTTCTCCTGAAAACAGACAATCAGCTCATATTCAGCCGTGTTCTATAGCTTCCATAGGGGTTCTAAAGTTTGCTCCTTAACAGACTTTTGATCTTTATCGTAAATGAGAATAACAATTGCTGAGAGGATATACAGATTACAGGCAGAAAAAAATTATTCCTCCAAAAATGAGTTAAGCTCTGTAATCATCTAGTTCTTATACACTTCAAATAAGAGTTGTTAATGTATGTGGTTTTCACACTGTATTAACTATATTAATTATCTTGAACTTTTAATAACTAAAAAAATATTATAACTAAACAATTTCATACTTAGAAATCTTGAAATTTAGTTAATGTGAATAAATCTTTTATTGTGCTATATGAAAATGAAATCAAGTCCTATAGATAGTAGGATTAATTTGTAAAAAAAGAGCACAAATTCCTTTTTTGGAAGATTTTATACCCACCAATCTGTTTACCGCTTTAAGAAGTTTACCCACTACTAAGCACAATAATTAAGTAAATATACGATGTAATTATTTTTCTATTATTTAGCCTACTAATATAATATTTGACTAATGTTATACTAAAAATAAACATATTAGAATGTTATACTGAATTACTAATATTAGAAAGTTCTCTGATAATATTTTTATGGACTCAAATACATTTATTGGAAGTTGTAAAAATTTATCCCGGCATCTAAACAGTAAATCCCTTGAATATACGGGAAAAAATGCTACTTTTAAACTATTGAAAAGTTCAGTATTAGTTGCATTTGCAGGGGCATTCAGGATCCATCTAGCTTTTCTCCTTCTTCAAATTCAGTCAAGTTTGCTAACTTGCATTGCTGGAGGGCTTGTGGTCTACACAGTATATACACTTGATAGGACTGTTGGATCTGAGGAAGATGCTATAAACCGTGAAGAACTAAAGGGTTCAAGAAAGGAAATTGGGCTTGCTGCCTGTATGCTTACTTTTTTAATAGGCAGCTATATACTGGCGAAGGAGGGAATGCTTATATTTGCATTCATACCCTTCATAACCTGTTATCTATATAGCAAAGGCGTCAAAATTGGGAAATTTACTTTTAAACTCAAAGGTGGATTTGGGGTTAAAAATCTGGTTGTAGGTTTTACCTGGGGTGTTTTCATTGCAGGACTTGCAGGCAGAAACTGTGAGAACATTTTTCCTATTGTACTAGTTTTAACTTTCTTTGCGGTCAAACTCTTTGTCAATTCTACAATCTTTGATTTCAAGGATATAAAAGGGGACACTTTTGCAGGTATCAAAACTCTTCCGATCAGTATTGGAGAACAGAATACCCGTAAACTTCTTATCGGAATGTACATGCTCTCACATGTGATACTTGGTATCGCTTTGATCCACAGACTTATTGCCTTCGAACCTCTGATTATTCTCTACAGTTTCATATGTGGGCTGATCTGTATCCAAAAACATACAAAACCTGGAGAAGAACTTCCTTCTCGAAGACTAGAAAGAATTTTTCTTGTATATGGAGAATCAGCTTCAATTCTTGGACTGCGGATGATCACAGGTGCTATGCTGGTATAATGTTGTCTACGGAACAAACGTATGGTATGAAATGTGATAAATATTAAATTCGGCAGAATATTTTAGAAAAAATAATTCAATTCACCGTACAATTGTTGAACTAAAAATAACACAAAATTTAATTCATATTTTGCCAGCTTGTTTTTCAAGCTTCTCTTAGAAGATCTTTAGCAGAAGTTATGAGACTATTTAATTTATTGTGGAATCACCAAAATTTAACATTAATTCCACAATCTATTAACTGAAATAAATTAAAAAATCGGAATCGTAAAAAATTCCAAAGTTAAATGCTCTTTATTTCAATTGAGTTCTCTTTATAATGCTTAAAAAGATCTTCTCCCCATTTTATTGAGGAAGAATCAAAACCTACTAGGTCACTTCGGGGATCAAAAGTTCCATTTTTGAAAAAAAGAGACAGGGATAAGAAGAGATCCGTTACTGCAAAGGAGACTTTCGCATTGTCATACACATGTAAACTTGTGTGTTTATATCCAATAAATTCTTCAAGTTCATAACTATGCTCATTTTTTACTTTGAAGAAGACATTTGGGGTAACAATGATATAAACTGGGATCTTTTTACGAGCGATCGCAAGAAACATTTTAGGAAAACTTGGGAGAAATATAGATGCAAAACCCATAAAATAAGTAGAAGTCATGACGTTATCCATAAATGACTTATGGGAATCGTAGATGTATTCATGTTCATTTTTTACGATCCTACATTCTTTGAGATCTTGAATTCTGTTTAATAGTGTATCAGGAATTGCAGTTAGGTCATGGTTTCTCCAGAAATCTTCATTCGATTCTATAGCTGTGAGAGTATCCAGAAAAGGCTTGTAATATACAGCTGAAACTTTTCCTAGAGGGGTTAAACGATACATTCCATCCTGTCTGACAATCATATTTGCTGATTCCATTTCCTTCAGGCGAGGTAGAATCTCAGGTGACCTTACATCAAAATAATCTTTGATTTCTGAAAGAGTTTTTGGACTCTCCTCAAGCAGAAATAAAATATCTTTTCTTTTTTCAGAAAAGGTTAGAATGCTCAAAAGTCCGCCGCCTTTAATATTTATCAACCCGCTATTTTTTATCATTTTTTTGGAGGTTATTGAAGTTTCATATCCTTAAGTAGATTATACGATCTTTATTTACTTAGAAAGCTTAAAGTTTGTTGCTATCTCCATTTATTATATCATATTAATTCGACGGTTGTATTCTGGTAATATAACATTGTTATAATCAATATGAATTCCATATATATTATCTTTTTTAAGAGTAAAGTAGTTTCGAATATCTTAAGCCTCGAAACCATTTGTATAAAATCAAAAAAATATCAAAAGAAATATATGATGTTGCATAGTCGTTAATTATCGAAAAGAAAAATAGAACCATTTTAGTTTAGTTGCCAAGTTCACTGTCTGAATCTTTTGAATTATACGATATCGTTAATATAATTACTTTACTTGATGAAGCAAAATATAATAACAGAACATTCTTGATATTTAGTTCATGTTGTAATATCTCCGATCAATTTTCCATAGTCAGAAATCAACGAGCTCAGATTGAAAATATCAGAAATATGAAACGCCTTCAGAAGGCATATTTTCAAACATATGCAACCCATAATCTAAAGAGAATATGATATAACTCAGGACCTAGTATGGAGAAAATTGGTTCTATGAAGGCGTAAATCCTGGACTTAGTGATCGTTATCTCCCAAAAAAAACAACATATTAAATTTGATTTTAAATTAATTAAACTTAAATGTAGCAAACTTTTATACTTACAAAAATTAGTATTACCCTTAATAATTTCGCTTTGAAATTCTTTTTAATTTTCCATATCCTCACAACCTAAATAACCTAACCCTTATTCCAAATTTTTCGCCCACTGCCAATATGTTCCAGAAAGCATTTTCTGATGATTCCGTTTCTTTAGGTTTCAAGGCTCTTTGAGAATTTTTATTGTACCAGTGAATAAATTCCTCAAAGGTTTTAAACTCGCTTCTGAATCTCTGGTATGTATGGAACCATTTCTCAATTTTCACCATTTGTCTGAGGATGTCTTAAACTTGCAAGTATTGGCTTAATCCCAATCTCTCAATGTTCTTCTTGAACTCGTCGCCTCATGAACTATCCTTATTTATGTGAACTACTTCACTTCTATGATCCATTATTATTACAGTTGAATATCCCACAGCTTGCTGCTCCACACCCTAATATTGCGGACATCACCAATTGCAATATACTATTTATCTTCAAATAATATTAATGATCTGGGACATTTCATTCCGGAGCATCAACTTTTACTGCGTCATGCAATCTAGTGCCACTATTCCCTTATAGATGATTGAGTAGAACTTCCTAAGTTTCATATTTTTTCTGGATTAAGCCTTTTGACTCTAGGCTCTCCAGGATTGGGGAGATAGAACATTTACTTTTGGGGACAGTAACCTTTCGCGGAGCTCGGTCTTCTGGATTATATAATAGCTGTGTGTAGACTTAACCTTAATAATCTTCAGCACGGTATAGTTGAAAAAAACTAGCCTTATATGTGTACATACTTTTATCTATAGTTCAAGTCTCACATCTTGAAAGCTTATATATCAAACTATAACATATCTGAAGGTGATATATTTTTTATTTTCTAGTCAATTGATACATCTACGACCTCGAATGCTGGCGGAATATGAAAAACAGCGTAGAAGACCAACATAGATAAAATTTTAATATTTGTGGACTGAATTTATAGATATTCTTCTATATTTTGTTATATGAAAAAATTTGCAAATAAAAAAACAGATAATATAGATTAAGAATTCATTGCACAAATTGATCTGAATAAAATGATTTAGCCATCAAGAGTTTTCCCAAAAGATCATAGATAATTTTGGTCTGATGTTAAGCTTCGCCACAAACTTTTATAAAGAAGAATATATCTAAAAAATGAAGCTAATGCTACTTTTTTATCTGAACTATATCAATATAAGTGACTTGTTGACAGATATTTTGGACAAAAACGGTATATCAATTCTATCAATATTTTCTTTAGGTAAGATAATCAATCAGATAGTAGAAAGCCTTTCTCCAAATGTCCGTGAAAAAATGGTTTAGATCAGAGAATTCAGGACATCGAAATCTCTCATAGCGTTGTAGCTCGGCTTCAGACATGTCTGAATTTTAAAAAACACCTTGTTGATGAAATCGAAATGCTAAGGAGACAAATTTTCAAGTATGCTTATGTAAAGTATAACAGTGAGATGAAAATTTAATGTATATTTCAGGTATTGGATAAATTGATGCTGCGACCCTAATTGCTGAAATAGGCACTTTTGAGTATTTTTATTTAGTAGATAAGCTTGCTTCATGGATTGGAATTATTCCGAATGTATACTATCTGCAGATAAATTTTGCACCTGGAGAATCACAAAGAGAGTATCAATGGTAACAAAGTGAATTTAACGCAGACTGTTCAGGGAATAGCAAGAAGGAAAAATAGCAAATTAAAAGAATATTTTAATCTGAAGAAAAAATAATTTGGACATTCAAGGATAATTATTGCTCTTGAAATGAAAATTGCTACAATTATAAGGCATCTAATTGCAAATGAAAAGATATAAGAATAAGGAACAGGGTATAAATTAGAAGAAATTCAAGAGAGTAAGATTATTGAGACTGAGACCTATCCGGGGACATACACATAAAAAATAGTTAATTAAGTAATTGTAATTATGGAAAGAAGGGACTTGAACGTACGTGAAGAAGACAACCCATGTACTTCATACAAAATTTGTTATAAAATTTTTTATAAATGTAGTTATAGAGAAGCATTAATAAAGGCGATTGTAAAAAAATCTGATAATAAGTATTTATAGAAAAAAAGATAAATAAGCTTTAGAAAGTAAATGAAGGAAAAAAGAACACTAAAAGATGAATAAGAAGTAAAAGAGCCCTAATATAAGCAAAGATATTTATATAATCTGATTACAAAATCAGAGTGAGAAGGAATTCATATTAATGAGGATTTCGATAAAGGTCATATTTTCACGAGTTAGTTATTTACTATTTATATGCATATAATGAAATTTAGGGGTTTATCGAAATCTTCTAATATAAAATGTATGTTGGAGGATAATATGGCAAAAGTGATACCATTCGCACCAATAGAGCGCTTAATAAGAACTGCAGGTGCTCCAAGGGTAAGTGAAGGTGCAGGAATTGCTCTTACTGAAATTCTGGAAGATTATGGACTTGGAATTTCAAAAGAAGCGATAAAACTTGCAGAGCATGCAGGCAGAAAAACCATAAAGGCTGAAGATATCAAATTAGCAAAAGAAATGTTGTAATTGAAATCAGATCCCTCTAGCAGGCTTTAGATAGCTAACCTGCTTGAAGGAGTAAGATAATAATGGAATGCTGAAAAACAGCATTTTACTATTTTTGTCAAATATTTACTTATGTAGTTGCAGATTCCAGCTCCACTAGGTAAGGGATTACACATTGTAAATTTTGGAGCAAGCTCCATATAGTACACAGATCTCATCATTAATAATCGCCACCTATCAACTATCCAAATTTCAAGCTCAACAGTATCAGGATTTAAATCGTTAATTTTCATTAGATTTGCATCTACAGAGCAAACGGAATAACAGTGACTCCATCGTTATTTTGGCCAGGAGATTCGCTCTAATTTTGGTTTTCAAAACCACCTAAAAACTAATCAGTGAATTGACACCTAAGACTCACATGTGACTTTTATCACGGACATTAAATTTGCCTTTGAAGCAATTATACTACCTAATGAATTGGTTGTTTAAATTGGCAGAAACAGTAAACAAATTTTGTAGTTTAGACATCATTAAACATTTTTTTCCAAATACTGTTTATTTTAAGAGGATTTCGATAAACCCCTAAATTTCATTATATGCATATAAATAGTAAATAACTAACTCGTGAAAATCAGAGGTTTATCGAAATCCTCTAAAGATACTTTTTTGTGGAACCAGACAACAAATGTGTCTCCGGGATTAAATTACGACATGCCGTGGTTTAATAACACTATGTATAAGACAGAAATTTTTTCATTTATATATATTAAAAGTTTCTTATCACAAAATGCTTCGTTGACAATCTATTAGATTTTAGATTATAGTTTACTACAAATAGACTTATCGATATTCAATAATGCCAGTTCAGTTGTTCAAGTTATGTAAGTACAAATCACCTCCTTCAGACCTGATAAAAGTTAATCTTAGGAAGGAGTGGCGTACATATTAATGCACTTGCTTTTTAAAAAAAACAATTCAGGTACTCTGGAAATTAAGTGTCTTAGCCATACAAAAAATTTATTGCAGGAACACTTGATAGATGCAACTCTTTGGATCTTTGTTTCGAAGCAGAAGAAAGAACAGATTAACTCCATAGTCGCATTTCATCGGCAACAAAAGTAGAAGATATTTTCCAAAAATTGTCTAAGTATCAAGGTCACCGACCAATCTCAAGAATTCTTAGAGAACATAACTTGTTGACCATCCGCAAATACTACTTGACCAATATTTTTGCGATAAGCTTGGCATAATATTAGCTTATTTGTCTGAATAATGACAAATAAACAGCGAATAGATCAACAACAATTTCCATCATTCATTCCTTCAAACTTTCTTTCCACCATAGACAACTGCTCTATTTTTCAAAATCAAAGTAAATATCAGGAATACAGCAGCTATACCTCATCCGTAGTAAACTTATAATTAATTTAACTTTTGAAATAGAATTATTGTTCAAAGTGAATATTTATGCATTAAGACACTCGTGGTTCTATAATCACTGAGAGCAAGAGGGGATACGGCTAACCTCACTTTAAACTTTATAAGCACGAAAAGCACGAAACAAAAATGTAATTTCGGAAATTAATCCTTTCAATTAGTCCTCTAGAGCGTTGCGGGAAGGACAGCATACTCCAGAAGTGTAATTATGAAGCCTTATCAGAACATAATTTAAAACTCGAGTTCCGTTACTTTTTCTCCTTTTGCACTGGTAACAGTTAAAGATATATCTTGAAACCTCGGAATCCCTTTGCCACAAGTTTCATCTGAGACAAGCATATTGGACCAAGAGCTTTTAGGCATATATGCAATACCTCTATGAGAGGGTTCGTATCCTGATTCTTCAGCCCTGACTACAACTCTCCCAAAAGAGTTTTTCAGGATGACAGTATCGCCTTTTTTTACATTTAATTGTTTGAGATCTGCAGAATCCAGTGTTATTACAGCTGAAATATGTTTATACTCGTCTCCGAAAAGGTTTTCTATCATCGCTTTATCCTGAAAAATATCCCTGTAGGTTACAACTTTGACCTTTATTTCAGGAGCTGCAAGAAAAGATCCAAAATCCATCAGAGAGCCTCCATTATTCTCTTAAGTATATATTCTTCCAAAGGGTTTTTTGTCTCAACAATAGGTTTAAAGCTTACCAGAGTCCCATCCATACGAATTGCACTGCCTCCAGATTCCACCCCACTAATTGCAGTGTTGATATGGACCTTTGCTTTCTTTGTGGTCAGGGTCTCAGAGGGACCCATTGAGATGATAGGAATTTCAAGAAGAGATTTTGCAATCGATCGTGGAAGGCTTGAAAACGGGTCAGAACCGATAATAAGGGCTGCATCTACCGTTTTTGCTTTAAGGGATTCAACGATTGAATATTCTGACCCATGCTTTACAATTCCATTTTCGAACTTTACGCTATTAACATAACCTGTTTCTGTAAAGAGATTTTCGTTAAAGCCCCGCATATTACAATTCCCTACCATAGGCACCAGATGGAAATTTGATTTTTCGTTCAGAGCTTGCATAAGTCTAAAAAGAGGTGCGAGGTTTTCAAGAGAATATATAAGACCAGGTCCTACAAAAATGATCCCAAACTTTGCCCCTTTAAGTATATTTGCCAATTCAAGAATTTTCTTTGGGGGGTAATTATAGGACGTCTTCGGAAGTTTTCCGGAAAGACCTGAAATCAGGGCATCGATAAGCTCTACATCTCCACCTTGCGGAATCTGAATGAAATAGTTCCCGCAGATCTTCGCAGTATGGGACTTCCTGATATCTATTGCAATTGCCGTTCTTTCCTCTTCCCAGCCCCTTTGCTTTTCGCTTCCTCTGGGAAAGTAGGAGTGCTTTGAAAGATGGCGGGGATGAGAGTCGGCAGGGTTTGACCCCCAAAAAATGATAACATCTCCCTTATTCCTTACATCTTCAAGGGTGCAAGTTTTTATCTTATTAGTAACAAGAGCCTCAACCACGCTACCAAAACAAAATGAAGAACTGTCATCAATTGTTGCATTGATTTTTTTTCCAAGCTCTATTGCTTGTTTCTGGGCTTCATTGGTGGAAGCTCCAAGCCCAAATATCAGAGGGTTTTTTGCATTCTTCAGTATCTTCACAGTCTCACTTAATGCTTTCTCCTCATCTACTGGCTTGTTGTCCACGAGGAAAGTTACCTTTTCCTTGCTTTCTTTCATGTGGGCTACTCCCACTCTACAGGCGGTATAAATTTTATTTATGGTCTCCGTTCCATACTCGACCTCAATATCGTCACAAAGGAGGCTGCAGCCTGTGCATACATGATAGTTGTTCTCCATATCCGCTTACCTCACACGAACTCTATTGCCTCTACAGGGCAGGTTACTATACAGCCATTACAGAGAATTTTGTTCTTTCCGAAACGGCGGCATTCATCTACATTCCGGGCTTTAACGATACCTTCTTCGATGGCCAGGATCAATTTACTCGTGTTCTTGGGAGCATTTCCCGAGCCTACACCATATGGATCGTTTGCAACATTTACTGGACATGCGACCACGCAGTTCCCACATCCGAAACACAAGTCTTCGTGCACTATTAGTCCTGTTTCAGTTGCACCTTCAGACGGTTTGAAGAGACTACTTATCTTTTCATAGCTGTCTTTGTATTTCGGCTCTTCTTTCAGGGGTAGGCAAGCATCGGGTGTTAGCTCTCTAGTCATGAGAGCTACTGCAAAAGCCATACATGATGTTTTCCCACATTTTTTGCAGTTAGTTTTTGGCAGCATCTGATAAATTTCCATTGCATTTGTCATTGTAGATCGCCCTTGAGTCAAATTTAATGTTCGCTTCAGACTTAATTGAAGAGTCAATACGTTCTAGAAGCTTTCGATAAACCTCTGATTTTCACGAGTTATATATGAAGCTTTTAAAATCAGATGATGAATTTAGCGCTTATCGAAATCCCCTATATTTAATAGTATGATCAAAAAGTGAAATTGAGAGTATTATGAAGAATCAGATTAAGTAGCCTTTGATTAAAGAAAATTTTGATGAACCCTTAAATTTCATCATCTGATTTTAAAAGCTTCATATATAACTCGTGAAAATCAGAGGTTTATCGAAATCTCTCTAAAATATTATTTCTTAAATCCCTTAAATTCTCGCTTTTTAACTTCCAATGTGATTTTCAGTTTGTTGAGTAAACATGCAGACTTTTAATTTCCATTCTGTTGATATAATGATAATCAATTTGTTGAGTTTCCCTCTCAAATCCAGATACTTTTTAATGCGTCCTTGAATCACAAAAGTTCATCATTATTTACCGAATTCTGCGATTGTAATGACTCAAAAATTTAAAAAATAATAAAAATTCCCAAATCCAAGTAAATAAATTTTAAGGTATCTTTAAGGGCAAACTAAAATAAGTAATCTCAATTTAATTCGCTTTAAAGAAAAGTTCGCAGTGGCAATTTCCATACCTTTCGACTTCTTCCTTATGATAGGCACAGGGACACACTATTTTTTGATCCTCTTTTTCAATTCCAGTGACTATTCTGCACGGACAGTAACGCCTTCCGAACTTTTCAATCTTGATTGCAAGTCCATCAAGTACATAATCAAGAGCTTCTTTATCCGGGTTAAGCTTGTAGCCTGCTTTATTTGCGTATTTCTCAGTCCATTCATACATTTTCTGTTTCAATTCTTTATGCTCAGCCATGAAAAAGCCCCTTCTGCTTTCAAAATTGAAAAAATTCTGATTATCTATGAGAAGACTATATCCAAGTCATTTATAAAATCTGATAGATTAAATATTCAAATCATGATATTAATACTCTTAATCACAGCCAAAATTCCAATATTAGCTAAATTATTGCAAAAATATAACCTTTTGAAAGTTTGTCTAGTCTATACTTCATAAACAAATTTTCACCACATTTTGTTCAGATCTCATTCTAAAACTGCCATATCAATTACGAACTAAGTTCTCAAACTATAAATTAATTGGTAAAACATATAATATATAGCTATTTCGAAAACATTAAATTTGATCCACAATGAGCATTTATCTGTTAAAAAGCAATCAAAGTTGACATTCCATAGATGTATATATATATAAAATTTGTTCGCCTACGATATTATTGAAAGTTGGATTAATTTTTAAGCACTTTAATATTGAGAAAATAGTTAGCATTCTTGTATACATCTATAGAAAATAGAATTCAGTATTAAAAAACTATATAAAAGGGAATATTTGAAATGGGAGTTGCCATAAATGAATATAAGTTCATATCAAGCTGACAGCTACTCTACAAAGGATTTCGATAAACCTTTAATTTTCACAAGTCATATAGATACAGTTTATAAGCATATGACAAAATTTAGGGGTTTATCGAAATCCTCTACCATAGAAGTACTTGGTTAAGAATGTTTAAATTTCATATTTAGATGACGTTAACATTAAGTGTGAATATTTTCCCCACACTTGTTTCTTTCATCCAGGGTCTCCTGTATATTCCGATTACCTGCTGATTTCTACCGGCTACTGCCTTAATTGTCCATTCTTGAATTTGATATCCACCAAACATATGTGAAAATCCGGTTTGATAAATTTTCGTATTGATCAAAATTAGTCCGTTGCTTAAACGGATTTTCCATAAATAACCTGCCATCATATTTTCTTTCAGTTGCAGATTAAAAGAATCTCCTTTTTTGATAGAGATTGTCTCTCCATTATCATTATCATTTAGAACTTTATTTTCAGATGGCGACGCACTAATAACTGTAGGAATTGCGGCCATGATTAAAACGATGATTATGAACGTTGTTCTAAACATATTTTTAGACATTAATACCACTCATTTATTTAGAATAATCTATTCTCATATATACTAATTTCTATGAGCTAATTACAAAAACAAATGACAGAGAACTAATTTTGGTATATAATCCTTATATGCTTTTCGGGCATTGCATAGGAAAAAAATACAAAATTGGGGTAGCTAAACTGAAAAAATTACCAAACAACCTAAAAACCAAAATAGGTAACTAATATGTCGTAAAAGAAAGCAAAAAGCCTTTAAAAAGGCGCCTCACATAATTTTTAGATATTTCTGTCAAACTTCAGGCATTTACAGCCTTGCTGAATATGTCAATGAACTCGTCACATTGAGCAATAATGATAGAAGTAGCATCTTTTAAGACCTCAATAGGATCTGTACCATCTGTTTTGATGTAGAGAATCGGGTCACTAATACTCACATGTTTCATATCGTAAAAAGCGGCCTCAACCCTTGAATCTCTAGTTAGGAGGTCCTTAATTAAATTCAAAAGAGTGTGAGTTTCACCTTTGAGCTCAACTTCCAGCTCATAATCAGCTTTTGACAGGATGTTCAGTTCCATTGGTAATCCCCGTTAAATAGTTAGTAATGTAAATTACTTTGTAAAAATCTGTTCTTGCTCATGGCAGGAAAAACATTACTGTATCCCTTTTCCGTATTCTGTTGAGATTTTGCGGATTTCAGTCATATTGCAGTCAGGACATTTAAGCTTTTTCCCTTCGAGCACAAGTTCCCCTCTACAATTGGAGCAATATGCTTTCACAACTCCAAGGGAATCCTCATATGTGGTCAGACGTATTCTATCAGTATCTAGAACTTTAGCTCTGATTATATCTGATGGTCTGAACTCGTCTGAAAGTCTCTTGACATAAGAGTCTCTTACATTTGACACATGAATATCTCCAAGCCTTGAATTAATAATTTCCCGATCTTCTTTACCTTCAATTCCTGCAATTTCCACAGCTGCCCCGGATTCTCGGACGTCAATTATCTTTCCATACACAATATCTCCCACTTTAAGGATATTAGGAGTGGGAGTATTTGGCTTTACAGAGACTATCCTTGCTTTTCGATCAATGATTACATTGCCAATAGCAGTGGAGTAAACATTTCCATCAAATACTACTGTTCCATTTCCTGGTTTAAACTCCTCTGTGCTTCCAACAAGTTCTCCTGGGAGAACAAAACATCCTTTTTCAAGATTTTTGTCCAGTGTATCTTCTACATGGGGGACTCTAAAGTTAATCATATTCGTCATCTCCCAGGAAACCTTTTTTTTATAAGGTAATCTCCTTTTTTTACCCTGCTCTCCCTTGAACTGACCTTTAGATTGATCCCGTGACTGATTTCCAAACTGATAACTAGACTGATACCTTGACTGACCGGTTGGCTGATTCCTAGTATGACTTTTAAACTGATCCCTTGGTTGACCCTTAAAAAGACCCTTATTTCCTGACACCATTTGAACCCCTATTTCAATAACTGGCTTTCCCTCACTTGGACCTGTCAATTTCTTCCTCGTAGTTTTATTTTTTTTAATTCTAATCATGATCCCTCATTCTAATTGTCATAATTGATGAATAGATATCTTAATCATAATGATTTTGTCAATTAAACAGATATATCACATGCTGTTGAATCTACCGAAAATAATTCTTCGGATAAAGGAAAGGTCATCATTTTCGTATTTTCGTACATATTTCTTCTCTGAAGTCATAAAATTCAGCTCTATGCATACAGAGTTACATTATTTATAGAGCATGCATTTAATATTTGCATTTTTGGAACAGAATCTTGAGACATTGAACTACAGACTAGATACCTTGAATTGTACTGAATTCTGAATATATCCAGGAACAGTGATCCTGTAAATCTCTACCTCAATAACCTTTCTTTCCTTTTTGTGAAAATTGAAAACTCGTTTTATAGGAAATTTCGCAACGTAAGAATGTGTAATGATCGCAGGCTTAATGAACTTTTGGATAAAAGCAAAGCTTCCACGGTTGTGGATTGAATATATCACGTCACTTGTTCTTAATGCTGACGAAATAAAAGATCTATCTCTACCCTTTATCCTTGCCCCGAAGGGGGGGTTCATGACTGTAGTTTTTACATGTCCCTCGATACCTGCAATGTCTGAGAATACAAAATTTGCCTCTACTCCAAGCTTTTTGGCATTAATTTTTGCAATCTCAAGTGCTCTTGGATCAGCATCATACCCCACAACATTTCTGACTCCAAGGAGCTTGGCACCTATTGCAAGTATTCCCGTACCGCAGCCAAGATCCTGGACTGAATCATCAAGATCTCTCTGCATGAAAGCGAAGTGCAGAATTTCTGCAGCTAAAGGAGAAGGAGTTTGGTATTGCTCCAGCTCAATCTCAGGATCTGAAAAACCTTCGATTGCTTCAAGCAGCATTTCAAGTTTTCTTTGGTTCATTTCATCGACTTTAGTTTTTAAAAGATATGTGGTTCAAAATTTGTATAGAGTTGCCGTTATATAACTTATTTGTACTCAGCTGTCTTTATTTTTGCTAAACCTGGGAATAAACAAAATCATATCGGCTCGGTTGTAATTTCATCCAGCACAAGTCTGTCCCATTCTCTTTCTCCAAGTACGATCTCAAACTCTTGAGGCGTCAGCATAGGAGATTGAAAACGCCCAATTTCATCAACAGCAAGCCTAGGACAAGCTGTATTTACAAAAGCGTCCACTTTGAACAATAGCAGCTGTTCTGGGGTTACAAGATCCATAAGAATCAGATATGCATCTTTTCCATGTCTTTTTGCACACTCCTTCAAAAAAAAAGCAAGTTCAAGCCTTTTCTGCCCGCTTTTGCTTGAGACAATTATACCAAAAACCTCAGCATCCAGAGATTTTGCAATTACAGCACTACGCTGACGGAGAATTTTTGAGGGATCTATCTCACGAACTTCTCCTGAAAAAGGATCGGCTACAAGAACACGTTTTTTTGTGGAAAGGGCAACACCTAAGGGATGGAAATCTCCGCTTCCGATATAGAGGTACTCATTACATTTTTCAGCCCTGGCTGCCGAAAAATTACATCCTAGTACTTGCCCTGGATAAGCTATTCTGGAATCACCGTGCCCAATCACGCAAGTCTTTCCTCTAGTCTCAATAATTGCGCAAGCTTCCATAAGTTTATGAACATGCTGAACAGTAGTAATTAGACCTATTATCTGCCCTTTAAGTTCAGGCACAGCTTTTTCAACAACATGCCCAATATCAACTAAAGAGCGTGCTTCTATGAAATAAACTTTATCTGAAAGCTTCATATCCCCAAGTCCCGCATGCCCAAAATGGAAGAGAATATCCACATGTTCTATCAAAGTCCTATTCAAGTCGCACGCCCCAAAGCAGGGATCTCCGTAGATTAAAACCTCGGCTCCTGTAGATTCTTCAACTTTTTTTGCTAGTTTGAATCCCTTCTTTTTGAGTCCCTCAGGAAGCTGGAAACCTACAATTTTTGCTCCTGATTTGTGTATTATATAAATAATATAATTAGACCTTAAATCAAATGCTTCATTGATCCCCAAATACATTTTTGATCTCCAATCCTTTCTCGCTCACATCAATTGTAATACAAATTTTGGGCCCAACCCCAAGATTTATTTAATTTGATTAGATTATTTCTCACCTATCATGGGTTAATTAATTTTTATATTCAAATAAATAGAATGATTAATTAAATAAAAAGTCAAACGTGATTAAAGTTATACATCATTCGAAAATCAGAATCAATATTGGAGTATATGATACTGAAAACAAATAGTTTTATGAGTATAATATAGGAATTCGATGGAATATAGATTCTTCCCTAAAATTATTACTTGATTTTGAGAGAAGATGTATGCAAAAACATTTTTTCTATCGGATAGAGCTACATTATATAAATCTAAAAAGGCAGAAAAATTTTATCAGAACAATAAACAATAACTGCAAAGAATATATTTTTATCCCAGTTACTCCAAATAGAAACCCAACTAGATATGGTTGGGAAAAGCACGAGAGAAAAATTGGAATGTATAAAATAATTAAAAATTATATATATAAAAAATTACTGGATGATTATTTGAAAAAAAGACGTGACTTTACCAATAATTTTAGAATTATTTAAAATTGTTACCACATTCATATAACAGACATAGCTGTGTGTATAAATCAAAAAGTAGAGAAATTTTCGAAACAATAATAATTGGTTGCAAATATGTATTTTCTTTCAGCCGCTCTATATAAGAACCTAAGAACCAACATAAAATTATTAAGAAGGGCCAAAAATATTAATCTGACAAATAAATTTAAAAGAATGTAAGTGTTCTAGAATGTTTATTGAAATTCAGAGAAATTACAATTTTTAAATAAAAAGTAATATCATTAGAATGATTAATAACCTTGGTGATTTAGTCTCATTACTTGCAAAGACGACTACAAGAAAAAAGAATATAAGAGTACAAAGAATCAGATCCACCTCATCCTTTTATGTCAAAGAAAGGAAACAAAAATATCAGAAAAAAGTTTCCGATCAAATCAGAAAAAGGAAAAGAGAAAAAAAAATACCTTAAACTTTTTCTGAAAAGTCTGCTCTGAAATAGACAATTCTGGACTTACTTTATAGCCTTGTCGACAGAGCGCCTAATTTTCTGTAAAAACCATAAATCTCAATAAATTATTGAGTAGAAGATTCTACATCAGAAAAATTAGATTACAAGTAAAAAAATTTGACTTTAATTTACAGCAAATTAGCGACACTACATATTGCTTATTTTTTTGATTCATTCAAAGTCGGTAGATAGGAGATTTCAGAAAACTAAATGGAAAAGGAATACTCTTCGTTCTGTCACAAAAAAATCTTCTGGAAAAAAAAAAAGGCTGAAAAAGTATGATAAAGGAAAAATTAAATTAAAACTCCAATAATCTCTAAGCACCTAGGAGGTCAAAAAGTGAGGAGAGCCTTGAAAATGATTGAAAATAAACAAGTTGAGGACCCAACATGTCAAAGAACGATAAAAAACCATACCCTTTAATCAACACTCTTGAGTGCAAGGCCTGCGGACGCTGCCTTCTTGCCTGCCCCAAAGGAGCATTTTTAATGAGTGAAAACCTAAATGCTCGAGGCTATAATTATGTAGAGTATATAGGAGAAAGTTGCACAGGCTGTGCAAGCTGCTATTATACTTGCCCTGAACCTCTTGCGATCGAGATCCATATTCCCCTGAAACACGAAGGAGCAAGATAAGGCAGAAAGGAGGAAAATGATGGCAACAAAACTCGTAAAAGGCAACTCTGCAGTAATCGTCGGTGCACTTTATGGCGGAAGTGACTGTTTCTTCGGATATCCAATAACTCCGGCAAGTGAGATTCTACATGATGCAGCTAAGTACTTTCCGCTTATAGGAAGAAAATTCGTTCAGGCCGAATCCGAAGAAGCAGCAATTAATATGGTCTATGGAGGAGCAGCTGCAGGGCACAGGGTTATGACATCGTCGTCAGGACCTGGAATGAGCCTTATGCAGGAAGGACTCTCCTACCTTGCTGGAGCAGAACTTCCCTGTGTGATTGTAAACATAATGAGAGCAGGCCCCGGCCTTGGAAATATAGGGCCGGACCAGGCAGATTATAACCAGATAGTAAAAGGTGGAGGGCATGGTAACTACAAAAATATCGTGCTTGCCCCTAATTCAGTACAGGAAATGTGTGACTTTACCCTGAAGGCCTTTGATCTTGCCTTCAAGTACAGAAACCCTGCGGTGGTTCTCGCAGACGGTGTTCTCGGACAGATGATCGAGTCTCTAGAGTTCCCGAATGAAGCTACTATCCCCAAGATCGATAACACATGGGCAGTAAACGGTACATCCGAAACAAGGCTTAATCTGATAACGTCAATCTATCTGGACTTCGATGAACTCGAGATGTTTAATGAAAAGCTGCAGAAAAAGTACGACCTGATCAAGCAGAATGAGGTGGGTCATGATGAATACCTAACAGAAGATGCCTCAATTGTCCTAGTTTCCTATGGCATTAGCAGCAGAATCTGCAGATCAGCCACATATCTTGCCAGGCAGAAAGGCTTCAAAGTAGGTCTTTTCAGGCTGAAAACTCTTTTTCCATTCCCTGAAAAACAGCTGAAAACCCTGGCAGATAAAGGGTGTTCTTTCATCTCAGTGGAAATGAGTAATGGGCAGATGAAAGATGATATAAGGCTTGCAATTGGTTGTTCACAGCCTGTAGAACTGGTAAACCGGATGGGAGGAAACCTGATCACCCTTGACCAGATAATAGATAAAATCAGGAAAATTGTAGGGAAGGTCTGAAAATGACAGCAAAAATCATCAACGGAGAAAAGGTAATCAGAAAGTCAGAAGTCCTGTACGCAGAATACCCCCGTAAAGGAGGGGCAGCCCTCACAGCTACTCACTACTGCCCTGGTTGTGGACATGGAATTCTGCACAAGCTTATTGCTGAGGCAATTGAAAACCTGAAAATTCAGGACAGAACGATCATGATCAGCCCAGTAGGCTGCGCTGTTTTTGCCTATTATTACTTTGATACAGGCAATATCCAAGTTGCTCACGGCCGCGCCCCTGCTGTAGGGACAGGCGTTTCAAGGGCAGAAGAAAATGCTGTGGTGATTTGCTATCAAGGCGATGGGGATCTTGCATCCATCGGCCTGAACGAAACTCTTCAGGCCGCAAACAGAGGTGAGAAGCTTGCGGTCTTTTTCGTAAACAATACAGTTTATGGTATGACCGGCGGACAGATGGCTCCGACAACACTTATTGGTGAAAAGACTGTTACATCTCCGGAAGGTCGTGATCCAAGTTTTGCAGGCTATCCTCTCCATATGTGCGAAATTTTGGACAACTTGAAGTCTCCAGTCTTTATCGAAAGAGTTTCAGTTTCTGATATATCTCATATCCGAAATGCCAGAAAAGCCGTTCTGAAAGCCCTTCAGATCCAGAGTGAAGGCAAAGGATATGCTTTTGTTGAAGTCCTTGCCGCCTGCCCAACTAATCTCAAAATGAATGCAAAGCAGGCTATTAGCTTCATTAATGAGGAAATGGAAAAGGAATTTCCTCTCAAGAACTTCAGGAATAATTCTGAAGAGGCAAAAATTCTTCATCGTGGAGCCAGTGACTTTACAACTGAAGCTCTAGAGAACCTTTACGGCATTGAAAAGTATACTAACGAAAAACACACCCGAAAGGAGTTTACCCCGATTCAAACCAAAATTGCAGGATTCGGAGGGCAGGGAGTTCTCAGCATGGGAATTATTCTGGCTCTGGCCGGGATGAAGGAAAATCTTAATGCATCCTGGTTCCCTTCCTACGGTCCGGAACAGCGCGGGGGAACATCCAATTGTTCAGTTGTGATCTCTGGCCAGTCCATAGATTGCCCGATTGTCTATAATCCAGATATCCTGGTGGCCATGAACCGTCCCTCACTTGAAAAATTCGAAGGATCAGTCAGAAAAGGAGGCTATCTCCTCTATGACTCGTCCATTGGAGAAGCAAAGGCGTCTGTCGGTGTCAAAGCTATTGCAGTCCCTGCAGCGGAAAAAGCCACCTATGAGGGCTCTGATAAAGCCGCTAACTCCTTCATGCTTGGAGTTCTGATGGACCTTAACGCTACAGGCCTGGCAGAAGAATCCTTCAAGGAAGCTTTTGCCGAAAATTTTTCGGGCAAATCCAAAGTCGTGGAATTCAATCAGCGGGTTTTTGAAGCAGGCACTAAATGGGCAAAAGAAAACTTTAAGATCTGAGAAAGGAACTGGAATTCAAAGAAAAAGACCTAATCTTTGTAATGAATGGGCGGATGAATATTTTTTCCCCACCTGTTCTAGTTCAGTATTTTACCAAATGGATCAGATATTAAGTAAAATTTCACCCATTTTTCACGAGTCTTAAAGAAAAATAATGTTGAATCCTAACTTTGACAATTGAGTAGAAATGAATCCTTTTTTGTGTTATTCTGGCCAATAAATACAGACACAAAGCATAGAAGATTTTCTACAGTTCCTAGCAAGAGAGAATTTCAATAAATCTCTGATTCTTACTATTCATTTATATACAATTGATATGCATATGAAAAAACGTAGGAGTTTATCGAAATTCTCAGGAATATATGCGTTAATATAGGATCGACTCTTGCTGTTCAATCCTTCTATTAAAAACTTGATTCTGTTAGATTTTTAGCGAGCATGAAAAGAAGAGGGGGGATATCAATAATTCGTTGAAGCTTAGGGAGATATAAGTTCACCGAGAATTTTAGTAGCAAGAAAACTGGCAAATGGTTAAATCAAAGACAAAAATTATCTCCATCTAAAACCTTGAAAGATTTTATGAAAGATTCATTTGCAGAACTCTTAAAATTTAAGAGAATAACAAAGAGAGGACACTCCATAATATGTTGAGCAGTTTGTTTTCTGTTTATTATCTTAGTTTGGAAGTACAAATTCCATTTGGAATGAAACGTAATTTTTTCATCAAAAATCATTTGACAGCTTTCAAAAATTTCATCAATAGGAGCTCGGATTTTTCAGTTTCCAACCATACAACCTAAAAAAAGAGAGATTTTGGAAGATTTTGTTCTATTTTAGCATTTTTGCTATTTAATTTTTTTCACAGTATTACATCTTTTTTTTCGTAATCTACATAATCTACCGAAGTGAACTTCTCCTTCGAGATTCCTTCATCTGTTATCAAATTTGAGATCCATCTGGAATTCTGTATTGTCGACGATTGTCAACAAATTGTTGATAGCACTTACAAGGCATTTTGTGATAGGAAACGAAACATAATTTGATAGATCTACTGACATTTAGATTTTTGAAAAAACTTAATCATATAATAGATGACGCTTCCGTTTTTTGACTAGGTAGATAAAATATGAAAAAGATTCAACTTTTATTTCGTTCTTTCCTGTAGGGACAACAGCTACAGTAAACCTTTTATTTTTGTCACAATTTACAGAAGATGTATGGGTAAAAAGAGTTTTTTCACTTTTTAGCGTGTTCACATATTATTTATTTTTCATGAAATTAATCTCTTTTTCAGCAATGAGAATCATTGTGTGACCAACAGAGAATTCATAACTCTACTTACGTTCAGGGTTATTATTAGTCTTTGAATATGAATATGAATATTTTATTATATAGGATAAGCTATTTCATACTTTTTTAAAATTGTTGTTTATGGATCTTTCGCACGAAATATTCGGATACTGTTTTTAGATAGAATGAGCAAAAATCTCGTTGACTACCATACTCACTAAGGTACGAAAAATGTATTTATATATAAGTGAACCATTATCTAAATATTTACATAATTTTTGAGAAATTACAATACAGCATCAATGCATTCTTTTGGTTTTAATTCTATTTTAAGGGACGGTATTCAGACCTATATGAGAAGAGAAAACATATGTAGGCTTTTTCATCGCTTATAAAGGTATATGAAAGAGTTGTTTATGGAAAAGTGAAAATTAGCGAAGTACTGAATATGAGATTCTTGAAGCGTGCTTTTGTAAAGAACTTGGGCCAAGCGCTTTATCAAAAACAGGTATTTTGGAACCATAATTTACACAGTAATTTTAAAATATCCTGAAACTTCAAAAGTAACCGTAGTAAATAACAGGAAAAAGGGTTCCGTTGCAAAAAATCTTTTCTAAGGATATAGTAAAACAAAAAGGAAATCAAAAGTAGTAATATGTTATCTAATTCCTTTAAATGGAAGCACT